>JAMCYS010000086.1 GCA_023473795.1 Chloroflexota bacterium | reverse complement strand
GCTTCGATCCCACGTCGTTGCCAGAGCATGAGGCCATCTGTGAGGCGATCCAGGCTCGTGACGCACGGCGAGCGAGAGCTGCCATGGCTGGCCATTTGCGGACGATGCGCGAACGCGCGCCGTTTGAACTGCCGGAAACCGCTTCCCAGCGGTTTCCGGTTGTGGACCAGCACTAGCGGTTGAATCCTACGGAAGGTGCATTTCTCGATTCTTGGTTGGCGTACCGGCGATAGTCTGGCGGGGTGGTAGTCAGCCGGGGAGTGGACTTACCCGGACAACTCAAGAGGAGGATTTCGTCTTTGTCGTTGAAAGATCAAAACCCTAGCAACAGCGCCTTGTCCCGCAGAAGGTTCCTCGTTTTCGCAGCGGCCGGTTGCGCCAGCATGGCGGCTGCAGCTTGCAGTGCTCCCGCGGCGCCGGCGCCCACCACGGCGCCGAAACCCGCAGCTACGACCGCCCCTGCCCCGGTGGCGACTGCCGCGCCGGTGGCCGCTGCTACCCAGGCGCCTGTCCAGGCCGGTGCGGCAAAACCCCTCGCCGGCGTTACCCTGAACGGGGCGATGTTCGAACATACCTTCTCGGCGATCATCAAGGAGTTCCTGCCTGATTTCGAGGCCAAGACCGGGGCCAAGGTCAACCTCGAACTCAACGCCTTCGCCGTCTACAACCAGCGTGCCGATCTCGAACTGTCTACCAAAGGCTCGGCCTACGACTTCATGAACATCACCCTCATCTATTCCGGCAAGTGGATTGGCTCGGGCTGGTTCAGCAACCTGGAGGAATTTCTCAAAGATCCCAACAAGACTCCCAAGGACTGGGACGCCGAGGACTTCGTGCTGTCCAAGACCCAGCAAGACAAGACGGGCGCACGCTTCGGTTTCCCCTGGCTCGGGGAGGCTCAGGTGATGACGGTCGCCCGGCCGGACCTGATCGAAAAGGCAGGAATGAAGGTCCCGACAACGTACGACGACTTCATGAAGGTGATGGCGGCCGTCGACGGCAAAGAGGGCTGCAAGGGGTTCGTCACCAACAAGACCCATCACTGGATGTGGGCTCACATTCTAATGGGCTTCGGCGGCAACATGTTCAAGGCCCCGCCAGACAACTTGACGCCGAGGCTGGATACGCCTGAGGCGATAGCCGCTGCCGACTGGTACGGTAACCTCCTACGCACCTACGCCCCAGACGGCGTGCTCACCTACACCGACGACCAGATGATGACTGCCCAGGCCCAGGGACGCGCAAACATCAGTATGCATACTCTGTCGTGGACCATTCCCCTTGTGGACAAGGCCAAGAGCACCGTCTTCGACAAGGTGAAGTACGCTATGGTGCCCGCCGGGCCCAAGGCTCTGATGCCCGGCGTTGGTTCCCACGGCTTGGGCATTCCCGTTGGGGCCAAGCAGAAGGCAGCTGCTTGGGAGTTCCTGAAGTGGGCGCTGAGCAAGGAGATGATCTGGCGGATGGTCAAGGAGAAGAACTACACGTCGGCCTGCCGCAAGTCGGTTCTGGACAGCCCCGACTTCCAGAAGGTCATGATCTTCAACGGCGTCGACGTGGCGGCCCTCTCCAAGGAAGTCTTCAACATGGCCGACAAGGGCGGCTACATGGCCTACCGTACCGTGCCGGTCTTCCCGCAGATCGGCGAGAAGGTAAACAAGGCCATTGAGGTCGTGACGACCAAGCAGATGTCCGCAGCTGATGCGATGAAGGCAGCGCAAGCCGAGACGGTGGCCGACTTCAAGAAGGCCGGCGTCCCGATGGACCTGTAGTCCGCTCAACTCTCGCGCAGTGCAGCGGGCATGTTTGCCCGCTGCACCCTTTCGACTTCGTTAGCCTGGGGGTAGCGTGGATGGCTGCAAGCAGTGGCCCCCCCGCGTCCGCGAGTCTAAGGCGTGCAGTGACAGGCTCGGCCGGCGGGTGGGAAGCGCGCCGGCGCCGCGAGTACCTGTACGGTCTCTGGCCCGCGCTGATCGTATTGGCTGGGGTGACATTAGCTCCGGCCGTATATCTAGTGGTGACCAGCCTGACGCCGCTCAACCTCACCAATCCCCAATCTGAGTGGAACTTCCGCGATCCGTTGGGCAACTATGCCTTACTGGTGGAAGACGCACGCTTCCACAACTCGCTGCTGGTCCAGGCCAAACTCTCCATCTTCACCGTCAGCTTCCAGCTGCTGGTCGGGCTGGCCGTGGCAATCCTGCTGAACGCGCGCTCGCGCTTTCTGGAGGCCGTGAGGACGATGTTCCTCATTCCGATGGTCTTGCCGCCCATCGTGGTGGCCATCATCTGGAAGGTGCTTTACACGCCAGACATCAGCCCCTTCCACATGTTCCTGAACTCCATCGGCCGCCCGATGGGGGCGATGATCACCAGCCCTGACTACGCAATCTGGTCTATCGTCATCCCCGACGTTTGGGAGTGGTTCCCCTTCACCATGCTCTTACTACTGGCGGCGCTGCAGATGTTGCCCGAGGAGCCGCTGGAAGCGGCACTGATCGACGGCGCCGGCCCCTGGCAGAAGTTCGTCTACGTCGTCCTGCCTTTGCTGCGCCCGGCCATTCTGGTTGCGGGGCTCTTCCGGCTTATCGACAGCATCAAAGCCTTCCCGCTGATCTATATCTTGACCGAAGGCGGCCCTGGCAAAGTGACCGAGATCACGAACTGGTACGCCTTCGTGCAGGCTTTCAACTTCAACTATCTGGGCTTCGCCAGCGCCATTACAGTGGTGATGGTTGTGGCGACCTTCCTCTTAAGCTGGGGGATTATCCGCGTGGTCGGCACGGAGGTGGACGTTGAGTAGCGCAAAGCTCGCGGCCGGGCGGGGCAAAGGGGCAGGCTGGGGCTTGAGGCTCGGACTTGGCTACGCCGGCGTAGTCCTGCTTATCCTCGTCGTGATGTTCCCGTTCCTTTGGCTGCTGCAAATGTCGTTCAAGCCGGACATGCTTATCTTCGCCTGGCCGCCGGTTCTGACCTTCGAGCCGACGATGAAGCACTATACCGATCTGCAAGGGGGCCAGTTTCAGAAGTCGTTCGCCAACAGCGGCATCATTTCCGTTACCTCGACTGCCCTCTCGCTGCTGATCGGCGTGCCCGCCTCCTACGTGCTCTCCCGCGCCCGGTTAGGTAGCAAAGGCACGATTGCTCTTTGGATCTTGGCTACGCGCATGGCCCCTCCAATCGCCTTCACTATTCCCTTCTTTCTGGCTTACCGGCAATTGGAATGGATCGACACTTTGCAGGGCATGGTCCTAATCTACATGACCTTTAATCTGTCGCTGGTTATCTGGATGATGCGTACCTTCTTCGACAGTATACCCAGGGTACTGGAAGAGGCGGCGCTCATCGACGGGGCCAGCGTCTGGGGTACTTTCAGGCGCGTTATCCTGCCGCTGTCCGCGCCAGGCCTGGGCGCGACGGCCATCTTTGCCTTCCTCTTCTCGTGGAATGACTTCTTCTACGCCCTGATTCTGACCCGAACCAAGGCCATGACTGCCCCTGTGGCGGTGGTCAACTTCATGAACTACGAAGGCTGGGAATGGGGCAAGATCGCCGCCGGCGGAACAATGGTGATGTTGCCGGTGGTAATGTTTTCCCTGGTCGTGCGCAACTACCTGGTGCGCGGTCTTACCGCCGGAGCTGTGAAGGGATAGGGGATGGCAAGATCAACCTAGGTACCGGACATAGGATACGCGCAAACGCTGAGGAGCCAAATCAACCTCAGCGTTGGCTGAAATAGGTCGTTTTGCGGCTATAGCATCGCGGACTAGGAGGATTCGACTCTTGGCTTATGACGTCAGCAAAGTAATGGTATTGGGCATCGACGGTCCCCTCGCCCACCGGGTGTACCAGTTCGCACAGGAGGGCAAGCTGCCGACAATCAAGTCCCTGATCGACAACGGAGTGTGGACCACCAACTGCCTCGTGCCTCACCCGACGATCACGCCGCCTAACTGGACCTCAATTGCCACGGGCGCCTGGCCTGGCACGCACGGCATCACTTGCTTCAACTTTCACAACCCCGGCGACGACCTTCACGTCGTCCACCAGGCCTTCGACGGGCGGGAATCGCAGGCCGAGGCGCTGTGGTCCTCTGCCGCTCGCGCCGGCAAGCGCTCCATCGTCCTCAACTGGCCCACCAGCTGGGGCATCGAGCCCGAGAATACGACGGTGATCGGTGGCTATGGGGTCTCGATGAATGAATGGCGGGTGACCGTGCTCGAGCACAAGGGCAACTATGCCGCCGACGTGGCCGACGATCAGCTCTTCTCCATTGAGCCGTACCCATTTGCCTCGGGCATTGAGCTGCGCAGTCCGGCTGGCTGGCGTAATCTGCCGCCTGCCAAACGAATGCTGGAGGCCGAGCTGAATCTAGTCTATCGTCGGCCGACCGCGCCGGTGACGGAAGACAAGGCCTGGCAGATGCTGCTGGTTGACGACGACGGCAAGGGCTTTGGCAGGGTGCTGCTCTGCCGGGAGAAGGACGCCGAGACCGCCTTCGCCAGCCTACAGCCGAAGGAATGGAGCGAGAACCTTTACGACGACTTCGCCAACGCCGAGGGGGTCAAGAAAGCGGTCTACAGGGTTAAACTGCTGGAGTTGGCCAAAGATGCCTCGCGCCTGCGGCTGTACGTAACGCCGCTCTGCAACACCAGTGGCTGGAGCTATCCGGCGGGCGTGATGGGAGAAATCCAGTCCCAGCAGGGTTTGCCGATCCCCTACTCTGGGTTCGGTGCCCTCAAGCTCGATTGGATCGACCTCGACACCTTCATGGAGCTAGACGAGTTCCAGCACATCTACCTGGCGGACGCCACCACGTACTTGTTGCGTAACAAGCCCTGGGACCTGTTCTTCATTCACTACCATATGCCGGACTGGATCTACCACGTCTTCGCCAACAAGATGGACCCGGCGACTAACAACAACGCCGAAGAGGTCGCTTTGTACCAGGACGTGGAGCTGAAGGTCTACCAGTCTATAGACCGAGCCTTCGCCCAGACGTTGCGGGAGGCCGACGCGAGCACGCTGGTGGCCATCGTTTCCGATCACGGCGGCAAGGCCACGACCGGCACCTTCCATCCGGCCAAGATTCTCACCGAGGCTGGGCTCACTGTCTTCAAGGATGTCGTTGCGACTGAGCCGGTGACGTTCTCCAAGTATGAGGTCAGCGACCTCTTCGACCGTACGATGATGGGCTGGTTCAAGCAAGGCCAGTCCAAGACGGTGGACTGGTCGAAGACCAGGGCGGTGATGCAACGCAGTTGCTACGTCTACGTGAACCTCAAGGGTCGAGATCCGCAAGGCATCGTCGAGCCGGGCGCGGAGTACGAAGAGGTTCGCGACGAGATAATCAAGGCCCTCTACGATTTCACCGACCCGGAAACCGGCAAGAAGCCGATCACGTTCGCCCTGCGCAAAGAGGATGCTCGGATGATCGGCCTCCACGGCGACCGTGTCGGCGACATCGTCTTCGGTTTCGGCGGCCATTTCGGCCGCCAGCACGGTGGTCCCGTGACCACCGCGGAGTACGGCATTGGCTCCCTGAAGGGGCTGCTGGCACTCAGCGGCCCGGGGGTGAAGCGGGGCGCGGTGATCGAGCGCACTTGCTGCATCGTGGATCTGGTGCCGACGATTTGCTATCTGACCGGTCTGCCGGTGCCCCGCGATGCCGAGGGTTCGGTGATCTACCAGGCTCTGGAGGACCCGGAGGCCAAGACCAAGGAGCTGGAAGGGCTCAAGCGAGCCTACGAGCGCATGAAGAAGGCCTACGGCGAGACGGGGACGCTGATCTGCTGATGGTCGATCCTCGTTGGCTGGAGTGTGATACCTGCCAGAATTGCCGGCGAGCGGCGGCCGAGCGCTATTGCCTAGCGCTCGGCCGCGCCCTGGACAGCCCGCTGGTCGTGGAGTGCGAGCTGTACCTGGAGAGGGAGGGCCTGTCCCCGGAAGTACAGGCTTTACTTGCCAGGCGCTACAGCGGTCTGTACTAGCCGGCCAGTGCCGGCGTCCGTCGGTTTCGGCGAGAGGACGGTAGCCGGGCAGCTTGACAGGGGCCAATCCTGCCACTAGTATCCGTGTGTCGCTCTATTCGACGGCTTGCCAAGGGCAGCCAATCCCGCGTAGGCCGGCCCGCGTTGCCGCAGGCGGCCGCGCGGCACAACACCGCGAAAGGGGTAGGATTGATGACTAGCGACCTTTCCCCACGCCGACTGGGACGTCGAGACGTGCTCAAGCTGCTGGCCGCCGGCAGTGCGGGTTTGGTGGCGGTTGCCTGCTCTCCCGCAGCGGCTCCCGCGCCAACAGCCGCCCCCAAGGCCATCGAAGCGTCCAAGCCGGCTGCCCCGGCGGCTCCGGCGGCAACCACGGCTCCGGCTGCGCAAGCGCCCGCTGCCACTGCCGCTCCCAAGGCGGCTTGGGACTGGAAGAAGTACTCAGGCAAGAAGGTCCGGGTGCTGGTACCTACCAACACTGCCTGCGACTTTGTCGAGCCGAACCTGAAGGAATTCACCGCCCTCACTGGCATCGAGGTCAATTGGGAGAAGCTGGCCGAAGCCCAGCAGCGGCAGAAGCTGCAGGTCGAGCTGACCTCGGGCATGTCTGATGTGGACCTGTTCGGCTCGCATGCCGGCCAGCAGGGGGCGGCCTTCTCGGCGGCCGGCTGGTACGAACCACTCGACTCCTGGATCAACAACAAGGATCTTACCAACCCTGATTGGGACCAGGCCGATTTCGACGCCAACGTGCTCAAGCAGCTGGGTGCCGTGAACGACAAGCTGATCGGCATCCTCATGTTTGCCATCACCTTCCCCCTGTTCTATCGCAAGGATCTGTTCCAGCAGGCCGGCTTGGCCGTGCCCAAGACTTTCGATGAGATGGAGGCCGCGGCGGCGAAGCTCACCGACAAAGCGAAGACCCAGTTCGGCATGTTCCTCCGCGGCGTGCCGGCAGACTCCGTTGGCGTCTGGCCAGCCTTCCTCCATAACTTTGGCGGAACCTGGCTGACCCCCGACGGCAAGGCCCAGGTAAACAGCGCCGACTCTGTGGCTTCCATCCAGTTCTACGGGCGTATGGCCAGCACGTATGGCCCTCCGGGCATCATCAATCAGAGCTGGACGCAGCTGCGTGATCTCTTCTGCCAGGGCAAAGGCGCCATGTTCTGCGACTCCAGCTCGATCGTGACCAACTTCGAGAACCCGAAGACCTCCACAGTGGTCGACAAGGTTGGCTACGCCCTGCTGCCCGGCGGCAAGGCCGGCCAGAACCCGGCCATCAACGGCTGGCTTTGGTCAATGTATTCCAAGTCCAAGAACAAGGAGGCCTCCTGGTTCTTCATCCAGTGGGCGGCCAGCAAGGACATGGAGGCGCGAATGCAGCGCGCGGGCATCACGCAGCCGCGCAAATCGGCCTGGCAAGACGCGCAATTCCAGAAGGACTTCGGGGCCAAGCACCCGGACCTAACCGAGACCTTGATGCAGTCGTACGCCAAGGGCAAGGCGTTCCTCTACCCTCCGTTCGTCAACGTCGCCGAGGCACGTACCACGTACGGTGAGGTGATCGCCGCTGCTATCCAGGGCCAGGACGTGCAGAAGGCAGCCGATGCAGCTCAGGCCAAGCTGCTCGACCAGCAGAAGCGAGAAGCCGCCGGCTAGAGCCGGGCTGCGTCCCTACGTCTGCAACCTTGCGCTCGCCGGCAACCACGTCGGCGAGCGCCGTCCCGAGGTATGCCCATGAGCCAAGTTCCGGCAGTCCCCGTGCGGGCCCCGGTCCGCCGGCGCTCTTTCAATCTCTTCGACGAGCGAAACGCGCGCTACCTAATGCCCGCGCCGGCCGTGCTGGCAATCGTCGGCATGATGGTTTTCCCCGTCGTCTATACGATGTGGATGAGCTTCCAGAGCTGGTTTGCCTCAAGCCCTAAAGGGCCGATATTTGTCGGTCTGGACAACTACGTGAAGCTCATCACCCAGGACGCGCGTTTTTCTGGTGCCTTCGTGCGCACAATCGTCTTCACCACTCTGGCGGTCGGGTTGCAGACCATCCTCGGCATCGCCATGGCCCTCGTCTTCAACGAGGAGTTTAAGGGCCGGGGCATCTTCCGCAGTCTGTTTCTCCTGCCGATGATGGCCACTCCGGTGGCGGTCTCGCTTGTGTGGTTGATGATGTACGACCCGACTTCAGGATTGCTCAACTATCTGCTCTCTCTCATCGGCCAGCCGCCCAGCATCTGGGTGGCAGATCAGAGCATCGCTCTCCTCTGTCTCGTCGTGGTGGACAGCTGGAAGTTCACTCCACTGGTTATGCTGATAGTATTGGCCGGGCTTTCGGCGCTACCGACCGATCCCTACGAATCGGCGGCAATCGACGGGGCCAACTCGGCGCAGCTGCTCTGGCACATCACGCTACCGCTGCTGCGTCCGACGATCATGGTGGCGGTGCTGTTCCGCTCCATCGATGCCCTCAAGACTTTCGACAGCATCTTCGTCATCACCAAGGGAGGTCCGGTCTACGCGTCGGAAACCCTCAACATTTACTCTTTCATCCAGGCGTTCGAGTACTTCAACATGGGTTACTCGTCCGCCCTCCTGATGATCTTCTTCGCCCTGGTGATGGGTGTGAGCGTCGTCTTCATGCGACTGAGGAGGGTATCGTGGTAAGGCCGAAATGGAACAAGGCGCTGCGACGAACCTTCCTCTACGCCTTTGTCGTCTTCTTCAGTGCGCCGTTCATCTTCGTGTTTGTCTGGATGGTAATGGCTTCGCTGAAGACCCAGTTGCAGAACACAGCCATTCCGCCGCTTCTCTTCTTCGAACCGACGCTGGCCAACTACGACAAGGTGTTCAACCGGACGCCAGTAGTCCAGTACTTCCTGAACAGTGTGATCATAGCCCTGGGCTCCACCGGGCTGGGTCTGCTGCTGGGGCTGCCGGCCGCTTTCAGCATCGCGGTCTGGCGCCAGCACTTCCTGGCCCTGACCGTGCTATCCTCTCGCATTTTGCCTGGCATGAGCTATCTGTTGCCGTGGTTCATCCTCTTCAGCACAATCAGGCAAATCGGTACGCATCAGGCGGTCATCCTCAGCCACCTGACCGTGACCATGCCGCTTGTTATCTGGATCTTGATAGGCTTCTTTGAAGACCTGCCGGGTGAGCTGTTTGACGCCGCTAGAATCGACGGTTGCTCGATCTATGGCACCTTCATGCGTGTGGCGTTGCCGCTGTCGATGCCCGGAGTTGTCGTTTCCGGCATTCTCGCGTTCATCTTCTCGTGGAACAACTTCATGTTGTCGCTCATCTTGGGCGGGTCCGCTGTGCGCACGCTCCCCGTGGCCGTGTACAGCTTCATGGGCGAGACCATGATCGACTGGGGCGGGTTGAATGCCACGGCGACGACCGTGACGTTGCCAGTAGTCCTCTTCGTCCTCATAGTCCAGAAGCATGTGGTGCGGGGTCTGACGCTGGGCGCCGTCAAAGGCTGAGCGCGCGGCTCCATGAACGGGGGTGGGCCTGGGCACGGCTACTCCCCGTACCAGCCTGGCACGGGGTGTGCATTTTGCATAGGCGGGTGGCGGGGACATGCTACAATGGATATTGGCAGCGCCGTGGGCGTGCACGGCCAGCTTGTTTGAGGAGACCGACTTATCATGCTTAACTTCCGAATAACCCGGTCGGGCGACGAAAGCCTCTACGACAAAGACTATGACGTGGTCATCGTCGGAGGCGGCCCGGCCGGGCTGGTGGCAGGTCTTTATGCCGCGCGGGCAGGGCTGAACACCATCCTCGTGGAGAAGAGCGTAGCAGGCGGCCAGATGGCCACAACTGAGCGCGTGGACAACTGCCCTGGGTGCATCGAGGGATCCGGGGCGGAGATAGGCGAATGGATGCGACGGCAGGCCACGGGCTTCGGGCTTAAGTGGGCCAACGCCGAGGTCCTGAGCATGAACCTTCTTGCCGACGTTAAGATGGTGCTGACGTCGGAAGGCCGGCTGCGGGCGCCCGTCGTGATTCTGGCCACCGGCGCGCGCCCACGCAAGCTGGGGGTGCCGGGCGAGGATCAGTTCTGGGGACGCGGCGTGTCGGTCTGCGCGACCTGCGATGGCCCGTTCATGGAGGGCAAGGTGGCGGCGGCAGTCGGCGGCGGGGACTCCGCGGTCAAGGAGAGCGACTATCTCACGCGTTTCGCGGAGAAGGTTCATGTGCTGCACCGGCGCGACCAGTTGCGGGCGGACCGGGCCAACACCGAGCGCGCGCTGTCCAATCCCAAGATTGACGTGCGCTACAACGTCGTCGTCGAGCGCGTTCTCGGGGAGGACCGGGTGCGGGGCGTCCAGATCCGCAACGTGTTGACCGGGGAAATGGAGGAGCTGCCGGTCGACGGCGTCTTCGTCTGGATTGGCATGATCCCGAATACGGACTTGTTCACCGGCCAGCTGGCGCTGGATGACTGGGGCTATGTCGTTACCGATGCCCGCATGGCTACTTCCGCGCCGGGGGTCTTCGCCGTGGGCGACGTGCGAGCCGGCGCTACGCGGCAGATCGTCACCGCCGCCGCGGACGGGGCGGTGGCCGCTCTGGGCGCGGACGAGTACCTGCACAAGCGTACGGAAAGGGGTCTAGTCTCGCCCGGGGTGGAAGGGTAGACTAGCCGCCACCGCGACCCCGATTCCTTTTGGGCCCGCGCCAACAGGCGCGGGCTTTCCTGTCTGTGGGTCCAGGCTTGTCGAGGTACTTGACAGCTCGCCCTTATCCAGTAAAATGGTACCGAAATACTCCTTTAGTTGGTGAGCCACTTGGCCGGCCTAATTCGACTCTCCGAGGCTTCCTCCCTAGCCCTGCATGCCGTCTGCCTGCTGGCAGGTTCCACGGCTGAGACGGCGACCGTGGGACAGATCGCGAAGCGGCTCCGCGCTTCCGAGGCCCATCTGGCAAAGGTACTCCAGCGGCTGGGCAAGGCGGGCCTGGTGCGCTCGACACGCGGTCCGCACGGCGGCTTCGTCCTCGCCAGGGAACCTGGCGCGCTCACCCTGTTCGAGGTCTGTGCCGCCGTCGATGGCCCCCCCGCCGCGACCGGTTGCCTTCTGGGCGCTCCGGTGTGTCAGGGCGAATGCATGTTCGGTGGGCACTTGGAGGCGGCAGCGCGCGAACTTCTGGACTACCTGCGCGTTACCAGCGTGGCGGATCTTGCCGGCTGCGCCGGGAACCACCAACTAGGGGCAGTGTCCCTGGCCGGAGTGGGCCAGACAGGAACGTAGGAGGATACGGTTTGAGTAGCATGTTCTGTTACCAGTGCGAGCAGACATCCCAAGGCAAAGCCTGCACTCAGGTTGGCGTCTGTGGCAAGGACGCGACCACAGCGGCCCTGCAGGATCTTCTGCTGCACGCCAGCAAGGGATTGGCGATGTATGCCCACCGCACTCGCCGTTTGGGTGTCAGCGATCCCGAGATCAACAGGTTTACCATCGAAGCCCTTTTCACCACGGTCACCAATGTAAACTTCGACCCTGCCCGTTTGCAGGGGCTTCTCGCCGAAGGCGCCCGCCTGCGGGACAAGGCGCGGCGGCTGTACGCTGAGGCATCCCTGCGGGCGGACATGACGGCGCAGCCGCTCGGTGGACCGGCAGCCTGGAAACCGGCGGGCGATCTGGATGGTCTGGTGCGCCAGGGCAAGTCCGTATCCATTGAGAAGCGGCAGGCCGCGCTCGGGGAGGACGTAGTCGGACTGCAGGAGCTGGTGACCTATGGGCTGAAGGGGATGGCCGCGTACGCGGAACACGCGCGCATTCTGGGGCAGGAGGAAGAGGCTGTTTACGCGTTCGTGCACGAGGCCCTCGATGCCCTCACTGAGCCCCAGCCCACGGCCGAGGGGTTGACCGCCCTGGCGCTCAAAGTAGGCAAAGTGAACCTGCGCGTGATGGAACTGCTGGACAGGGCCAACACCAGTGCCTACGGCCACCCGGTTCCCACCCCAGTGCGGGTCGACCCCGTTAAAGGCAAGGCCATTGTCGTCTCCGGGCACGACCTCAAGGACCTCGAGGAGCTGCTGAAGCAGACGGAGGGCACCGGCATCAACGTCTACACCCACGGCGAGATGCTGCCGGCGCACGGTTACCCGGGTCTGAAGAAGTACGCACGGCTTGTGGGCAACTACGGCGGCGCCTGGCAGGACCAGCGACGGGAGTTTGACGCCTTCCCGGGCGCCATTCTCATGACAACCAATTGCATTCAACGGCCGAAGGATAGCTACATCGGGCGCATTTTCACCAGTGGGCTGGTGGCTTGGCCGGGCGTCACCCACGTCGGCGACAGGGACTTCCGCCCAGTAATCGAGGCGGCGCTGGCGGCGCCGGGCTTCAGCGCGGACGGCCCCGGGGAGAGCATTCTGGTGGGGTTTGGCCACCACGCCGTCTTGGGTGTGGCCGACAAGGTTGTGGATGCCGTGAAGTCGGGGGCAATCAAGCACTTCTTCCTGATCGGCGGTTGCGATGGTGCCAAGGCTGGCCGCAACTACTACACCGAGCTCGCCCAGTCGGTGCCGGCTGATTCGCTGATCCTGACGCTAGCTTGTGGCAAGTACCGCTTCAACAAACTTGCATTCGGCACCCTGGCGGGGCTGCCCCGCTTGCTGGACGTGGGCCAGTGTAACGACGCCTACTCGGCGGTGCAAATCGCTCTGGCCCTCGCCAACGCCTTCGGCACCGACGTGAACCACTTGCCGCTCTCCCTGGTGCTCTCCTGGTACGAGCAGAAGGCAGTAGTCATCCTTCTCTCTTTGCTGCACCTGGGTATTCGGAACATCCGGTTGGGCCCCAGCCTGCCGGCTTTCGTCACCCCGGCCGTGCTGCAGGTGCTGGTAGACAACTTCAACGTCATGCCCGTCACCACCCCGCAGGCGGACCTGGCAGCCATTGTAGGCTAGACTCCTGCGGGGAGAGCACGAAACAGAAAGGGCCACGGCGGGTCGCCGCGGCCCTTTCTCGCGAATTGAGCACTGCTAGGGTTGCCCCACCGTGCTCTTCTCCCGGCCAGTGTAGGGGATCACGTGCTCTTGCTCGTTCGGATCGTTGCGAGCGATGATCGCCACCGCCTCCCTGTCGGAACGGTTGACTGGCTGGTGCCAGGTGTAGGGGCCGATATAGAGGAAACTGCCCTCGCAGGTCTCGGCCTCCTCCTGCAGACCCTCCCCGAATCGCGTGACTATCGTGCCCTGCATGACGTAAATGGCCGTCTCCGATTCGTGGCAGTGCGGCTCGGCCGATTTGCCCGGGGGGATAACAACTATGTTCATGCACAGCCCCTTGGCGCCCACGTTTTCGCCGGAGAGGCCGAGAAAGTTGGTCAGGCCTTGTTTGGAGATGAACTTGGTGGATGGGCGAACGATTGCGTAGCCCTTGTGCTGCTCTACGACCAAGAGAGCCCCCTGCAGAGCACCTCGCTCGCCAACGCTCGCGTAGGCGTCGAGGGTCGACGCCCACTTTGCTGCGGAATCTATACCTGCTGCGAAGCCTGTTGAGCCGCTCTGGCCGCCCCCGCGGCCAACAATCTCATGACGGCTCGGCAATGGGGCCGGTCGGAGCCGGCGGGTAGCCTGCCAGGCACGCCGAGACAAGCACCAGCCGTGTACCTCGTTTCCACTGCCCAGGCCAGTTCACGGTTGGCGTCTTGCGGTCCGAGGCACCTTCCTGATTGGCTAGCCTAGGGAAGTCGTGGCCTAAGGAACACCGTGCCCGAAGTCGACCACGGTCGGCTGGGCCAGGTTGGCGAAATCGGCATAGCGCATGCTGATCGTGTCCGTGTGCGTGCCCGCCGGGAAGACTATCTTGTCGTCCGCGGCCAAGGACTTGTCCACGTACACCGGCAGGCCGTACATGTTGCCGAATGGCGGCATTGCGCCCACGTCGCAATCGGGGAAGGTGGCGGCGAATTCTGCCTCACGCGCCAAGCGCACCTCCTTGGCGGCGAACAGCGCCTCTGCCTTGGCGAAGTCCACCTTGCGCGGTCCGGGTAGCACGAGCATCACCATCCTGCCATCCACGAAGGCGACGACGGATTTTGCCACCAGCCTGCCGGGAATGTGCTCACTGGCCGCGAGCTCCTGGGCAGTGTAGGCGACGGGGTGGTGTTGCACCTGGAAGGGAACCTTGTTGTCGCGGAGGAAGGCCTCGAGTTTGGTCAAGCAATCCATCGCGGTCACTCCTTTCTCGAGAGGAACGTCGAGCCGGAAGACCAACTTGGACGGTGCCTGCGGTGTCTTGTCCTCAATGCTATCACACGTCAGGCGAGATAGCAACAACTAGCGCTGCCTGCGGTAGACGATGCCGACGGCGTCGAGATGGTATCAATGCCGGGGCGTCACGATGGTGCCAACCGTTTGGACCATTGGGCTATTGTCTGGCGTTCGGCACTGCGGAGAGTTGGCAGGGGGCATAAACTGGCGGCGGCGTGCAGCTGCTTTCCTGTTAAGTGGACATAACCGGTGCTACCGTGGTCAGTAGAGAAAGGAGGGATCCATTCTCTCGCGCCAGAGCGCCTCCAGCGTTGCCAGTTCCTCCTGTACGTCGGCTGCGGTCATCTCCGGGCGGATTTCCAGAACGTCGAGAATCTCCAGTGAGAAGGCGTCGAGGCCAAATTGGGCAACATCTTTGGCCAAACGGCGGTCCAGAGCGCCTGGCGTGTTGGTGGACTTGGCGAACTCCATTTTGCTGCGGAGGCTGGCGAGGTTGGCAGTCGAACCCAGAAGGGACTTGCCGTTCTTGCCGTTGACGATGCGGTACACCCCTGCCTCGGGACGACTCCGCTTGTATTGCTCTCGCAATTCCTTACGGCGCGATTGCTCGTTCACGGACTGCTCCCAGAATCGTTGCCGGCGGCCAACCGCGATTCGTCGGAGGGACGGCGTCGGCACCTGTGCTACACTCAGGATAGACAGTTGGCGTGCCGGTGTCAATCCGGCGCGAGTGGTCGAGGGAGCTGAACAATGGCCCGTGCACTCGCCGCCAATGGCAGACACCTGGCGCCGACATCGCTAGCGGTGCTGGCGGCGCTGCTATTCGGCGCCTCCACCCCCCTTAGCAAGTGGCTCCTGGGCGCGGTGGGCCCCTTCGCGCTCGCCGGCCTGCTCTACCTCGGGGCGGCGGCCCTTGTGACGCCGGCCTTAGTGGCGGGCAAGCGGCGCGAGTTCAGATTGCCTGGTGATACGGCCAACCGGCTGCGACTGCTGGGCAGCGTCGTCTTTGGCGGGGCCCTGGGACCGGTGCTGTTGTTGCTCGGCCTGCGGTCGGCGCCGGCGGCCTCGGTCTCCATCTGGCTTAACCTGGAGACTGTGGCAACAGCGGTGATCGCCAGCGCCCTCTTCCACGAGCACCTCGGGCGGAGAGCCTGGCTGGCCAACGGAGGCGTGTTTCTGGCCGGCGCCTTGCTTTCCCTGGGCGGTTGGTCGGGCCTCTACCCAGCCTTGTTCGTCGCCGCCGCTTGCCTGGCTTGGGGCGTGGATAATAACCTCACCGCGTTGATCGACGGCATCACCCCAGCCACGGTCACCTTCTGGAAGGGGTTGCTGGCGGGCACGGCCAATCTACTCATTGGCTTTGCCGTTGGAGAAAGCGTGACCCCGGTCGTGGGCCTGGAATCGTTGCTGCTCGGTGGCCTGGCGTATGGTGGCAGTATCACGCTCTACATAACGGCGGCACAGAGACTGGGGGCGGCGCGCTCGCAAATGCTCTTTGCCAGCGCTCCCTTCTTCGGGTTGGCGCTTTCGCTGCTCCTGCTGCGTGAACCGTTGACTCCCTGGCAGGCGGTGGCGGCACTTATACTGCTGGGGTCCTGGCGCCTGCTCTTCAGCGAGGAGCACAGCCACGTCCACACGCACCAGCCCCTGACGCACGTGCACGCGCACGAGCACTCCGACTTGCACCACGGACATGAGGCGCCGGAGTTGGCGAGGCACAGCGCTCTTCACCAGCATACCTCGCTGGTGCATCGTCACCCCCATTGGCCGGATCTTCATCATCGCCACGAGCACGAAGAGCGCTAGGTAGTGTGGCGACCTGACCTTGTCCGCGTTGGCTGAAGGCGCTAGAATGTTGGGCGGCGCTTACTGGCGCCGAGTGAGGTTGGCAGGTTGATTATGGAAGGCAAGCAGCGTTTGCTCCCGCCGCGCTTCGCGGGCGTTATTGCGCATCCTACCTCGCTGCCGGGCCCGCACGGCATCGGCGATCTGGGCCAGGATGCCTTCAGGTTCATCGATTTCCTGGCTACGGCAGGCCAGCAGCTGTGGCAGATTCTGCCTCTCAACCCGCCCGGGCACGGGGACTCGCCCTACGCGGCGCTCTCGGCCTTTGCCGGCAATCCGCTGCTTGTCTCTCTGCGGCTGCTGGTCGACGAAGGGCTGCTGGCAGGCGAGGAGTTGCCGGACCCGCCCGCGGGGTTGGCCGACCAGGTCGACTATCCCGCCGTCGCGGCCTACAAGCTGCCGCTGCTGGCCCAGGCCCACCGGCGCTTCGTCGCCGCCGCGCCGCCGGGTCTCAAGGCCGACTTCGTCGAGTTTCGGCAGGCCGAGGCCGGCTGGCTGGGTGACTACGCGCTGTACGTGGCACTGAAACGAGCCAAGGGCGGGGTTTCGTGGAACGATTTCGGCGTCGACCTGGCGCAACGCCGGCCGGCGGCGCTGGCCAAGGCGCGAGCTGAGCACGCGCAGGCGGTCGAGACCGAGGAGTTCACCCAGTTCCTTTTCTATCGCCAGTGGCGCCGCCTCAAGGACTATGCCAACGGCAAAGGCATACAAATCGTGGGCGATATACCCATCTTCGTCGCCTACGACAGCGCGGACGTCTGGGCCAACCAATCGCTGTTCTACCTGGACGAACGTGGGCTGCCCACGGTGGTGTCGGGCGTCCCGCCCGACATCTTCAGCGCCACCGGCCAACGCTGGGGCAACCCTCTATATCGCTGGGATGTGTTGGCCCGCGGCGGCTATGCCTGGTGGGTGGCGCGCTTGCGCCAAACGCTGCGGACGGTGGATATAATCCGCATCGACCATTTCCGTGGCTTCGAGACCTACTGGGAGGTGTCGTCCTCCGAGCCGACGGCCGAGCACGGTCGCTGGGTCAAGGGCCCGCAAGCGGACCTGTTCCGGGTGGCGCGCCAACAGTTGGGCGAGTTGCCGATCATCGTCGAAGACCTGGGATTGATCACTCCCGAGGTGGACGCCCTCCGTGATGAGCTCGGCTATCCGGGCATGAGGGTGCTGCAGTTCGCCTTCGGTGACGACGCCCGCAATCCCTATCTGCCGCACAACTACGTGCAGAACACGGTCGCTTACACCGGCACCCACGACAATGAGACGACTCGCGGCTGGTATGCCTCCCAGCCGGAGATCGTGCGCCACCGGGTGCGCGTCTACTTGGCCAGGGACGGCAGCGACATCGCCTGGGACTTGATTCGTTTGGCCTGGCAGTCGGTGGCGGCGATCGCCATCGCGCCCCTGCAGGACGTGCTCGACTTGGGCAACGAGGCGCGAATGAACTTCCCCGGGCGGGCCGATGGCAATTGGCGCTGGCGCGTGCGGGCAGAGCAACTAACCACGGATGTGGCCCAGCGCCTGGCTGAGTTGAGTGCCATCTACCGTCGCGGACGGCTGCCCAGCCGGCTCTGGGACAGGGCTTGACGGAGGAGACGTGATGCCAGAAGCAGAAGATCAGCGTGAGACGAATGCGGCGGGGCGGTTCGACTTGGTCGTCCGCGGCGGGGAGGTCTTTGACCCTGACAGACGAGTCTTTGCCAGAGCGGACGTGGCTGTACGAGGCGGCCGCGTCGTCGGGATTGCCCCTAGTCTGCCATCCGGGCAGGCAGCGCGGGAGGTCGATGCCAGCGGCAAGGTCGTCTGCCCAGGCCTGATCGACAGCCACGTGCACGTGTATCCGTTGGGTCACTTGGTAGGTGTCGACCCGGATGAACTCGCCAGCCGCAGCGGCGTCACGGCTTTCGTCGATGCCGGCTCCACGGGCGCCTTAGGGTTCATCGGCTTCCGCCACTATGTCCTCGAGCCTGCGCGCTCGCACGTCTACGCTCTGCTAAACGTCTCGGCTATCGGACTGGCGTTCGAAGGCGTGCGCGGACTGGAAGTGCAGGAGCACGACGACCTCCGCCTGTTGCACCTAACCTCCGCGGTTGAGATAGTGGACCGCAACCGCGACCGCATCGTGGGCATTAAAGTGAGGATGTACAACGGCCTGACCTCTCTGGCACCGGTCGCCGCCGGCCGGGAGCTGGCCGACGAAGTTGGCTTGCCGCTCGTGGTGCACGCGGTGCAACCGCCGCCTTCGTTTCGCGACATCCTGCCGTACCTGCGAGCCGGCGACGTGGTAACGCACGTTTTCCACCCTGGGCCGAGCGCCGTGGTGCGGACCGACGGGACAATCCGCGACGACTATCGCGAGGCCAAAGCGCGCGGCGTGCACATCGACAGCGGCAGCGCCAGGCTGTTCACGAGCTTCCCGGTGATCAAGGCGGCGCTTGCTGCCGGATTTGCGCCCGATAGCATCTCGACCGATCTCACTACGGTCACGGTCGACCAACTGACGATTGACCTGCCCAACACCCTGTCGAAATTCCTGGCACTTGGCTTGAGCCTGCCGGAGGTGCTGTACAAAGCTACGCTCGGCGCCGCGTATCTGCTGCCACCCGAGGCGGGAAGAGGGCGCCTCGCGGTCGGCGGGCCGGCCGACATGGCCGTGTTGGAGGTAGAGGGAGGGAGTTTCCAGTACAGGGACTTCTTCGGCAACGAGGTCGCCACGGATAAGCGTCTTGCGTGCCGTGCCACGATCCTGGGCGGTGAAGTGCTGGCGCGACGGGAGCACACGGCCCTGCCTTACACCTTCATCAGGCGTTGAGCCGAGCCAACAGAGCCGCGACGGCGCCGGTCAACCACAGTAACGTCAAAGCGGGTGCGCACGCGCACCCGCTTTCTGCCGAACGGCTCGTTCTTGACCGCCGCGCCCCTGCTCGCGGTTGTGGAACCAGCCCCGAGCTTCTCTATACTACGACTTGGACAGCCTCGCGTTTACCAGCGGGAGGGAGAGGAGCGCCTCGGGGCGGTCCCTCGCTCCAGCGCGAAGCAGTCTGAACAATAGACCGGCCGGTCGGTCCGAGGTTGGAACGGGACCATCGTCTCCTTGCCGCAGCGAGAACACACGGCGGGGAACATCTCCCGCTGCTGGCGCGAGGCGCCGCTGCTGGCGGTGACACCCGTGCGCGCCTTGCGGGCCGAGCGGCACTCCGGACAGCGGCTCGGTTCGTTCGTGAAGCCCTTCTGGGCGTAGAACTCCTGCTCGCTGGCGGAGAATTCGAACTCACGGCCACAGTCGCGGCAGGTCAGGGTCTTGTCGGGCATACTCTTGGGCTGACTCCTTACGAGACGAGTATTGCCGCGGAGCATTCGTCAGCGAGACAATTGAAGGAGGTGGTTGGCTGGCAAGGGACAAGCCATTCAGTCCCCGACTACATATCCGACCGGCGAAACTCGTAAGCATCAGTAGTATACAGTCAACACAAAACGCGGTCAAGCCCGCCTGCAAGCTTGACCGCGTTGCGCAGAGAACAGTGAGAGAAGTAGAGGCTTACTCGGCCACAACCTTGGCTGGAAGGATGCGCACGTTCAGCGCTCGGCCACCCATTTGGCTGCCGTAACCAGGCTCAAACTCAACTTCCTGACCCACAACAAGTTCGACGAAGCCGTTGTCGCGCACGCCGGAGCGATTGAAGAAATACTCCCGCCCGGTATTGTCCTTTACGTATCCCACGCCGCGCTCGGTGATGATGCGGGTGACGACGCCCGCGATCATGCCCGGCCGTTCGCCGTTAGTATCCCTGCGCTCCCCGCACTTGCGGCACCACTGATAGCCCTTCTCAATTACCCAGTAGTGAGGCGGGCAGTAGTCAGTTTCGGCCGCCGTCGGCGGAAATACGGTATCTTCGCTGCGGGAGTGACGCCGCGACGTAAAGCGCTCGCTCATTCCTTCCCTTTCTCCAGGGCTACCGCGCAACAATCCTGTTAGTTCGATAAGTCATTTTCAGCGAACACACGGCAGCATAGTATTTGTGCAACAAAAAGGGCTCGACCCCCGTTGCCCGGAGGGCAGCCCTTCCGCCGGGTCGTTCCGGCAAGTTTGGCGGCAGCCGAGCCATCAGGCCCCAGCCAGCCAATATTCTCTTGCTGCACCAGTATTATATCACAGCATCGACGGGATTACCATCGGTACCTGATCGCCACCCAGCCTTCCCAGTTCATAGTTGCCGGCCTGGGGCTGGTGTGGTTGGGCGAGCGCGTGTCTCGGTTGTGGGCACGCGGGCACCTGGCAGCTCGGGCGAGCACTTCCTGGGCCCTCATCGCGCTGCCGGTAGTGCTGGTGGCCGGCGGGCAAGCCTGGCAGTATGACACCGTTTTGGCGCTTATCCAGCGCAACGGGCTGGAGCAGGTCTATGGCATTCCCGCTTCCTACTACAGGCAGGCGTTTTCCGTGGCGGCCAGATTGCAGGCCGAGTCTCCTGGCGAGCCCCTTTACGTCTGGAGCCCCGAGCGCGCGCGGGAGACTGTTGCCTACTATGCCGAGTCGTATGGCCTGCCTGTTAGGCAGTCGACCGAGCCCCAGCAGCTCTTACTCGGCCCTGAAACGGGCCGCGATCGGTTCTACATGCTTACCTTCGGCGGACCGCTAGAGGCTGCTCGCCTGGCCGACCTGGGACTTATGGAGCTGCCGGACAAGGCCGTGGTCGTGCCGGGAGGGCAGACCACGATTCGTTTCTTTCGCTTGCCGGCCGGCGGCCGCGATCGCATACTGTCCACACTGCAGAACGAGGGGCCCTATTCACGCTTTGACAACGGGCTCCGGCTCGCCCGATGGAGTATCCTGCCCGGTCACCCACGCCAGACCGCCTGCGCCTGATTGCGGCCTGGGAAGTCTGGCGAACGCCCGACCGTAGCTCGTTCGAGCCCAACTACTGCCTTGCCCAGCATCTCCAGGACAGTGCCGGCCAGGACCTGGCCATCGCCGACATCACCCTGGAGCGGATGGAGTTCTTGCGCGAAGGCGATGTGATGCTCAGTTGGAGCGAGCTACCTGCGGCCAGCGACTTGCAGTGCCAGCAGGCCTGGCTGTCGCTGGGCATGTTCCATTGCTGGCGGCGGGATGCGGCGCAGCTGCTCGACGCTCGCGGACAGCCCGCCTCCGGCGACCTGCGCCTCGGGCCTTTTGCTGCCGGGGTGGCGCCGGATCTGGCCCCGCCGCTTTCAGCCGGCAGCAGCGTCGGCCTTACCTTGGGTGGCGAGGTCGAACTGCTGGGCTACGACCTGGCAAAGGCGTAGCTTACAGACTAGTGCTTGGATACCACTCTCTACTGGTGGGCAGCCAGACCGCCGACCCGAGACTACACCGTATTCGTGCAGATTTTGGCGGACGGCAAGCTAGTGGCACAGACGGATAGTCCTCCTCGCGACGGCAAGTATCCCACTTCCTTGTGGCAGGCGGGTGAGGTAGTAGCCGACGTCCGCTCCCTCAGCCTGCGTGGTCTCAGGCCAGGCCGCTATCGGCTTGTCGTCGGCATGTGTACGCCCCAGGACGTGCGGCGGCTGCAAGTCACCAGCAGCGCCGGAGAGACTGTGGGAGATTTCGTGGAGTTGCCGACGGTGGAAATCGGGCCCTAGCGGAGTTCGTCTTCTGTCCAGAGACTGGCTTGACGCATCCGGGCGGACGCCGGCTGCTTCCCGTCCAGCAGAACGTACGGCGCGGCGTGCCCGGCCGCGATGCCCAGGGCCCGCAACTGGCGCGGGTCGCGCAGCCTGGCCTGGCGGCGAGCGGCGAGAATTGCCTCGGCTCCCCGCGGGCCTATCCCCGGCACGCGCAGCAGCTGGCTGCGCCCAGCGGTCTGGATATCCACAGGAAAGCGCTCAGGATGCGCCCGCGCCCAGGCGACCTTGGGGTCGCTGTTCTGGGGCAGGTTGCCATCGCCATCGACTACCATTTCGTCGGCCCGGTAGCCGTAGCTGCGCAGAAGAAAGTCGGCCTGATAGAGCCGCAGTTCGCGCCGCGGCGAGGTGGCGGGCAGTCCTTCCAGCGGCGTGCCGGGCAGGGGGCGAAAGGCGCTGTAGTAGGCCCGCGCCAGCCCAACCTCCCTGTAGAGCCGGCCAGACGTGGCCAGGAGCTCGGCGTCGGACTCCCCCGCCGCTCCCACCACGTACTGAGTGGTGAGACCGGAGGGGGCGCCGCCGCTCTCCCGGCGCAGCTCGTGCGCCCAGCGCAGGCGCTGCAGCAGTTCGGCAAAGTTCTTGTCGTTGCTGAGACCGGCGAGGCGGCTGGGGTTGGGCGCCTCGAGATTGATTGACACGCGGTCGGCCAACTGCACCGCTCGCGCGACGGCCTCTCTCTCGGCTCCGGGCATTATCTTCAGGTGGATGTAGCCCCGAAACCCCTCCCGCAGCCGCAGATGCTCCACCGCGGCCAGTAACCGGTCCATCGTCGCCGGTCCGCTGCCTGCTAGGGCCGAGCTGAGGAAAAGCCCCTGGGCCCGGCCGCGACGGTGGAGTTCTAGGAAGGAGCGAACAAGCTCCTCGGGCCCGAGGCTCGCCCGCCGGCAAGCGGAGTCGCGGCGGTTCGCACAGTAGGAGCAGTCGTTGAAGCAGACGTTGCTGAGCAGCACTTTGAAGAGATTCACCACTCTGCCGCCGGACACGACGGCAGGATAGAGCCAGCGCGATAGGTCGTCATGCCGGAGAGGCGAAGCCCCAGGGGCAGCCTGGCAGACGTCGAAGCCCGCGCCCTCGGCCAGTAGATCGATCTTGGTCTCCGTGGTCAGGCCCATGGTGGCATTATACCGCGCGGGCGCATTTGCGACCGCTCGACGGGCGTGCTAATATCGGCCAACCGCCAGCATCTACTCCTCTAGCGGTCCGCCGAAGGAGGTTCGAGGCATGGTCTTTCCGGGCGAAGCGGTGCGCCAGGCGCACAGGCCGGTGGTAATGAGCAAGCGTGGCATGGTGGTGGCCGGCCACCCCCTTGCCGCTCTGGCTGGGACCACCGCCCTGCAGGCAGGCGGCAACGCCGTGGATGCTGCTCTGGCGACGGCCGCAGCGCTCAACGTCGTCGAACCCCACATGTCCGGGATGGGCGGGGACGGCTTCATAATGGTGTACGATCGGTCGCAGGGCACGGTGCAGGTCGTCAACGCCACGGGCGCCGCTCCGTTCGCCGCGACTCGGGAGACCTTCGCCGACGGCATCCCTATGAAGGGCATGCGCAGCGTCTCCACGCCCGGTCTGGTGGCCGGCTGGTTGGGGGCTCACCAGCGCTACGGCAGGCTGCCAGTGGAGAGTCTGTTTGCCTCCGCTATCGGCTGGGCGCGAGAGGGGTTTCCCGTTGGCCATCGCCTGGCCGAGTACATGTCAGCCGAACCGGCACTTCTCAATTACCCATCCTCGCGGGCCATCTTTGCCCCTGCCGGCAAGCCTCTGCGGCCGGGTGAACTGCTGGTGCAGCGCGACCTAGCGCGTACCCTGACGGTCATCGCCAGAGAAGGCGCGGCGGCGTTCTACACGGGCGAGATTGGTCAGCAGCTGGTTCGCTTCAGCGAGCAGCAGGGAGGACTACTCTCACCGCGTGACCTGGCCGAGTGCCGGGCCCACTGGCAAGAGCCGATAAGCGTGGACTATCGCGGCTACACGGTCTACAACGCTCCCCCGAACTCCAGCGGGCTGACGATGCTGCAGATGCTCAATCTGGTGGGGCTCTCGGACCTACGGGCTTTGGGCTGGCTGAGTCCGGCCGCCGTGCAGCTGATGGTCGAGGCCAAGAAGCTGGCTTTCGCCGACCGAGAGCGCTACCTGGCCGATCCGGAGTGGGTGGACGTGCCGGTGGAGGGGCTGCTGTCCAAAGCGTATGCCCGCGAGCGCGCCGAGCTGATCGACCTGCGCCGGGCTGCCCAATCCGTGGCGGCCGGAGACCCCTGGTCCCACCAAAGTCGCGGTAGCGCACGTGGGGAGCGGCAGCACAGCCGCGGGGCGACCGAGCGCGAAGACACGACCTGCTTCGTGGTCGTGGACGGCGAGGGCAACGCCGTCTGCCAGTTACAGAGCATCCAGTCTGCCTTCGGCTCGGCCCTCGTGGCAGATGGCACGGGCATCCTTCTGAACAATCGTATGACCTACTGGCACCTGGAAGAAGGCCACGTCGATTGCCTGGCTCCCGGCAAGCGGGTGCGACATACGATGAACCCCGTGATGGTCTTCAAAGACGGTCTTCCGCGCCTGGTGATGGGCACGCCGGGCGCCGATACTCAGGTGCAGACTAATCTGCAGGTACTCACCCACGTATTGGACTTTGGTCACAACGTGCAAGAGGCAGTCGAGGCGCCCCGCTGGCGCCACCTGCAGAATGCCACGGAGTCCACTGTGCCGCACACCTGCCAGGATCAACTGCAGCTGGAGGCTCGCTTTGCGCCGGAGACGGCGAAGGCGCTCAGGGAGTTAGGCCAGCCGGTCACCGAGATTGCCCCCTGGGAGGCAATGGGCAGCGAAGTGATGATCGAAATCGACCCCGCAAGCGGAGTGCTCATGGGCGGCGCCGACCCTCGCCGCGACGCCTACGCCATCGGCATCTAGCCCCGACACCGATAGCGAATCGAGCGCAGTGCGCCTGCTGGATCCTATGGATGGCGGTCGCGTGGAGACCATCGTCGGCAAGGGTCTCTTCGACTTCGGCGACCGCGATGGGCGGGGCGATGAGGCTCGGCTGCAGCACGCCTACGACGTCACTTGGCTTGACGGTCGCCTGTATGCAGCCGACGCCTACAACAACAAGATCAAGGTTGTGGATCCGGCCACCCGCGAGGCGAGGACGCTGCTGGGCACGGGCGAAGCCGGCTATCGGGACGGTACCGAACCCCTCTTCTGGGAACCGGAAGGGATCGCGGCCGGCCAAGGCATGCTCTACATCGCCGACACCAACAACCACCGCGTTCGCGTGGCCGATTTGGCCAGTGGACGAGTCGAAAGCCTGGTTATCGAGGGACTATGACCCGTCCCTTGCGGCCATGGCGATTAGCGGCCGAAGGAAACGGCCGGCAGTAGGAGTCGAGTATCGACCTGCTTTCCGGCCGCGTCTAGTAGCGGCAAGCGGCTGCCGTCGGCGGGGTCGTATAGTCCGATTTCTACAGCATACTCGCCGCTGGACAGGCTGTCGGGCAGAGGAATCGTGTGGCCGTCGGCCACGATCTCTCCCCGCACCCAGGTGGACGTCGGCCGGGAGCCGTTCGCCGGCTCAGCGTCCGACTGCGCCGCCACCTTGCCTGCCGGCGAGAGAACGTGCACGAAGACCTTGTAGCGCTTGTCGGACTCGCCCTGAGCGCGCCAGTACAGCGTGAAGTGCGCCTGGCCTCCGGCTTTAGCCGTGGCGATGTCCGAGTCGTAACCAAGCAGCTCGGCCTCGCCGCCGAAGCTGGCTGGCCTTTCAAGAAGGTTCGCTATCGCCGGCGCCGCGAACGTGCGCGCGGGCTCGCTGACCGTCACGGTGCCGAGGGCGAACGGCGCGGTGCTGGCGGCCGTACGGCGGTTCACGGCTGCGACGGTGAGCGTGTAGGTGCCGGCGCGCACGCGCGCCCCCACGGCGAGCTGGCGAGGATCGCGCACCAGTTGCCCGGCTTGCCACAGAGACGTGGAATAGCGGCCGAAGGCCGGTCGGCCGTCGTCGCGTGCCACTTCTTTGCCGCTGCCGTCCAACAGAAGCAGCGGCAAATCGTACTCGTCGGCAACGTCGCCGGTGGCCTGCCAATAGAGGAGGGCTCGCAGCGATTCGCCCGCCAGCACCCCTTCGCCGCCGAGGTCCACACCGCGCAGGGAGAACTGTCCGGCGGCAGGCCAATCGACCGGCTGGCTCACTCTTGGCATGGACGCCGGTTCGGTCGCTGCCGTCACCGAGATGGCCGCTTCGAGGCGTAGCGTGTTGTCCGGGCCGTGGCCGATGCTTTCCTCGACCCGTTTGCCATCCGGTCCCACCAGACCCAGCACCAACGAGTACTTGCCGGGAGCCGTGCCGGCGGGCAGGCGCAGGACGTGGCGCAGCAGCAGTGTCTGGCCCGGTTGCCAGTCGATTGGGAAGTAGCCGAGACCATTGTCCCCCGTCAGCAAGGAACCGTCCGCATCGAGAACGTGCGCGAATACCGTCATCGTGCTGTCACGCTGCCGCCACGAGCCGGGAGGGGTGCCCAACCGCCAGGTGGTCACCAGCTCCGCCTCGCCGCCCGAGGTCACGCTGGGCGAGAGAGTGTAAGAGACCAACTCGAAGCAGCCGCCAAATGACGCCAGCGGCTGGGCGGCGGCGACCGGCGGCGGCAAAGCCGGGGCGCGCAAGGCGACGACCGCAGGCCGGCCGTCCGGGCCGGCGTCCCCATTCTCCCTGGTGACCTGCCCTGGCCACAAACGAGCCAACGCGGTGGCTGCCCAGGAGGAGCCGTCGGCAAGCAAGTAGTGGCCACCACCCGGCTGCAAGGGCAGAGCTCGCGTCTCGTCAAACCAGGGTGAGCCGAGCCGGCTATCGGCAAGGTTTCGTTCCTGTCCCGAGAGAATCTGCCAAACGTACCAGAGAACCGATGGGTTGTCCTGCCAGAAGCGCCTGCTGACGAAGAAATCCAGCTTCTTCTGGGCGCTGGCGCGCCATTCCGGCGAAGCCGCCATGAACCTTCCCGCCGCTGCCAACTGCCCGTTGTAGGCATCGTAGGTCTCCTGCCGGGGCAACCACAGATTGAAGTACGTCCAGCCCGTGACGCCGGCTGGCACCAGGAGCAGCAGCGAGACGAGGGCCGGGAAAGCAGCTCGCCCTGCCAGAGCGCGCCAGGGTCGGGCGCTGGTTGCCAAGCGAGGGCGCACCCAGTCCCAAGCGGCCACCCAGCCGATGGCGGCCAGCAAGTACAGCGCCGGCACCGCGCCGATTGCTCGCAGGTAGTGCGGCGCGTCCGTCGCCGCGGCCGTCGGTGCCAGCATCAGGGCCGCCCACAGCATCAGGAACCGGTTCTCGCCCCGGCGCCAGCCCCGGAGGCAGACTGCCAAGCCGATGAGGAAGGCCAGGGCGAAGAAGGGGCCGAAGACCGGCCTCCCGTCGAAATTGTGCCGCCAGTTCTGGTCGCCGGCCACGAAGAACATCCCTGCCACACGCAGCAGGTTCTCCAGGTAGCCGACAGGAGTGGCGCTAGCCTGATCTACCGCCAGGGAAACCTCACTCATGCGTCCGAGGAAGCTCTCCGGGTTGGCCAGGTAGAGCGAACCCAGGGGCGCGTAGACCAACGCGGCGGCAGCAAGGTACAGGGGAAGGGTCAGCCAAGCCGGACGCAAGCCGCGCCTCTCCCAGAGGATCTGCCCGACGAAGAAGAGAAGGACAACCGCGGGCACGACGCGAGCGGCAATGTAGGTGTAAAGGGTGAGCCCGAGGGCCCCACCGGCCAGCGCGTAGGCAGGTAAACGCAACCACCGCGACCGCGAGCGCAGTGAGACCCAGAGCAAGCCGAAGGCCAGGCACTCCAACAGAGGCAGAGTGCCGGCGCGGAAGATGTCCCGACTGAGCGTCACGTGCCAATATGAGGCGGCCAGGCCAGCAGCGGCCAGCAAAGCTACCCTGCGTCCGTACATCAGGCGGGCCACAACCCAGAGCAGCAGCACGGTGGCGGTGCCGACGACCGCCGCCACCAGACGCAGAGTGATCACGTCCGGGCCCATCAGGCGCACGGCGGCGGCGATGAAGTACATGAAGAGGGCCTCGCGCTCGCCGAAGAAGAGCGCGTGGTTGCCATGCATTACATAAAGACCGAGGATGCCGTAGATGGCCTCGTCCTGGTGTAGTCCGGGAGGGGCGAGGTCGAGTCGGTAAACTCGCAGGGCCCAGGCCACGGCGACTATGGCAACAACGGCCGCTGCCTCTGCCCCTACGGCGAGCCAGGCGCCGCGCGTTATTGGCCTGGCGCTGGTTAGACTGAGGTTCACGGCACCTTGACCACGGTAATCTCACCCAAGGTTGCGTGATCGGCGGCAGCGCCGTCGTCGCCAACGGCAGTCAGCCGTTGCTTGCTGTCCGAGGCATAGACCACGATGATCATGCGGTAGGGGCCTGGGGCCGCGGTTGGCGGCACCACGATCGGGTGCGAGTCGACGATTTCCTCGTTCTCGGTCCAGTACGACGTGGGGTAGTTGCCGCCCACGGGTGGAGAGTCATGCTGGGCTAGCAGCTTGCCGGAGGAGTCGAGCATCTGCACCGAGACCGCGTAATCTGTCGCCAGTCGGGCGAGGGCGCGCCAGCGCAGGGTCACCGCCATCTCCTGCCCGGCGGTCGCCTGCTGGGGAAGAACATCGAAGCCCAGCAACCGCAGGCTGTCGCCAAACTTGAAGCCGGCCGTATTGGCCGGCTGGGAGGCCAGGCGCGGCGGCGCGATCTTGATCGGGCCGATCTTGACCGGCTCCTTGCGCGGTTTGCCTTGGCCATCCAGCCAAGAAAGCTCCTTGCGATTCAGTCGATTGTAGGCGCCGACGTCAAACCAGGCGAGCGCGGGCCCAGCCGTGGGCGGCACTCCAACCTGATGGAAGGAGAGCAGAACCTCGTCAGGTTGTAGGCGCGAGTACTCGAAGAGTTCGGTGTCGCTGCTGGCAATCTCCGTCCCCTGCGAATCGACCAGATGGGAGAACAGGTTCACGTACTGCGTCTCGTCGCTCTTGACTGTCTCCAATTGACTCCAGGCTAGAGCGACAGTGGCGCTCTCCCCTGGCGGTGCCGCAGGGGAGAGAGAGTACGCGTCCAAGCGCAGGCCGTTGGCGAGAGACGGCCCATCCTTCAGGTGAGTGAATTTGTCCAGCACGGCCGCGGCGCCGCCCGCTGGCATCTGAAAGAACCGGTAGTAGTCGTGGCCGTCAGGGCCCCGGACGGCGGCACCCTCTACCTCCCGGCAACCCATTGTCAATAGGCGCGAGACCATAGGGCTGTTGCTGTCTAGCAGGTGGTAATCTCTTCCCCCGAGCTCGTCCGAGGCTAGGATGAACAACGCGCCGGCAGCGGGGGAGTTGGGCACGAGCATGGCATCAGGCGGCTCGACGAACCTCAGGTCCAGCCGGTCCCAAGCTAGGTATTCCAGGGCCTGACGCTGGAGGTAAGAGTAGACGTACACTCTTTCTCCGCCAAAGCGCTGGCTCAAGTCGACAGCGGTATCCATGGCCCGCCGGCTGTACAGCAACGGTGTGCCATATGGCCCCTGGGGCCCGTTACTGACAATGTAGTCGAGATAGGTCCGGAAGAAGATCACGTTGGAGAACGACAGATACATTACCAGTAACCCCAGCAGGCCAGCGCCGGCCCATTGCAGATACTGCCACGTGGGCCGACCAACCCGATTCAGAATCTGCCCCGGCACTGCCAGGGTGATACCAATCAGAATGAACTGCAGCGGGTAGATCGCGATGAAGTAGTGCGGGTAGAACTCGTTCGCATGGCGCAGGGAGACTCCCAGTGGCACCACGAACCAAAGCAAGATCAAGCCGTACTTCTTGGCGGCATCATCGAACTTTCGCTTATGCCAGAGGTGGATCGCTACCTGGCAAACGCAGATTCCGAGCCCGGTCAGCATCAGCCACAGAGTGATGTCGTTCTGTATAGCTAAGTCGGGCAGCACCCAATCGCCCCGCAGTCCGAAGCCCATCATGATGGGGAAGTAACGGGCCGTGGCCATTGTCAGAATGTATTTCAATGATTCGAGATCAAACGACGACGAATTCGGCCCGACTTTCAAGTAGGCTTGCAGGCTGCCGAAGCCCCACAGCGAATCGGAGTAGAGATATGGCGCGGCAGTGAGCAGCCCTAGGGCTGTGCCAAGCAGGAGCGGCCTGGGCCCGAACCTACGCCAACCCACTATCATCGCGAGGAGAAGAATCGGGGCATACACGACCGTTGAAGGATGGCCTAAGAAGAGCACCACGAACCAGAGGATGGCCAGAGAGTAGTGCCATTGCTTGTTCCGCACGACGGCGGCGAAGACGGCCGTGAAGAAGAGGACCGAGAGAAGCGGCAGAATATCAGGCGTCCAGATCTTGCGGGAATACTCGAGTGCCCAGGGGTTGACGGCGAAAGCGAGGGCAGCTACCAGACCGGCGGTCGTGCCGAAATAGCGTCGCCCTAGGAAGAAGGTGCCAGCAATGGCCAGCACCTGCAGAAGACCCACGAAAGCTGTAGCCATGCGGGGGTCGTGGGACAGCGCTATGGGCAACGCGAGAAGCCAGGCCTCGATCGGCCCGTTCATGCCGCCAACCGATGTGACGTAGCCGTGGAGGGGGAAATTGCCGTTGGCAACCCATTCGTAGGCACGCGATATTGGCCAGGCTTGGTCTTGGGTGAATTCCATATAGTCCAGCCGATCCCAGCGCAGCCAAAGAGCGAGCGCAAGGATCGCCAACAGCGCGGAGTAAGTAATGGCGGTCCGCCAGCGTGCGCCGAGCGAAGGGCGAGCGGTAGGTCGATCAGCCGTGAAGCTAGCCTGCATTGTCTGTCCTCGCCCGCTGGTAAGTCTTCCTGACGATCGTTGGCAACGAAGCCAGGCCTGGGGGCTGCCAAATCATTTTGCTGGCACCCGTATTGTGGCGACCGCCACCGCCAGGTCACTCGTTGCGGGCGCCGGTTTAAGGCGCTGCATGGTCTTGGCGTCGTAAAGCCCAACCTTGATGGTGTAGTCGCCGGGCGCCAAGGCAGACTGTAGTTCGACCGTTCGGTCATCGCTCACGTACTCGCCGGCCGGCCACAAGGACGTCGGGTAGTTGCCGGCTACCGGGAAGCTGTCGGCCTGGGCAACCAACTTGCCTTGCGCGTCGTAGACGTGGGCGAAGACGGTATAGTCGCGCTGCAATCCGTCTTCACTCCGCCAGCCGAAGTTGATGTCAACCCTTTTGCCGTCCTGGCTCAGCTTGGCGGCGCCCTTCTGCAAGGAAATGCCCTGCTCGAAGGTCGCCACGGGTTTGGTCGTTTCGGCAACCGTCGGCTGACCTAGCCGAGCCGGTTCGATGCTGACGACTTCCGTGGCGCCGGGATCTACGGGTATCGTCTGCCGGGCCGGGAAGCGCACATAAACGCCCATCTGGAGCTTGTAGCCGCCCCTCGCCAGGTCCTTTTGGGCCACGACCTTGGTGGGTACGACCAGAAGGTCGCCCTGCTTCCAGTTGGAAGACGTGGACAGCTCGACCTCGCCCCAGATGTCGACCTGCTGGCCGGTCAACGTGGCGGCGTGGGTGAAGGAGTTGTAGAGCCAGAAGCGGTGGGCCCACTCCGCGTTGGCGACTCGCCAGACGGTCAGCAAGTCACAGCCACGAGCGGTGCTGTTCTCCACGGCATAGGCCAGCAGTTCCAGCCCGTTGGGCAGCACCTGTCCCGGCGCTACTTTGGTGAAGCGATCGGAGATGGCGACGCGGGCGGGGTCGACGTCGACCAGCCGAGTCTTCAATTCGGAAGGCGGCCAGAGCAGGGCCACGTTCTTGTTCTCCACCCCGCCGAGCGCGAGCGCCAGATCAGCCGCCCAGTAGGAATCGGGCAGAAACACCATGCGGGAGCGCTCAACCGGCAGCACGAGCATCGTCGGCTGGTCGATATAGCGCAGGCGGTAGCGGTTGGCGGCGAGATACTCAAGCGGCCCCCGGGCTACCGAGCCGGTGACTATCGTGTCGTAGTCCGCGGAGACGATCTGCTCGAGCCTCTGCATGGCCACGCGGGAGTCCTTAATGAATGGCAGGGGGAACATGTCGCTCTGTCCCGCCGCTGGGACCGCCCCGGCGGTCAAGAATGCCTGGTTCACAGCCTCTACCCGCCAGGCGCCTCCCACCGCCGCCAGCGCCAGGAGCGCTGTCATCGCCCACTCGCCGGCAACCCGCCCTCGGCTCGGGCTCAGCCGGGCAAGCCAACCTGGTATGGCGGCGAAAGCCAGCGCCGGGAAGAGGAAGAGCACGGGGAAGGTGCAGACGAAGTAACGGAAGTACAAGGAAACGGAATGCCTCAAGTCGATGGCCGCCGGTAGCACTGCCAGTCCCAGGGCAAGGGCCAGGGCCACGGTGCTCGGCTCCAGCCTTCGCCGCCAGCAGTCCCTGGCCACCCGCCAGACGGCTAGAACGACGCCAAGCCAGAAGGCGCCTACCAACAATTCCGTCAACCCTGGCCACGCAAGTGGGGCCTGCCCGCCGGGGATCAACGCGCCACCCGCCAGCGGGTAGCCGGCCCCCGCTGCCAAGTTCTGTAGAAGCGTCGGTGCCAGTAGGTCAACCTGCGCCTCGGCGTTGCCTGCGCTCAGCAGCCGCTGCAGATCGCCCGACTCCCTCTGCAGGTTGCCCAGCAACCAGGGGGCGAAGGTGGCGGCGAAGAGGAGCAATCCCACGATCAGTTCGAGCGGGCGCACTCTCCGTATGCAGAGAAGCAGACAGAGAGCGGCGCCGGGTAGGAGCATTGCGCCAGCCTGGTGAATCTGAACGACGATGCCCAGGGCCAGGGCGGCGAGCGGCAGGGCCCAGCGCACGCGATAGGCAAGCGAGGCGACGAGGAGAGCATAGGCCAGCGCCGTGAAGAGCGGAGCCGTGTCCGGAGTCCAGATCGTGCGGGTGTAGTGCACCGCCCAGGGTCCCGTGACAAAGAGGGCCCAGGCGCCTAGCGCCAGACCCTTGCCGAAGACCCGCCAGACGGCTGCCGAGAAGATGGCCCCAGCCAGCAGCCCGAGGAGACCGACGTAGGCGGCCGAGAATTCAGGGGCGTCGCTGAAGAACTGGGGCACGGTCATTAAGTAGTATTCGACGGCGCCCTGTACGGCGCCCAGGGCCGAGGTGACGCCAACCAGAGGGCGCTCCCAGCCCAGCCTTATGGCCTGCCCCATGTGGACAACTGTCTGTTGGTCGAGGCCAAAGAGCGTCAGCTGTGGGTAGGACCAGCGAAGATATCCACCCAGCGCCAGAAGAACCAGCCAGGTCGTCGCCGCCAAGCCATGAGTGTGGGCTGACGTCGTCGCAGGGCTGACTGCCTTCAGCTGCAAGCGACAACCTCCCCGGGGCGGACTCGGCTGGCTAGTCTAACCTAGCTGTCCTAGCCTGTCAAACGAACCTCTTGCCCGGCGGTTGCGGGAAGGGATGGTTGGAGTGAATGAGCACTTCGGCAAGGAAGGGCGCCAGAACGGGACGAGCCCTCTCGTTTGCGGAGAGGGCTCGGGTTGTGGCTTTCCGGGGGAGAACGCTATTACCGGCAGGGGTTGCTGGCTATGCCTCCCCTGCTTTGCGGCCGCCGGGCAGGAACTGCAGAAGGCAGCGCCCCCAGAGAGCCATGGCAATCGGCACCAGACCGACCACTGCCACCACAATGCCGAGGGTAGAGGAACCGTTGAGGAACCAGCCCCAGTAGATCAGTGCCAGGCCAAGGACCACGCGCGCGGCTCGACCGACCCAGCTGTTCAGGAATCTAATTGTGCTTGCCACTTTGCCACCTCGCAAATTAGCTGTTGGTTACGCTGGCTTTTAGTATACCCAAACGAGCGGTGGTGTGCAAATGGTGGCGACAGCCGTAGACCAGGCGGAAGACGCCTAGACTTGTCGATCAGCCTATCTGGCGCTCTGGAAGGTGCCAATCACCACGGCACGGTCGCCGTGATCGGGTGCCGGCGCCAAACGCTCCATCGTCTTGGCGTCGTAGAGACCAACCTTGACCGTGTAGGTCCCAGGCGGGAGATTGGGAGGCAGGTTGACAGTCCGTTTATCGGCCACGTATTCCCCCGGTTGCCAGCCGGACGTGGGGTAATTGCCGTTTGCCGGCCAGCCGTCGCTCTGTGCCGCCAGCTGGCCGGCTTGGTCGTAAACGTGCACGAAGACGGTGTAGTCTTGGGACACCGCCGCTTTCGCCTGCCAGACCAGACTCGCTTCCACTAGGTTGCCTGCACGCGACACGGAGCTAGCTGCCAGCCGCAGGCTATTGCCGAACTCCGCCGTCTGGCCCGCGTTGGCAAGCGGTTGGATGCTGGGGCCAAGGCGAACGAGGCCCAGCGAGGCCACGGGTAGCGAGCCCGCCAGAGTCGGCAGGGGAGCGCGGGGCGGGTTGCGCACGTAGACGCCGGCTTCGATCCGATACAGCGCCCGGGCAAGGGGGTCTCGCGTGGTTAGATGGAACGGTACGACTACATAGTCGCCGGTCCGCCACTGAGCGGTCATCGGCAGCTCCGCTTCCCCGCCGACATCCACCTGCTGACCCCGGTACTCGAAAACGTGAACAAACGCGTTGTAGAAGTAGTAGGGCCGCAGCGCCAAGTCGGCGTCAGATACCCGCCAGACCGACACTAGATCGGCGTTGCGCTCATCTGTGGTATTGGCGCCATAGGCCAGCAGTTCAAGGCCGTTGGCCAGGATCTGGCCAGGCTTGACCGTCGTGAAGCCTGTCGGTAGACTGCGTGCCTCCAAATCGTAGACGTTCACTCTCTCGTCGCGCGGTGGCCACCCGAACTCAAGGTCGGTGCGTTGCTTACCGCCGAACATCTCCACCAGCTTGCCCACGGATTGGCTGCCGGACAGGAATAGCAGTCTGGACTTGCCGTTGGGGAGCAAGAAGCTCTCGTCGGTATCGCTCAAGCGCAGGCGGTAGCGGTTGTCATTCAGATATTCGACGGGTCCGCGCTGGGTGATAAACTGCTGGCCGACCACGACCGCGTCGCGGTCTGGGGCCGCGATGGTCTGCAAATGGTCGAACGCCTGGCGCGTTTCTCCGAGGAGTGGCAGGGAAGTCGATTCGTACGGGCCGCCGAGCACCGGGAATGTGGCCAGGGCGTAGGATCGGTAGACTGCCTCGACGCGTACCGCGCCGCTCAGTGCGACGTAGAGAATCACGGCTGCCGATAGGGCCAGTGCCCATCGGGATTGAGGCGACACTGATTGGGACGAGAATCGTCGACCGAGCCAGGCCGCGATTCGCGCCAGGGCGGTAAGGCCGGCGGCGGGGAAGAGAAAGGCGATCGGCAAGAGGAACAGCTCGTAGCGCAGGTAGAGCTCGAAGGAGTGCCGAACGGTCAGTGCCAGCGGCACTAAGACCCAGACCAGAGCGATAACGCGCACCACGTTGGCGGCGGTAAGTTGGCCACGCGACCGCGTTCGCCAGAGGTCGTAGGCGACGACCACCAGGCCTAGGCAGCTGGCCAAGCCCAGCAACAGCACCACACCAGGCAGCTGCGGTACGACCACGCCTGGCGGGAAAGAGACGTCGAGACCGTCCACGTAGTGGGCGCCCGAGAGCAGGCTGAGGGCGAGGTCGACAGATCGCAAGTCGTAGTCAGGCGGTTTACCGTAGAGGTTCAGCAGCCTTATCAGTTCGGTCGGGCCATCCTGCCAGGCGTGCCAAGCGTAGAGAGACGACGGTAGAGCTAATGTGAGAAGTGAGAGCGCGGTCTGCCACAGGCGCTGGCGACGAATGAACAGCAGCACCACCAATAGGAAACCGGGCAGCAGGCCAACGGCGGAGTGGTGCACCTGCACCGCGTAGCCGATGCAGAAGGCAGCCAGGGGGACGCCCCACCAGCGCTTCCGCACCAGGCCGGCGATCAGACAGGCGAAAGCCAAGGCGCTGAACAGCGGCAGCGTGTCCGGCGTCCAGATCTTGCGGGTGAGATACACCGCCCAGGGCCCCGTGGCAAACAGTGCCATGGTCACCACGCCCTCGAACCGCCCCAGGTGGCGCCAGACCAGGTACGAGAACAGAGCCCCGGCGAAGAGCCCCAGTAGGCCAACGTAGACTATGGAGAGCTCGGGGCTATCGCTGATGAATTGGGGCAGGGCCATCAGGTAGTATTCGCCGGGGCCGAACACCGGGCCCACGCTGGAGGCCATGCCGACGAGAGGAAACTCCCAACCCCGGCGCACGGTGCGGGCGTAGTGCAGGGCGGTCTCCTGGTCGACGCCAAACTCGCTCAGCTCGATGTAGGCGAAGCGCAGATAGGCGCCAAGCGCCAGCGCGCCCAACCACGCGGCCTGGGCCAGATTGAATCGCCGGCGGGACGTGGGCCTAGGACGTTCACTGGCCACCGCTTGATGTTGGATCAGTTCGCTTCCGCCCATCTCACCTTCTCGGGATCAGTACTGGTCGCCGGCAAACCGGCGACCAGTATAGCACTCCCCGGTCGGCTGCGCCTCTTACCGCTTTTGCTTGAAGGCAGTTCACGGGCGAGTCGTACCGCGGCAGGCCTCTACGACCAGGACAAGATTAGGGTCGAAGGTGCTCGCCGCCGGGCGCAGAGCGATCGGTCCTGCCGGCCGTTGGCGGCTGGGGCCTAGTCCGGCAGCGGTTCCGGCTGCTGCTGCAGTGAGTGGACTGGGGAGAAGAGGACAGGCAGGAAGCAGGAAAGACCCAGCAAAGCGACAACGGCAAGAGCAGCTCGCAGCCCTAGCGCCTCTCCCAGCATCCCGCCGAGAAGGGAGCCGAGAGGCATGGTTCCCCAGACGAGGAAGCGCATTGTGGCGTTCATACGCCCCTGCAGGCGCTGGGGACAAATCGCCTGCCGGAGGCTAACCTGGTTGATGTTGTAGATGGGCACGGCCAGGCTGGCGATCAGCCCTGAGGCAATAAGCACCGCGATGGCGTTGCTTCGGGCCGCCAGCGGGACGAGGAGCAGACCGAGAGCGCTCAAGAGCGAACTGGCAACGATGGTTGGCCCGACCCCCACTCGGCGTGCAGTTTGCTCTGCCAGCAGCGCCCCCACTAGGAAACCGAAGTTGGCTAGACCGAATATCAGTCCGAGCATTCCTGCCTCAAGGCCGAGTTCGCGCACGGCAAACAACACATAGAGGGCCATGATGGCCGAAGCGGAGAGGTTCGCCAGGGCCGTCGTGGTGGCGATGGCGCGCAGTAGCGGGTGGCTCAGCACGAACGATAGCCCATCGCCGATTTCCGTCCCCATACCGACTCGCTTGCCCATTGCCTCTCTACTTGGCAGTTTCTCCTTACTGCTAATCGCCAGGCAGAATGCCGCGGAGATCACAAACGATACAGCATCCGCCGCTATCGCCACGGGCGCCGAGAAGGCCTGGATGAGCACCCCAGCCAGGCCGGGACCGCCGATCTGAGCCGCTGCCCGGGTGGTCTCCAGTTTGCTGTTGCCCTCCACCAAGCGATCGCGTGTCATGAGGGACGGCAGGTACGACATGTAGGCGACGTCGAAGAACACGGTTAGCGTGCCGGATACGAAAGCCACTAGGTAAAGTTGCGGCAGACTCAGCCGGCCCAGCACATAAGCCAATGGCACGCTCGCCAGTACGAGCGCCCGTCCCACATCGCCGACAATGAGGACGGGACGGCGGGGCCAACGGTCGACCCAGACCCCGGCGGGCAGCCCCACCAGCAGAAATGGCGCCATCTCGAGCGCGGCGAGCAAGCCCATCTCGAAGGGACTGGCTTCCAATAAGACGGCGGCAACCAGAGGCAGGGCCAGCAGAGTGACCTGGCTGCCGAATTGGGAGATCGTCTGCCCAGCCCAGAGGCGCCGGAAATCGCCGTGTCGCCACGACCCGCCCAGAGGCAGTGAGCGCACGCCTCGATACCTCCACCAAGAAATGAGTCGTTCGGCATCGTAGCAGCTCGTTCTGGTTGGGGTCAACGATTGGCCCGCCGACGGTCACCGGGTCGAACCTGCTACGATTTATAATGAATCCAGCTTAAGATTGACCACCGGACGCTCGTTCTGGCGGGAGACTGGCACGGGAATTGCTTATATGGCGTCCTGGGTGTGGCAGCCTAATAGCCAGACGCCGACCGATCAGGGGTCTGGGCAAGATAGCCAGTCAACGCTCACCCAGCTGAGGAAAGAGTTGGGAGGCATCCACAATGCATATCTCTGAAGGTATCCTGACGCTGCCCGTGGCGGCCGCGACCACAGTGGCGGTTGTGCCGTTCGTTGCCAAGGGCGTATCCGAGATCAAAAAGAAGGTTGATGAGGATCCAGCCGTCAAACCGATAATTGGGCTGGTCTCGGCGGCGGTCTTTGTCATCTCGGCACTACCGATTCCCTCTCCCGTATCGGGTAGCAGCGCCCACCCGACGGCCATAGCCATCGCGGCCATCTTACTCGGTCCCTGGGCGGCGGCGACCGTCACCGGGATCGTGCTGATGCTCCAGGCTCTATTCATGGCGCACGGGGGCATCTCCTCTTGGGGCGCCAACACCCTCAACATGGGCGTTTTCGGCGGTTTCACGGGTTACGGCATCTACCTGGTCTTCAAGCGGTCTAACTTGCCTCTGTGGGTCGGTCTGGCTCTGGCCGGTGCCGTGGCCGATCTGACGGTCTATTTCGCGACGTCGGCGACGATGGCTGTCGCCCTGCACGGCGACCGCTCGATAATTGACATGACGATAGCGACATTCGTCCTCTTCCTGCCGAGCCTGGTGCTACTCATTGTCTTGGACGGCCTGTTCACCGTCGGTCTGTTCAATTTCATCCGCGAGCGCCGGCCCGACCTGGCGGCGCGCTTGGGCATACCCGTTCGGGCTGAGAGCTAAGGGATGACGCAGAAGGGGTGAGGCAGATGACTGGTAAGAGAGCACTCATGCTGGCCGGTGTCCTGCTGGCCGCTATGGTCCTAGTGTCCTTGTTCATTCCCAGCCAGTGGGAAGGGGTGGACGTGTCCGTGGTGCAAACCCGAGCTCAGCAAATGGGCGGTACGGTGGCCAACCCTCTGATCAACGTCACCGGCGACTTGCAGCTCTTCATGTTCACCATCGCCGGTGCGATTGGGGGGTTCATTGTCGGCTATTCCTGGCGCTCTCTTTTCGGTACTCCCGCCCAGGAACAGCGGGAAGGGCAGAAAAAGGCCTCGGACCGCAAGGAGGCCTAGGATGCCTAATCACCACGAACACGAACACCGGCACGCGGGCCACGGACTGGGCTTCGGTCACAGCCACGAACACAACGAGTTTGCCGAGGTCGCGACCGAGGACGAACAGGTGCTGGACCGGGAGAAGGCGCTGGGAGGGGTCGGCCCACGGGCAAAGTTGATCGCTCTCGCGGCGGCGTTGCTCGTCAACCTGGTTGCTCCCTCGCCGCTGACCGGATTTGTGATATTCTTAGTGGCGGTCGCTCTCTTGCTCAGGGCCGGGATAGCGGGACGGACCGTCACCACCCGGTTGCTGGTGCCCTGGTACTTCGCGGCGGTGGCGTTTCTCACCCAGGTATTCCTTACCGGTCAGACGCCGCTGTTCACGCTGGGACCGGCGGTGGCCAGCGCAGAGGGGCTGGCGCATGGCTTGACCATAGCCAGCCGGGTGATTGGCGGCACGGCGGCGGTTCTGGTTGTCAGCATGACGACGCCGATGACCGGGATGCTGGCGACGGCAGCCTGGCTGCGGGTGCCCCCCATTGTCGTGGAGATCGCCGCCCTGACCTACCGCTACGTCTTCCTTTTGGCTGAGGAAGCTGAGCGCATCCGCGAGGCCCAGAAGACCAGACTCGGCCACAGCACCTGGCGCAACAGCATGCGCTCCTACGGCATTCTGGGCGGCATGGTCGTCGTCAACTCCTATGACCGAGCAGAGCGCGTATACCAAGCGATGCTGCTGCGAGGATACAGGGGTGACCTACCCGTGCCAGCGGGTGAGGCCGGGTTCACCTCAACTGACGTCAAAGCGCTGTTCTGGGTGGCGCTGGGCCTGGCGGCGGCACTGGGTTTGGGTCTACTTGTCTAGGCCAGGGGCAATAGTTGAGCGTGGAGGAGTGAGATGGGCAAGCTGGAGACGATCGACCTAACCTACGTCTACCCCACCGGCGTGAAGGCGCTGGAAAACGTCAACTTCGTGGCCGGCGATGGCCAGTTCGTACTCCTCCTCGGGCCGAACGGATCGGGCAAGACGACGCTGTTTCGCCACTTCAGCGGCAGCCTGCACCCCGCCTCGGGGAGAGTGCTGGTGAGCGGTCGTGAGGTGGGCAAAGGCGACTTGACCTGGCTATACCGTTCCCTGGGGTTTGTCTTCCAGGATCCCAACGATCAACTTTTCGCGGCCACCGTGGGCGAGGATGTGGCTTTTGGGCCCCGCAACATGGGGGTGCCACCCACAGAGATCGAGTCGCGGGTCAAGAAGTGCCTCGAACTGGTGGGCTTGCCGGGCCTGGAGCGCCGGCCAATCCACGCCCTCAGCTTCGGTCAGAAGCGACGGGTGTCTCTGGCAGGCGTGCTGGCTCTGCAGCCGTCGATAATCATCCTCGACGAGCCGACGGCCGGACTCGACCCGATGGGCGCCAGCCGCATGATGGACCTGCTCTACCGCCTGAAGGTGGGTCAGGGAGTGACCGTTGTGATGGCGACCCACGACATAGACTTCGTGCCCAGATACGCCGACCTGGTGTATGTGTTGCGTCACGGGCACATTGTCGCCAGCGGCACGCCCGACGAAGTGTTCGCCCAGTCGCGCCTCATCCGCGAAAGCGAGCTACGGCTGCCACGCGCGGCGCAGGCACTGAAGCTCATGGGCCAGGAGCTAGGCTACTCGCTGGACGGTCTGCCCTTCACGCTTGACGAACCGACCGACCTAGAAGATGCCGGGATAACGGGTGAGAGCATTCATAGGCGTCCCGACGGTCACGTGGCCGGGGTGGCCAAGAACATCCCGGTGTCGGTAGGTGCCGCGGCGGCGGCGGCGAGTCTGGCGTCGGTAGAGTTGCTGTTCAACGGTCGCACGATGCCCGACGTAGAGCTGCGCTCGCCGGTTGGGGCGGTAGTCCGCGTGCCCGTATCTGGCATAGGGGAAACCGACTTCGAGGAGCACCGGGTGGCGGTGGCCACCGCGGCGAGCGACCCGGCGGCCAGCCCCGGCAACATCGCTCACCAGGTGCGGGCGGAGGCCCGATCTGCCCCCAAGCAAGGTATTCATCTGCAGGCGGGCTCCGGAGTCGGCCACACCCACATCCGCCTGGGGGACGGCGAGGTAGAAAGGCCGGCCGTCAGTCCGCTCGTGTACCAGATGATTGCCGACGCCGTGCGCGCCGCGCTCCCGGAGGACGCGGGGGTGGAGATCACGCTCAGCGTTGCCGGCGGCGCCGAGATGGCTCGACGCGGCCTCGGCCGGCCGGAGGTCATCGACGGGGTGCCGATAGGTGGTTCCCTCTGGCCGACAGTGGCCAAGAGCAGCGAGGTCCCTGCTGAGAAGGCGATGCGACGGCGTGCGTCCCTGGCGAAGGAAGAGCGGTCGCGGCGGCCCCGGCACAAGATCTCGCTTGGCATCTAGCTCCCCCTGAGCCCGATCCCTGCCTCTCTTGACTACCCATTGGCAAGTCGGTTGTGGTAGAATAGCAGCAATTGGCAGAGCACGCCTTCAACCGGCTGGGGGCTGGAGGGTTGGCCTTCTGGCATCGGATTGAGCCCCTGGCAGTTTGACCAGTTTTATGCTATATTTAGCTACCGATAGGAACTGTGGCCGGGCGGCGAAGGCTCGCCGGACGGTGCGGGCAGAAAGGACGAGAGGAGCGATATCATGGAAGGTGAGAAGGAAATGACCGTTCGGGAGGCCGGCCGCAGGGGCGGTATGACCACCAAGGAACGGTACGGCGACGAGCACTACCGGCGCATAGGTCGCAAGGGCGGCGCGGCGGTGTCCGAAGTGAAGGGTAAGGCTTTCTACGAGGCCATCGGCCGCAAGGGCGGTTCAACTGTGAAGGCGCGACACGGCCTGGAGTTCTACGCCGAGATCGGCCGCAAGGGTGGCGAGAGCCTTTTGGAGTCGAGGGGCCCCGAGTTCTACGCCGAGATCGGCCGGCGTGGCGGCGAGGCGCGCAAGCTGGCAGCACAGCGTGCTCGTGAGGCTGCCAAGACCGAGTAAGCAGCGGCCCAGGGCTGGATGCAGGAGGGGAATTGCACCTGCTGATCGTTCAGCCATCTGATGGCTCAGATCAGGCGCCCCGGCGAATTCGCCGGGGCGCTTTGCTGTCTTCAGGCGACGTTTATGCGTCGCGGGTCGAGATCTTCGCGAAGGGCGTCCGCGAGGTAGTTCAATCCCAACAGCATAAGTGCCAGCGCCACACCCGGCCACACGCGGGGTCTAGCTGTGCCACGTCGAGGTTAGTCCGCGCGAACTAGCCAGTTGGGACGCCGGTCCACTGGTCAACGCCGGCACGGTTGCCCGAACCCGCCGCCCTGCTATAATAGGCTAGCCCAAGAGTGGGCCGCCGACGGCTGTCTGGTCCGCCGCCGGCAGCTTTGTCCGTCCGCAGGTGGAGGTAGCCTTGTCTTCTGCGAGCGAATCGGAGCCGGGGTGCGGCGCCCACCACTTTCTAGGCCTGGATATCGGCTCGGTCAACGCGCGCCTGGCCGTCGTGGACGTGGCCGGGCAGCAGTGTTGGGCCGACTGCGAGCGCATCTACACCGGTCCAGCCGCCGCCGTGGCGGCTCTGTTTGACCGTGCCTCGGGCCAGGTGGATCTGGCGGCGCTTGGCGGCGCGGGGGTCTGCGGTTCTGGTAGGGGCCTCTACGCCGGGCAGGCTGGTTGGTTGACTTTCTCCTCGCCCTTCTCGGCCATCGCCGGGCTGCTCGCGGACAGTGCCGACGCGCGCACGATTGTCGCGATCGGCGGCCAGTCCGCCTTCGTCGTGGGCCTGCAGGGAGGCCTGGGCCAGCCGTGGCACGTGGCTCGCTCGCCTCTCTGTGCGGCGGGCACGGGGCGTTTCCTGGAGCAGCAGGCATCCCGTTTGGGCATCCCCATCGAGGAGTTCGGTCCCAAGAGTCTGGAATGGCAAGAGGCGCCGCCCCGCATCGCCGCTCGCTGCAGCGTCTTCGCCAAGTCCGACTTGATCCACTTGCAGCAGAAGGGCTGGCCGGTCGCGGCTATGCTGGCAGGTCTATCTGACAGCGTGGCGCGGATGATCTTGGCCCAGTGGCGGGACACCTTCCAGCCGGCGGTCTATTTGCTGGGGGGAGTGGCCCTCAACTCGGGCGTCCGCCGGGCTTTAGCCGAAGCTCTGGGTGGCCCGAGCGTGCTGGTGCCGTCCGACCCTGCCGGGCGCGAAGCCCTCGGCGCGGCCTTGCTGGCGCGCTCGGCCAAAGCCGCACCCTCGGCGCTGCGCCCGGAGCGCATGGGCGAAGGCGAGGTGTTCCACGTGGCCCGCTCACTCGCCGCCAGCGCCAGCCCGGATGGCTGGCGGCCGCGAGAGCTGGACAACCGAGGTGGGCTGGTCGACGTCTACGTCGGCGTGGACGTCGGCTCCACGAGCACCAAGGCGGCCGTGGTTACTCCCGAGGGTGAGGTCCTGGCCAAGCACTACCTGATGACCGCCGGCCAACCCTTGGAGGCGGTGAAACAGGTGATGGCGGCCCTGGCGCCGCAGGTCGATGGCAAAGTGCGAGTGCGCGGCGCGGGCGTAACCGGCTCGGGCCGCTACCTGGTCGGCAACTTCATCGGCGCCGACCTGATCAAGAACGAGATCACGGCGCAAACGCGGGCCGCACTGCTCATTGACTCGGCGGTCGATACCGTGTTCGAACTTGGGGGGCAGGACTCCAAGTACGTCTATCTGGAGAACGGCACCGTCCTCGATTACCAGATGAACAAGGCCTGTGCGGCCGGTACCGGCAGTTTCATCGACGAGCTCGCCGAGCAGCTCGGTGTCTCCACTCGCACCGGCGAGTTCGCTCGGCTGGCCTTTTCCGCGCCAAGCCAGCTGGATCTGGGCGAGCGCTGTGCGGCGTTCATGAGCCAGGCCGTGACGTCGGCCCAGCACGGTGGCGTGGGGCTGGATGTGATTGCCGCCAGCCTGGCCGTCTCCCTGGCCAAGAACTACCGCTCCAAGGTGGTGGGCACCAGCCGAGTCGGCAAACGGGTCTTCCTCACAGGTGCTGTCTTCTACAATCAGGCCTGCGTTTCCGCCTTCCAGGCCGAGTTTCCCGACAGGACCTTCATCGTACCGGTTCACAAAGAGGTCACCGGCGCCATTGGCGCTGCCCTGCTCGCCAAAGAGTCGCTCCCGGAGGACAACGTGTCCCCCTTCCGCGGTTTCACGGCCATCGCCGAGGCGGGGTACAAGCTCAGCAATTTCACCTGCCACCATTGTGAGAACAGCTGCGCCATCAGCCTCATGACCACCGACGATAGCCGCCGCCTCTACTACGGCTCGCGCTGCGACCGTTACGACGCGGCCGGCGGCACGGGGATCAAGCCGACGACGCCGTTCAGCGAGCGCGAGGCTCTGCTCTTCGCCGACTACGACCCGGGTAAGGGCGCAGGGGTCAGCGTGGGAGTGCCACGGGCCCTGATGACCTTCGACCTGGCGCCGCTGCTGCTGTCGTTCCTCAACGAGCTGGGCGTGGAGGTGTCGCTCTCCGCCGGCACGAACAAGCAGTCCATAGAGCGCTCGCTGGAGCACGCCTATACGGACAGCTGCTTCCCGCTGAAACTGCTGCACGGCCACGTCGCCGAGTTGCTCTCACACGGGGTCGATTTCGTGCTCGTGCCCAACGCTATTCGCATGGGCCGCAAAGGGGGCGAGGAGGACCAGCGCTATTCCTGCCCGCTCATCCAGGCCGCCCCGTACATCATCCGCTCGGCTTTCAGCTTGGGAGATAGGGTGCTTGATCCCATCATCGATCTCTCGCGGGGCGACGAGGTTTGGCTAGATAGCTGCGCCGCTATCGCCAAGCGCCTTGGTTTTGACCAGGCGCGCGGCCGGGCGGCTGGGCGGAAGGCTTTGCTTAGGCAGCAACAATTCGAAGAGCAGCTGGCAGAGGCGGGGCGGCGACTGCTCGCCGAGCTCGCGGCCGATCCGCAGAAGATCGGCGTGGTGCTGCTCTCGCGCGCCTACAACGCCCAGGACGCCGGCGCCAACCTAGGTATGGCGCAGGAGCTGGCGAAGCTGGGCGTGGTACCTATCCCGCTGGACTACTTACCCCTGGCGAGCGTGGACGTTGGGGCGATCAGCGATCGCCCGTACTGGAACTACGAACGCAAGCTGCTGGCCGCAGCCAAGCTGATTGCGGAGAATCCCCAGCTCTTCGGCCTGTTCCTCTCAAACTTCGGTTGCGGCCCCAATTCCATTATCCAGAACATCGTCGAGGACATGATGGGGGCCAAGCCGCTCGGCCAGATAGAGGTCGACGAGCACGCGGCCGAGGCGGGCTACGTCACGCGAATCGAGGCGCTGGTCGACACCCTGCGCGGTTACAGACGGGCGGGGCTGGCCTATGGCGCCCAGCCAGCCGACTACGCGCGCCGAGTGCCCACGGTCATCCGGGCCGGCGAGACGATGCTGATCCCGCCAATGGCCGATCACGCGGCGGCGGTCGTGGCGGCCATGCGGGCGTTCGGCGTCCAGGCCGAGTTGCTGCCCGAGTCTGACGAGCGCAGTCTGGCTCTCAGCCGTGACGTGACCAGCGGCAAGGAGTGTCTACCATTCCGCGATTCGCTCGGAGTGCTGCTGCGGGCCGCCAGCGACGGCGCCCTCCCCAAGGGAGCGCGCACCCTGATGGCGGGCTCCTTCGGCCCCTGCCGTCTGGGCAAATATGCGCAGGAACAGCAGAAGATTCTCGACGAACTTGGCATCGAGCTGACGGTGCTAACCACCGTCTCCAACAATGCCTATGCCGACCTAGGCCTGGGCACCGCTTTCGAGCTCCTGGCCTGGCAAGGCGTCGTGGCGGTGGACCAGTTGCAGAGGCTGCTGTGGCTGACCAGACCGTACGAGCGCCAGAAGGGGGAGACGGAGCGCGTCTACCGCCATTATCTCGACGTGATAGTGGGCGCAGTGGCGGCCAGGCGGCCCTTCGCCGGGCATCTCCGCGAGGCGACCGCGGCGCTGTTGGCCCTGCGCGACCCCGCCCCGCCGCGACGGCCCCTGGTGGGGATCAACGGCGAGATCTACTTGCGCGCCAACCGCTTCTGCAATAAGGACCTGGTCGGCCTCTGCGAGGCCAATGGTCTGGAGGTAGAAGTGGCGCCGATGAGCGAGTGGATGAAGTACGTCTCACTGCGCAACCTGGAGGACGGCTGGCAAAATCGGGACCTGGGGCGTACTTTGCGGGGCGGCCTGCGCAAACTGGCCATGGATTACTTCGACGGCCGTGTCTTCGGCTGGTGCCGCGAGGCGCTGCCAGAGCCGGAGCCCAGCACCCGAGACCTGCTGGACGCCTCCGCGGAGTACCTACCAAGCCGCAACGGCAGCGAGGCAGTGCTGTCGCTGGGCAGCGGCCTTCGGCAAATGCGCAATCCTCACTTTGCGGGCGTGATCTCCGTGATGCCCCATGGCTGCATGCCGGGCGGCATTGTGGCGGCGCTGGCCGAGCAGGTCTCCAAGCGCTACGGGCACAAGCCCTGGATCAGCCTCACCTTCGACGGTTTTGCGGATAGGGTGAACCCCGAGCGCGTGGCCGATCTGGCGGAGCAGGTGCGCCAGCGCTAGGCGTCGCCCCCGGCGGCGCCAACAGCCGGCTCAGACTGCTCGCCCCACTCGAAAGCGTCGATGATCGCCCTGGGGATGTGGCCCGGCCGGCCGTTGTCTCGCACGAAGACGTAGTCGGTCTTGGCCCGTGCCAACTGCTCCCCGGTCGTCGCGTTGACGATGCTGGTGGCGCGAGTGGCCAGCAGGCCCTTCATCCCCAGGATGCGCGTGGTCACCAACAGCTCGTCGCTGGCCCGGGCCGGCCGCAGGTAGTCGATTTCGTGCCGGCGCACCACGAAATAACCACCGAGGGAACGGAGGCGTTCCAGGGCGAACTTGTGGCTCTCGACGTGCTGGAACACGGCCTCCATGGCATAGTCCAGGTAGACCGGGTTGTAAACGATGCCCAAGTAGTCCGTGTCGCTCTGACGAACGCGCACGCGAATGGTGTGCGTCCGTGGCACCTTCTGGCCGTTTGTCTCGTCACTCATCTATCGAATTCCTACCCCTTGATCATTCTAGACCGAGCAAGCGTGCTCGTCAATCGGACGGTCCGGACGCTAGCGAGCGGGTGATGTAAAATAGACGTAGTGGACCGCCGCGCGACCGTTCGCCTACGTCGGATGGCGGGACCAGGCGGGACTTTGGCGCCCGCGCAGTCGTTAGAGGAGGTTCCCTACATGGCCACGCCGAGCGTGCCTGTCGATCCCCTGGGTGCGCGCAGGACACTCTCACTTCCTTCCCAGACGGTACTTTACTATTCTCTGGATGCGCTAGCGGGTCAGAGCGGCGTCGATCTGGCTCGCTTGCCGTACACGATCAAGGTTCTACTCGAGAACGTGCTGCGCCACTGCGATGGCAAGAGCGTCACAGTGGACGATGTGCTGGCGTTGGCCCGTTGGGGCGGCCCAGAGGCGGGCAGCGGCGAGTTCCCGTTCCTGCCGTCTCGGGTGCTCTTGCAGGACTTCACCGGCGTACCAGCGGTAGTCGACTTGGCGGCAATGCGCTCGGCGATGGCTCGCCTGGGCGGTGATGCCAAACTGATCAATCCGCTGGTGCCGGTAGACCTGGTCATCGATCATTCGGTCCAGGTAGACGTCTTCGGCACCGTGCGCGCCTTCAGCGCCAACGTCGACCGCGAATACCAACGCAACGGCGAGCGCTATGCCCTCTTGCGCTGGGCGCAACAGGCCTTCCAGAACTTCCGCGTGGCCTCGCCTGGTATGGGCATCGTCCACCAGGTAAACCTGGAGTACCTGGCTTCGGTGGTCACCACGCGAACCGTGGGCATGGTCACGACGGCTATGCCGGACACTCTGGTGGGCACGGACTCCCACACCACGATGGTCAACGGCCTCGGGGTCGTGGGTTGGGGCGTGGGCGGCATCGAGGCTGAGGCGGCGATGCTGGGGCAGCCTTTCTATCTACCGTACCCCAAGGTAGTGGGCGTGCGTCTCACCGGGCAGATGGGTGAGGGCACGACGGCCACGGACCTGGTGCTGACGGTCACCCAGATGCTGCGCCAGCATGGCGTCGTCAACAAGTTCGTGGAGTTCTTTGGCGCCGGCCTCGGCAACCTGACCCTGCAAGACCGCGCCACGATCTCTAACATGTCGCCCGAGTACGGGGCCACCGCCTCCGTCTTCCCCGTCGACGGCGAGAGCCTGCACTATTTGCGGGAGACCGGGCGGGACAAGGCTCTCGTGGAGTTGGTAGAGGCCTACACCAAGCAACAGGGCATGTTCCGCAGCGAGCTGACCCCCGAGCCCAAGTTCAGCGAAATCCTCGAGCTGGACCTGGGCAGCATCCAGCCGAGCCTGGCGGGGCCCCGGCGGCCCCAGGACCGGGTAGCCCTGGCGGACCTGCGGAAGACGTTCCGCGCCGCCTTCCCCGAGCAGTTCCTGGCGCCCGCTCCGGGAGCGGCCGAGGGCACGCAGCTCTTCGACTGGGAGGGCGGCACCGCCAACGAGGCCCAGGAGCCAAGCACGCCGACCGTCGGCGCGTCGCCTCGGCCCAAAGGGGTCGAGGTGGATATCAGGGGCGAGAGGGTGGGGCTAAGCCACGGTTCGGTTGCCATCGCCGCCATTACCAGTTGCACCAACACGTCCAATCCGGCCGTGATGGTCGCCGCCGGTCTACTGGCCAAGCGGGCAGTGGAGCTGGGCCTCAGCGTCAAACCCTACGTCAAGACCAGCCTGGCCCCCGGCTCCATCGTGGTCACGGACTACCTGGAGGCGGCGGGGCTGATGCCGTATCTTGAGGCCCTGGGCTTCCACCTGGTTGGCTACGGCTGCACCACCTGCATCGGCAACAGCGGGCCGCTGCCCGAGCCGGTGGCCAATGCCGTGCAGGAGCAATCCCTCGTTGTCGCCTCCGTCCTCAGCGGCAACCGCAACTTTGAGGGGCGCATCCATCCTCAGGTGAGGGCCAGCTTTCTAGCCTCGCCGCCGCTGGTAGTGGCCTACGCCCTGGCCGGCAGCGTCGACGTCGACCTGAGCAAGGATCCGGTCGGCTTCGACCCGAATGGCCAGGCCGTTTATCTGAAGGATCTATGGCCCTCGCCCACTGAGGTTCAGCAGACCATTGCCAAGACCGTGAAGCCCGAGATGTACTCGACAACTTACGAGCGCGTCTTCGTGGGCGACGAGCGCTGGCAGGAAATGCCGGTGCCTGCCGGCGACCTCTACGCCTGGGACCCGGCCTCTACGTACGTTCAGGAACCGCCTTTCTTCACCGACCTCGCGCCCGAGCCCGGCCCGATAGCCGACATTACCGGTGCGCGGGTGCTGGCCGTGTTGGGCGACTCGGTGACCACCGACCATATCTCCCCGGCCGGCTCGATCCCCAAGGCCAGTCCGGCGGGGCAGTACCTGATCGACCACTCCGTGCAGCCGCGCGACTTCAACAGCTATGGCTCGCGCCGTGGTAACCACGAAGTAATGATGCGAGGGACGTTCGGCAACATCCGCCTGCGGAACGCCCTGGTGCCGGGCAAGGAGGGCGACTGGACGGTCCACCTACCGGATGGCCAGGAGATGCGCATTTACGACGCCGCCCTGCGCTACCAGAGCGAGGGGACGCCCCTGCTCGTGTTGGCAGGCAAGGAGTACGGCGCCGGCAGCTCGCGCGACTGGGCGGCGAAAGGCCCCATGATGCTGGGTGTCAAGGCGGTCATCGCCGAGAGCTACGAGCGCATTCACCGTAGCAATCTGGTGGGCATGGGCGTTCTGCCTCTGCAGTTCAAGTCGGGGGAGAACGCGGCCGGTCTTGGTCTCACGGGCCGCGAGCAGTTCGACATCCTCGGCCTGTCGGCTGGACTCCGTCCCTGCCAGGAAGTGACGGTGAAAGCCACGGGCGAGGATGGGAAGGTCAAGGAGTTCAGCGCCATCGTGCGCATCGACATCCCCGTGGAGGTCGATTACTACAGGAACGGCGGCGTGCTCAACACCGTGCTGCGGCGTCTGCTGCAGCAGAAGGTCTGATAAGCGCGCGAATCTCGGAAAACGACGGGGCGACCGTCAGGTCGCCCCGTCGTTTTGCGGTGACTTTGACCTGGGCTAACTACCCCCAGGCAGACGTCCTCTGCTAGTACGAGGTCCCCGCCTGGGAGCCGCCAGCGACCTCGCCGAGCATCGAGCGCATGGCGTTGCCGTTCTCCTTCCACCAGTTGAAGAGGATGCGCACGTCCCAGCCGATGCAGAAGTGCTTGACGCCCAGGCCCAAGTAGCGCTCGGCCTGCTTCGGCTCGTGGACCTCGACTCGCGGGGCGATACCCTTCTGGAGTGCCACCTTGATCATGTGCTCTTCCGCCTCCCGGATGGCGGGGTGGCTGCGCTGGCCGACCAGGCCCGAGCTGAGCGAGAAGTCGCTCGGCCCGAACTGGACCATGTCAATGCCCTTGACGGAGAGGATGGACTCCAGGTTTTCCACCGCCTCCTTCTTCTCGATCATTATGGCGACAATCGCGTCTTCCATCGCCTGCACGAAGGCGGGTGAGCCGGCCTCGAGTACCACACCTACCTCGCGAGAGAGGGCCACTCCGTGGCGCCCGCCGGTGGTGGGAGTCTCGGCTCGCACCGCCTGCACGCACTCCACCGCGTCCGCCACGGTGCGCACGTCGGCGAAGAGGACGCTCTGGAAGCCCGAGCAGAGAGCGCGCACGGCCAGGTGGGTGCGCGGCTCCTGGTCGACCTTGATCATGCCGCTGAAGTTGGGGAACAGCTCGACGGCCCGTCCCAAATTCTCCAGGGCGTAGAGGTCGAACGGGGCATACTCGCCCGAGAACTCCACGTAATCGAAGGCGCCGCTATGGCCGATGAGCTCGAAGATGGTCGGCCAGGAGCTGAAGGCGTGGGTGCCCAGGGTGGGCTTGTCAGCCTGCAGCAGTTCGCGTAGGTAGTTCTTGCGCATTCCCTTCTCCTTTTCCTTCTGGCGCTAGCTTGACCACGGATGCTTGGCGATTTCCTTCTCGTTCAGGTCGGCACCCCAGCCCGGCCTCGTCGGTACCGTCAGGTAGCCGTCCTTGATCTCCACTGGTTGGGTAAGCAGGTCGCTCTTCCAGGGCACGTCGTCAACGTCGATTTCGCAAATGCGCACGTTCGCCGTCGCGGCGCAGAGATGGGCGCTCATCAGAGTGGAAAGATGGCTGTAGTAGTTGTGGGGCGCGATGTTGATCTGGTAGGCGTCGGCTAGGTCGGCGATCTTCTTGGCGGCGGTGAAGCCGTTCCAGGGCACGTCGATCATGGCCACATCCAGTGCATAGAGGTCGAAGTAGGGCCGGTAGCCTAGCGGAGCATACAGGTTCTCGCCCGAACAGATCGGCACGGACGTTGATTCCTTGATCTCGCGCAAGGCCTTCGGATCATAGGTGTCCAATTCCATCCACATCGGCCGGAAGGGCTCTATGACCTTCGCGACCTTCTTGAAGCCCTCGGTCTTGAAGTTCAAGTTGAGGTCAAGCGCGATGTCCACTTCCGGTCCCACCGCTTCCCGGAACGTGCCGATCAAGTCCTCGATCTGCTTCAGCAAGCGGGGGCTCGGGTTCAAGTCCAAGGTGTCGATGCCTACGTCGCGGCTGGCGTAGAAGCCGACAAAGCCGGGCATGTGCACCTTAGCTGGGACGCCGGGGATAACGATGTTGGTCTTGAGGGCGGTATAGCCACGCTTTACAACCTCTTTGCCGAGGGCGCTGATGTCCATCAGGGAACGGATAGGTGGGGTTCCGATGACGTCGCCGAATTGCGCGCGCGAGGTGCCGCAGTGCGACCAGTAAAGCCGCAGCCGGCCGCGTGTTGGTCCGCCTAACATCTCGTACACCGGCACGCCGAGCGCCTTCGCCTTGATGTCCCACAGGGCGCAGTCGATACCGGCCACGGCCTTCTGGGCCACACCGCCTGGGCTCTGCCGGATGATTCGCTGCATGTCCACGTTGAGCAATTCGACGGGCCGCGGGTCGCGACCCAGAAGAACGCTCTCCAGGTCCCTGACGCAGCCCATAACCCCGTACAGGTTGCGGCCCTCGCTGACCTCGCCGTAGCCGACTAGTCCTTCGTCGGTGCCGATCTTGACGAACGACCACGGTCGCCAGCCGGCACCACAGACGAGCATCTCGATGGCGGTAATCTTCATCTATGCTTCCTCTTGCCTCCGCTAGAATCCACTTGAGGCATTTTAACTAGCGAGCGGCAGGTGTCAACCGGCAACGAGAGACGGCCGAGCCTGAGAGGCCCGGCCCGTGTGCCAGAGGGTGTTGCCGAACGGCGCCGGTGCGACGGACTCCGGGTGGCTACTGAGGGGGATAGAAGCCGTCGGGGTCGAAGCGCACGGTCGGCATCTTGACCAGCTCGTAGACGACGCCCAGCGCGTCCTCTGTGCCCATATAGGCGAAGTGACCGTCGTGACTCTTGCCCCAGCCGCGGGCGGTCATGATGGGTTTGAAACCCATTGCCGCGAATTCGGCCACTGCCTTGTCCAGCTCGTCGACTATGATGCCCATGTGGTGAACGCTTTCGCCGCACTTCTTCAGGTGATCATCGTAGATGGTCGGCCCCTGCAGGGTTTGCACCATCTCCAGCGTCAGGCCGCCTACGTCCGTCAGGGCAAAGCGCATACGGAAGTTGCCCGGCTGCCCGCGGTAGGTGGAGCCTTCCGCGCAGTCGGCCGAGCCGTAGGTGACGAGGCGCCAGGGGCCAACGCCGAAGTCCCGGTAGTAGGCCGCCATGGACTTGTCGATGTCCTTGACCACTAGACATACGTGAGCGATCTTGTTCAGTCTGAACGAGGGCTGTTCTGCCACGTCTGAATCCTCCAACTACTCAAAATCGGGCGCCGCCTGTCATTTGGGACGGCAAGAAGTGCCGTCCGGGCCACGAGCAATCACTTGCCCTGAGGCCAATTCTAGGTCCGCCAACAGGGGCTGTCAATCGCACGTCGCGGCCAGCCGCGGCTTGCCAACGTAGCGAGCTGCGACGCTATTGACAGGACAGTATGTCCTCTGTAGTATATCCTTAGGTCACCAAGGGAGGCGACTGGTGCAGAACAACGCGCTGCCACGTCTGCAGCCGCACCGCAATCTCACCGAGACGGTGTATGACGCCCTCAAAGAGGCCATCGTCGAGGGGTCCTTAGGGGCTGGTTGCCGCTTGACGGAAGGCGCCCTCGCCAGTAGCTTCGGCGTAAGCACGACCCCTGTCCGAGAGGCTCTTACCCGCCTGGAGAGAGAAGGACTGGTCACGCTGCTGCCGCGCCGCGGTGCGATGGTTACCTCCTTCAGCGTCGACGACATCGTCGAGGCCGGCGAGCTGCGCGAGCTGCTGGAAGGGTTTGCCCTGTCCAAGGGGTGGACGCGTCTGACCTCAGAGGTTATCGACCGCCTGCGCGCTCTTGTGACCGCTAGCATTCCCTTCGTCGAGTCCGAGGACCGGCGTGCGTTCAACCGCCTGGACGTGGAATTCCACACTCTCATCGTCGAAACGAGCGGCAACAAACGGCTCATCGGCCTGTTCGGTACCCTGCACGATCAGTTTCAAATGATCCGGCTGCGGACCGTGCGGCTGGACGGGCGGCCGCGCGCGGCGCACGAGGAGCACGGGCTGATCCTGGCAGCGTTGACTGCCGGCGACGCCCGCGAGGCGGAGCGGCTTCTTCGGGCGCACATTCGCCATACCGCGGCGGACCTTGTCAGCGCTTTGCGAGATGTACCTGCGTCGAGTCAGGATGCGGAATCGTAGATTGACTACCCAGCAGACAGCATGGCTTGCGACTGGGCCGTTCCGGTCGTAAACTGTCGCCCGGCGAGGCAGCAAGTGCCGCCGGCCAACCCCAGCGGAAATTGTAGTCGTGAAGGAGCGAGGCGCAAATGAAGGTCGGAGTCATTGGCACCGGAACTATGGGTGGCCGCATGGTGGCCAAGTTCGTGGAGGGCGGCCACGAGGTCGTTGCTCGGGACATTGCCCCAGCCGCCGAAGCGAAGGCGCAGGCGGCAGGCGCCAAGATCGTCAAGAGCCCGGTTGAGGTGGCGCGCGAGGCGGACGTAGTCATCCTTTCTTTGCCCATGCCTGCCGACGTGGCGGAGGTTGTCGCTGGCCCGGACGGACTGCTCTCGGCCGCGCGCCAGGGCCAGGTTATCGTGGACATGAGTACCGTGGACCCGATGTCAACCCAGAAGATGGCCAAACTGGCTGGTGAGAAGGGAGTTGCCTATTTGGATGCCCCCGTCCTTGGCCGCCCGCAGGGCTGCGGGGCCTGGGCGTTGCCGGTTGGGGGTGACGCGGCCGCGCTGGAGAAGGCCCGCCCGGTCCTGGACAAGGTGGCCAAGCGCATCGAGCGCGTCGGCGATTCCGGCAGCGGCAATGTGGTCAAACTGCTCAATAACCTGATGTTCGGCGCCATCAATGCTGTCACGGCGGAAGTGATGGCTTTGGCTGCCAAGGTCGACATGCCGCCCAAGATTCTCTTCGACCTTATCGCCAGCAGCGGTGCTGCCACGGTGAGCAATCTGTTCAAGGAACTGGGGCCCAAGATGCTGGCGCGGGACTACTCGCCGCTGTTCGCGATCGATCTGCTCTGGAAGGACAACATGCTGGCCCTGGAAATGGCCAAGGCCTACAAGGCGCCGATGCCGCTCAGCGCGACGATGCAGGTGCTGAACGAAATGGCCCGCGCCAAGTCCCTTGGCGCAGAGGACACTAGCGCTTTGATCAAGGTCTACGAAGAGCTCTACGGCGTCAAAGTGGAAGGCTAGAGACCGCACATCAGACAGGAGACATAAATGAGGGAAGTCACGCTGGAGTACGGCGACGGCAAGATGACCGTCGAGCTGCCGCAGAGCGCTACCGTGGTCCGTTACGGTGAGACCTACGTCGACCCGCCCGCCGTTGACCCCTGGGAAGCCACGCGCAAGGCGCTGGCCAATCCGGCGGGCATGAAGCCCATCCGCGAATCGGTGGGACCGCGGAGCAAGGTAGTAATGGCCTTCCCCGACCGGGTGAAGGGCGGCATGCACGAGCGCACTCACCGCCGAGTAGCCATCCCCCTGATTCTGGAGGAGCTGCGCGCCGCTGGGGTCAAGGAAGAGAACATCACCCTTCTGCAGGCGCCCGGACTGCATCGCGAGAACACCCGCGAAGAGCTTTACATGTATCTGCCGAAGGAGATCGTTGACGAGTTCGCCGACAGCGGGCGGCTGGTCCGGCACGATGCCGAGGACCCGGAGGGCGTGGTCGACCTGGGCGTCGACAGTCACGGCGACCGGGTCTTCTGCAATCGTCTGGTCGCCGAGTCTGACTTCGCCATCATCCTCGGTCACGCTCAGGGCAATCCGTACGGCGGCTATTCCGGCGGCTACAAGATGCTGGTAACAGGGCTCACCCACTGGCGTTCGATTCGCTGCCATCACACGCCGGCAACCATGTACCGCGACGATTTCATGCCCACCACGACCCATCAGTACATGCGCGAGCAATTCGATACGATCGGCAAGACGATCGAAGAGCGAATCGGCAAGAGGATGTTCGCGGTGGATGCTGTGGTGGACACCAATGCCCAAGTGCTTGGCGTCTTTGCCGGTTCGTGCGAGGGCGTGCAGCAGGCCAGTTGGCCGCTGGCCGACAAGCGTACGAACGTGCACATGGCTACCGAAAAGGCCGACGTGTTGGTCTTCGGCGAACCTCGCACCTTCCACTACGGCCCCGGCATGGGCACCAACCCGATCCTGATGACGCAAGCGGTCGGCGCCACGCTTTGCCGCGTCGCGGGTGCGCTCAACCCCAACCCGGTTGTCATCGTGCCCTCGATTTGCGACGGCTGGTTCAACGACGAGTGGTTCCCGGCCTACCGGGAGATTTACGACGTCTACCAGAAGAACGGCAACGCGCCTGAGGACATGGTGAAGTACGAGGAGGAGTTCGCCTCCCGGCCCGAGTACATCAGCAAATTCCGCTTCGAGCATGCTTACCACCCGTTCCACGCCTTCTCGATGCTGTATATGGGCGGCGTTGCCCTGCGCAGCACGAAAGCCATGTTCATGCCCGGTGCCAAGGAGCCCGGCATCGCCCGCTCGATGGGCTTCATTCCCACGGCCACTTTCGATGAGGCCGTTAAGGCCGCCGAGAAGTACGTCGGCAAGAATCCCAAGATCCTGGCGCTGCCCGAGTACCTGCTCAAGGTGCCGGCGCACGTGTTCGCCGACAAGTAGTTAGCGTCGCGCCTCTTCCTGAGCGGTGCCCGGAAGGCCTGCTCAGGAAGTCTGTCTCTGGCAACCGGCGCGGGTAGCGCGCCCGCGCCGGGAGGAGGATCGCCTTTGGCGACGACCACTCTTGCTTTCCTGGACGGCTCCGCCGCGACCGAGCGCGTGCGCCATCTCAAGGATCAAGCGCTCTATGCCGCCCCGCGTCTTTGCAGCGAACGTGCCCTGTTGGTCACCGATGCTTATTTCGCCAATCTGGCCCAGCCGCCGGTGCGCCGCCGCGCCCTGGCTCTCGCGGCCACGCTGGAGCAGATGAGCATCTACATCGCCGACGACGAGCTGCTGGTCGGTAACCAGGCGAGCGCCGTGCGGGCGGCGCCGGTCTTCCCAGAATACGCGGTCGATTGGCTCGCCGAGGAAATCGACCTTCTGCCCGGTCGCTCGGCGGACCCCTTTCTGGTGCCGCCCGCGGTGCGGGCCGATCTGCTCGGCATCATCCCCCGCTGGGGTGGGCACACGCACACCGACAGAGTCCTGGTCACGTTACCGAGAGAGGTGGAACAAGCCTGGCGCGAGGTCAAGGCCTTCAACATTATCCCGCTGACCTCGTGCGGGCCGGCTCACCTCTCGGTCGACTATCCCACCCTGCTGCGGGAGGGCCTGGCGGGCGTGCGCCGGCGAGCCGAGCTGGCCCTTTCGGCTCTCGATCTGGCGGTGCCGGGCGATTTCGATAAGGTGCCGTTCCTGGAATCGGTCCTCCTCGTTTGTGACGCGGTCAAGGCCTTCGCGGCGCGCTTCGCCTCCTTGGCCCGCCGCCTTGCCGCGACCGAGGGCCGGTCTGAGCGGCGTCGCGAGCTGAACGTCATCGCGTCAGCCTGCGAGCGGGTTCCCGCCCTGCCCCCCCGCACCTTTCAAGAGGCCGTGCAGAGCGTCTGGTTCGTGCAGCTCGCGCTGCAGATCGAGAGCAGCGGCCACTCGGTCTCTCTGGGACGCATCGACCAGTACTTGTATCCCTTCTACAAGGCCGATCTGGCGGCCGGACGGACATCGCCTGGCGCGGCGGCGGAGCTGCTGGCCTGTCTGTGGGTCAAGCTGCACTGGATCAACAAGGTCAGGCCTTGGGCCAACACCCAGTACGCGGCGGGCTACCCGCTCTACCAGAACGCTACCATTGGCGGCCAGACGCCCGACGGTGCCGATGCCACTAACGAGGTCACCTACCTGGCCCTAAAGGCGATGGACGCCACCCGCCTGCCGGCGCCTAACCTCTCCGCGCGCTACCATCACCGGAGCCCAGACGCCTATCTTCTGGCCTGCGCCGAGGCCATTAGCCAGGGCTACGGCATGCCGGCTATGGAAGATGACGAGGCCATCGTGCCCGCTCTCTTGGCCCGGGGCATATCGCTGGCCGACGCCCACGACTACGCGATGATCGGCTGCGTCGAGGTGGCGGTGCCCGGCAAGTGGGGCTACCGCTGCAATGGTATGACCTTCTTGAACTTCATGAAGGTCCTGGAGCTGGCCCTCAACGGCGGGCAAGATCTGGCCAGCGGCGTGTCGCTCCGCCCTGGAAAAGGCAGTCTGGCTACCTTTGGCAGCTTTGACGAGGTGCTCGCCGCCTGGCGCCGGCAGCTGGCGTTTTACATCAAGTTAACGATAATCGCCGACTCCGTGGTCGATGCTTCGTTAGAAGTAAACGCACCGGACCCGCTTTGCTCGGCTCTGGTGCAGGACTGCATCGGACGGGGTAAGACACTCAACGAGGGCGGGGCGCTGTACGACATAATCAGCGGCTCGCAGGTCGGCATCGCCAACGTCGCCAACTCCCTGGCGGCGCTGCGGCAGATGGTTTACGAGAAGCGGGTCGTTTCGGGCGGCGACCTTCTGGCGGCAATGCGGGCTAACTGGGCGAGCCCTGGGGGAGAGGAACTGCGTCAGCTGCTCCTCAACAAGGTGCCCAAGTACGGCAACGACGACGACTCGGTGGACCTGTTGGCGGCGCGGGCCTACGGCGACTTCATCCGCGAGGTTGGCCAGTATCACAACCGACGCTGGGGGCGGGGGCCCATCGGTGGGGGCTACTTCGCCTCGACCTCCACGGTTTCCGCCAACGTGCCGGCGGGTTTCGTCGTCGGGGCCACTCCCGACGGCCGGCGGGCAGGCGAGACTCTAGCCGAGGGCTCATCGCCACAGCCGGGCAGCGATGTGCTGGGCCCGACGGCAGCCATCCGCTCCGTGACCAAGCTGCCGTCCCTGGAGATCACGGGCGGGCAGATACTGAACCTGAAATTCTCTCCGGACGTACTGGCTGGAGGGGGGCTGCGGCGGCTGGTGGGGCTGTTGCGCTCCTTCGCCGATTGGCGCGGCTGGCACGTGCAGTTCAACGTGGTGGACGCGGCCACGCTGAGGGATGCGCAGGAGCACCCCGAGCGGCATCGCAATCTCATGGTGCGCGTGGCGGGCTACTGTGCGCTGTTCACCACCATCGACCGGGCGACACAGGACAACATCATCCGGCGCACCGAGCATAGGTTGGAGTAAGAATGCCGAAGGTAGCCTGGCAAGCTCGCCAATGAACGGCCGGCGTGCTGGATAAGTCGGCCGGTCTGCCAGACCATGCCAACTGAGCACGCAGTCGCGCCAGCGGTGCGCGTGTTGACTGGCATAATACCTTGTGTTATGCTCTGTCGATCAAAGCGCTAACAAATGGCCGATGCCGCGCTAAAGGTCATACCGAGGCGGCCGGTGCGGGCCGGCCGCACCGCCAACGAAGCTCAGTCGAAATTGAGTGGAGGATGAGAGTCAATGTCAGACCAAATGTCCAAGGATCCTAGCGGCAAGCGCATCGTGACCCGGCGTGCCTTCCTCGGCGCGGTGACCGCCCTCGGCGCCGCTGCCATTGCCGCCGGTTGCCAGACGCCGGCTGCGGCGCCGACGACGGCTCCCAAGCCGGCCGCGACCACGGCGCCTGCGGCGACCCAGGCTCCCAAGCCAGCCGCGACCACGGCGCCCGCGCCGAGTGCCGCGGCGGCGGCGACGCAGGCCCCGACCCAAGCCGGCGCGGCCAAGAAGCTGGCCGGTGTGAGTCTGAACGGGGCTTTGTTCCAGCACCCGTACTCGGATCAGATCAAGGCCCTCACGCCCGAGTTCGAGGCGTTGACCGGCGCCAAGGTCAACATCGACGTCAACGTCTTCGCGAACTACAACCAGAAGATGGACCTCGAGCTCTCCACCAAGGGCTCGGCCTACGACTTCGCCAACATCACGTTCATCTACACTAGCAAGTGGATCGGCGCCGGCTGGTTCACCGACCTGGAGCCGTACATCGCCGACCCGAACAAGACGCCCAAGGAGTGGAATGCCGACGATTTCGCCCCCGCTGCAATGCAGGCCCTGCGGGGCAAGGACGGGCACCGCTTCGCCATGCCGCACGAGTGCGGCGGCCAGCTGATGGCGGCGGCGCGCGGCGACCTGGTGGAGAAGGCGGGCCTGCAGATGCCGAAGACCTTCGACGAGATGATCAAGGTCTTCGACGCCGTGCAAGACAAAGATGGGGTCAAGGCCTTCGTCGAGGACAACCTGCACCACTGGGAGTCGATTGGTTACATTCAGGGTTACGGCGGCTCCATCTTGAAGAACCCGCCGGACAATCTGACGCCGGTCCTGGACACCCCCGAAGTGGCGCAGGGCGCCGGTTTCTACGCCAACCTGTTGAAGAAGTACTGTCCTGACGGCGTGCTCTCCTACACCGACACACAGGCGATGGAAGCGCAGCTGCAGGGACGCGCCAACTTCCGCACCCAGTCGCTGGCCTGGCTATCGCCGATCGCCGACCCGGCCAAGAGCAAGTGCGCCACCACCGTAAAGTACGCCGTCTTCCCGTCCGGGCCGAAAGGCGCCTTCCCGCAGATCAACTCCCACGGCGCCGGCATCCCGATTGGCTCCAAGAACAAGGACGCCGCCTGGGAGTGGATCAAGTGGGCCTACTCGCCCGAGATGATCAAGCGTCTTTCTATCGAGCTCAAGTACTCGACCATCTGCCGGCTCTCGGTGGTGAACACCCCCGAGTATAAGAAGATGATGACTCTGAACGGCCAGGACGTGGCCTCGCTGTACGCCAATCTTCTTGGCCAGAAGCCCGCCTACATGGCATACCGCACGGTGGTGCCGTTCCCGCAGATCGGCGCCGCGATCAATAAGGCCGTCTCGGCGATCGCCACCGGCCAGGCTACGCCTGAGGCGGCGATGAAGACCGCCAATCAGGAAGCGGCCGCCGACATCAAGAAGGCCGGCTTCAAGATCGACATCTAGCCCTGGGTTCATGTATCGAGGTGCAGCGGGCCGGGATGCCCGCTGCACCCATTTCGCATCGACTAGGTCGGGGTAATCTAGATGGCGGATCGCAACGATACCCGTGCGTCGACTGACCTACAACAGTTAGTGCTGGCGCCCGCCCACGGCTGGGAGAACCAGCGGCGCCGCGAGTTCATGTATGGGCTCTGGCCGGCGTTGATCGTGCTGGTGGTCGTCACCCTGCTACCGACGATCTATCTGTTCGTGACCAGCTTGACGCCTCTGAATCCAACCCTCCCTGGGTCGGAGACCGACTTCTCAGACCCGCTGCAGAACTACGTGGCCTTGATCCAGGACGGGCGTGTCCAGGAATCGGTCTGGATCCAAGTGCAACTCTCGTTCTGGACGGTGGGCTTCCAGCTGCTGGCCGGACTGGCGGTGGCGGTGTTGCTCAACTCTCGCTCCCGCTTCCTGGAGGCCGTGCGCACGATGTTCTTGATTCCGATGGTGCTGCCGCCGATCGTGGTGGCGATCATCTGGAAGGTGCTCTACACACCGGACATTAGCCCCTTCCACCTGTTCTTGAACGCCATCGGCCATCCGATGGGGGCGATGATCACCAGCCCTGACTACGCGCTCTGGTCAATTATCATCGCCGACGTCTGGGAGTGGTTTCCCTTCACGATGTTGATGTTGCTGGCCGCCCTGCAAATGCTGCCGGAGGAGCCGCTGGAGGCGGCGCTCATCGACGGCGCCGGGGCCTGGCAGAAGTTCATGTACGTCGTGCTGCCGTTGCTGCGGCCGGCGATCCTCGTGGCCGGGCTGTTCCGTTTGATCGATAGTATGAAGGCCTTTCCGCTAATCTACATTCTGACTCAGGGCGGTCCTGGTTCGGTAACCAACGTGACGAACTGGTACTCCTTCATGCAGGCCTTTAACTTTTCGTATCTCGGCTTCGCCAGCGCCATCACGGTGGTGATGGTCCTTGCCACGTTCCTCCTCGCCTGGCTGATTATCCGCACGGTTGGGATGGAGGTGGACGTTGAGTAGCTCGGCTGTTGCCAAACAGAGCAGCAAGGCCCGGCGGCGCGCCTGGACCAGGCCGTTGGGTTACGCTGCCGTCATACTGCTGATCATTGTGGTGATGTTTCCCTTCCTCTGGCTGCTGATAATGTCCTTCAAGCCGGACGAGCTCATCGCCGCCTGGCCGCCGGTGCTGTTCTTCCAGCCGACGCTCGAGCACTATGCTGCCCTGTTTGGCGGCCAGTACCAGAGGTCGTTCACCAACAGCACCATCGTCGGGGTGACGACGACTGTCCTCTCCCTGCTCTTCGGGGTTCCGGCTTCGTATACCCTTTCGCGTTCGCGCATTCGGGGCCAGGGCCCTATCGCACTCTGGATTTTGGCGACGCGCATGGCGCCGCCTATCGCCTTCACCATTCCCTTCTTCCTGGTCTACCAACGGTTGGACTGGCTAGACACTCTGCACGGCTTGGTGATTGTCTATCTCACCTTCAACCTCTCGCTCGTCATCTGGATGATGCGCACCTTCTTCGACAGCATTCCCCGGGTGCTGGAGGAGGCGGCGCTCATCGACGGCGCCAGCGTCTGGGGGACCTTCTTGAGGGTCATTCTACCCCTCTCGGCGCCCGGCCTGGCGGCGACGGCCATCTTCACCTTCCTCTTCTCGTGGAATGACTTCTTCTATGCTCTGATCCTGACCAGGACGAAGTCTATGACGGCACCGGTCGCGGTGGTCAACTTCATGACCTATGAGGGCTGGGAGTGGGGCAACATCGCGGCGGGCGGCACGATGGTCATGTTGCCGGTTGTCATCTTCTCGCTGCTCGTGCGCAACTATCTGGTGCGCGGACTGACCGCCGGAGCCGTCAAGGGCTAGTCGTCACCAGACTCCTGTCGAGTCCCCCTTCCCAAGTTGGGAGGGGGGACTTCTGCCTGCCTCAGCTCGGCTTGCTGACCAGGGGGACTCTGCCGGGGGCAGGGCAACGAACTGGTCTATGGGAGGGCAAGAACAATGCGTCCCGGTATCGACAGCTATTGCTGGCACCGTTTCTTCGGCGAGGTCTATCCGGAACAATCCCCGGTTGGCGAGCGCCGCACCATCGACGAGCTCATCGCCGCCGCCGTCAAGTTGGAAGTGGCGGGAGTGTCGTTGGAGAGCTGCTTCATGCCGTCTCTGGACGAGCGCTTCCTGCGTGACCTGCGGGCCAAGCTGGATGCGGCCGGGCTGGAGAGGGTGCTTGCCTGGGGTCACCCGCTGGGCCTGCACATGGGCAAGTCCGAGGAAGCCTACCGGGACTTGCGCGCGCACTTCCGCTCGGCGGAGCTGCTCGGCGCCAAGGTGATGCGCGTTCCCTGCGGCAACTTCCGTTTTCGTGGCCAGGAACCGGTTGAGGACAGCTACCGGCGCCTGGTGCCGCAGTTGAAGAGTCTCAGCGCGGTGGCGGCGGACCTAGGCCTCACTCTGGGGCTGGAGAATCACGGCGATTTCCTGGCCGACGAGATGATCGAGCTGATCCACAGGGTGGACGCCCCCAATCTGGGCGTGACGCTCGACACCTGCAACAACCTGCGCCTGTTCGAAGACACGATCGCCGAGAGCGTGAAGCTGGCGCCGTACGCGGTCACCACCCACGTCAAGGACGCAACGGCCACAGGGGTTGGGTCGCCGCGGGCCTGGAAGACGTTCTTCCCTTCGATAGGGCTGGGTAACGGCTTTCTGGACCTCACGCGGGTGCTGCGGGCGCTCAAGGACGCGGGCTACGACGGGCTCCTCTGCGTGGAACTGGACATATTGCCGCCCGACCGCAATGAGGACGACGAGCTGGCCGATAGTATTGCCTGGCTAAAGAGGACTTTGCCAACTTTGGCCTGAACTGGCGGCCGGGGCTGCTCTGAGAGGCTGTGCGAGGATCCCGACGCTGACATCAGTTGCGCTCCCCGCTTTGAAAGACGGGGTTAGGGACGGGCCATGAATGGCCGAGCGCGGCTTCAGCCGCCGTCCCTACTACTGGCATTCATGCCAGAGCCCACTTCTTGCACAGCCTCCAAGGCGGTTGCGGTCGCGAGCCGCACCCGCGTCGACTATCCGCGCTCCAGGCTGCTGACCTCTACCCTGCATCCGTCTCGGGAGGACCGGCGCAGCGCCTCCGCCACCAGCGCTGCCTGGTAGCCATCCTCGAAAGTCGCTCCTTCGGGAGCCAACGCCCGCCCACCCTGGATGCAGCTCAAGAAGTGATGGACCTCGTTGACCAGGGTCGCTTCCCAGCCAACTACGTGCCCCTTTGGCCACCAGTATCTGAGGTAGGGATGGCTGCTCTCCGTGACGAGGATGTCCCGGAAACCCATGGCCTCCGGCTGGGCCCCGTCCAGCAAGTAGACCTCTAGCTCGTTGAGCCGCTCAAGGTTGAAGCGCACGGTGCCTTGCACGCCGTTCACCTCAACCGAAAACCAGTTCTTGCGGCCCGTGGCGACCGCGCTGCCTTCAATGATGCCCGTCGTCCCGCCAGCGAAGTCCACCACGCCGTGGAACGTGTCCTCCTGCGGTACGTCTACCATTTCACCCGGTCTGGTTGGGGACGGCCGGGGCGTCAGGTGGGTAAGCACCTTGCCGGAAACGGCCGCTATGTCGCCGAGCAGGAAGCGGGCGATGTCGATGAGGTGGGAGCCCACGTCGTTGAGTGGCCCGCGCCCCCTCACTTCGGGCGCGTCGCCAAAGGCGGGCAGCAGGGGGTCGCGGCGTGACTCGTTCAGATAGTGGCCGCGGAAAAGGCTAATGGGCCCCAAGGCGCCACTGTGCACGATATCGCGCATCAATTTGAGCGCCGGCACGAAGCGGTAGCTGAAACCGGTCATCGCCAGCGTCCTGCTCTGCCGAGCGGCGTCGCGCATCTGCCGCGCTTCCGGGAGGTCCGGCGCCAGCGGTTTCTCGCAAAGCACGTGCTTGCCTGCCGCCAGGGCGGCCAGGGATGGCTCGCGGTGCAAATAGGCTTGAGCGCCGACGATCACCGCCTGGATGTCTGGATCGGTCACGAGATCGTGCCAGTCGGTGTAGTAGCCCTCGTACCCCCAGCGCTGGGCCGCGGCGCCGACTTTCTCTTCATTGCGGCCACAGATGGCCACCAACCGCGGTAGCACGTTGGGCGGCCAGGTGGCGTCCCGCAGCCGATTCATCGCCACGGAGTGAGCGCGGCCGATCCAGCCGTAGCCGATGACGCCGACGGGGATCGTGGGCACGCCTGAGAGCGGGCGAGTAGCGTGGAAGCTGGCTCCTGGCATTGGATCTCCTCTCCCGACTAAGATGCGACCTGTGGTGGGAACAGGTTCGGGGTCGCTAGTTCGGCAGAAAGCGGTTGCCCACTATGGCCAGGATAGCATCGTGGGTGCTGCCCGTCAAGGTAGACAAGCCGTGTTCGGGCTGCGCCACGTCACCGCCAGCGTTGTTGCCGCGACTGGCCTGGTAGCTGACATCCGTGCATAATCCCGTAGGGGCGGGCGTCTCTGCCCGCCCGCCAGCGGCCGCGGCCGCCGTAGCGGCGTAGTTGCCAGCTCGGCGTGGGGATTAGACGGGCGGGCGGGTACGGAGCCCCGCCCCTACCGCCATACCTGCCAGTTATGCACGGATCTCAGGCCTGGTAGGCGTTGACAAGCGGCCTCTAGCGATGTACAATCCGGTAGCAAGAGACCGACAGACACGATGTCGTGTGTCTCCTGGCGGGCGACCCTCGTTCCTCAGTGTGACCAAGATCGGGGGAGGTCAGGGCACGTGCAGCCGGGCGAGGAATCCGTCGCGTTCCGCCTAGCCAAGCCTCGGCGAGCGGGGGCCTCCTGGTCGCGGGCACGCGGCCGCACGTTTGTCGCCCTGCTCGCTCCGGCGCTGATCGTACTCTTCATCGTCACCATTGTGCCGACTGTGTTTCTCCTCGCCACTAGCGTTACTCCCCTGAATCTGGCAAAGCTGGCTTCCTTGCGCTTCGTTGGCATGGAGAATTTCCAGGGCCTGATTGACGACGGTCGCTTCTGGAACTCCCTCGCGGTGCAGGCCCGCCTCTCCTTCTTCGACGTCACGCTGCAGCTCCTCATAGGACTAGGCCTGGCGCTACTCCTGAATGCCCGCCTACGCTTTCTGGACCTGATCCGCTCGGCGTTCATCATCCCCATGGTGCTCCCGCCCGTAGTTGTGGCCCTTAACTGGAAGCTGTTCTTCACGCCAAACGTCAGCGTGCTCAACTGGCTGCTTGGTCTCGTGCACTTGCCGCAGCCGGTGTGGTTGATGGACGCCAATCTGGCGCTCTGGGCGATCATCATCTCGGACGTGTGGGAATGGACTCCTTTCGTGCTCCTAATGGTGTTGGCAGCCCTGCAGATGATGCCAGAAGAGCCTCTCGAGGCGGCGAAGATAGACGGCGCGTCTGGTTTGCAGGTCTTTCGCTACATCACCTTGCCTCTCTTGAGACCGGTCCTCCTCGTCGCCGGCCTCTTTCGTTTCATCGATAGTGTCAAGGCTTTCCCTCAAATTTACATAATGACCGGCGGCGGACCGGGCAACGTGACCGAGGCGACGAACTTCTACGCGTTCCTGGAGGGGTTCTCCTATTCCTATATCGGCTATTCCAGCGCCATCATAGTGGTGATGCTGGTCGTGACGTTCGTCCTCAGCGCCACGATCATCCGCACTGTGGGCCAGGAGGCGGAAGTTGAGTAGCGCCAGCGTGTATGTAGCCAACCGCAGGCCTCTGTCGCACACCATACGTCGTTCGCTTCTCTACTTCCTAACGGCCATACTGCTGGTGATCGTGCTCTTCCCAGTATTCCACCTGGTCGAACTCTCTCTGAAGCCCGCACGCGATGCCTTTGTCATGCCGCCCAACTTGATCTTCGCGCCCGTCTGGGACAACTACGCGCTGGTGATGACGCCGAAGTTCCTGCAGCCGCTCGGCAACAGCGCCGTCGTTTCCGTCGCGACCACCGTCATCTCCCTCATCCTCGGCGTGCCGGCGGCCTACGCCCTCTCGCGCGGGCACTTCAGGCGAGACCAGGCCCTCTCCCTCTGGACCCTGTCGACTCGCATGGCCCCACCTGTAGCGTTCGGCATTCCTTTCTTCTTGATCTACAAGCAGCTGGACTGGATTGACACCCTGCATGGGCTGGTGATCGTATATCTTACTTTCAACCTTTCTCTCGTCATCTGGATGATGCGCACGTTCTTCGACGGCATCCCGACCGCGTTGGAGGAGGCGGCCTACATCGACGGCGCCAGCATCATCGGCACCTTCTGGCGGGTTACCTTGCCTCTCTGCGCCCCCGGCCTGGCGACTACCGCCATCTTCTGCTTTCTCATGTCGTGGAACGACTTCTTCTTCTCGCTGATTCTGACGCGAAGTGAAGCAGTAACCGGACCGGTGGCGATCGCCAACTTCATGAACTACGAGACCTGGGAGTGGGGCAAGATCTCGGCTGCGGGCACGATGATCATGCTGCCGGTCGTCTTGTTCTCTCTGGCTGTGCGGAAGTATCTCATTACCGGTCTCACGGCCGGTGCCGTCAAGGGTTAGCGGGCGGGGCCGGCGCCGTACCCGCGTCCCCGCGTTGGATTCCAGCGGCGTCGAGATTAGTACAGGAGGGGTGGACTAAGCCATGGCCAAGAATCTGAGCGAGCTCCGCGTTTCTCGTCGACAGCTGCTCAAGGGAGCGGCGGCGGCCGGTGGGGTGACACTGTTGGCCGCCTGTACGTCCGCGGCGCCACCCGCGGCTACGCAGGCGCCGGTGGCCGCTGGTGCCAAGCCCTACGCAGGCACCACGGTCAAGCTCTTGATGACACAGATCGACTACGGTACCGGTTTGTCAGAGAACCTGGCCGATTTGGAGCAGAAGACGGGCATCAAGGGCCAGGTGGACATGCTGGCGTTCCAGAACCTGAACCAGAAGGCCGACCTGGAGCTGTCCACTGCCTCCGGCGCCTACGACGTGCTGCAGATGATCTACATCCGCACCGGGCGTTGGATCGGCGCCGGCTGGGCCGAACCGCTCGACTCGTACATCAACGACCCGAATTTGACCGACAAGGCCCAGTTCGACGTGCCGGACTTCGTCAGCGGCGCCATCGCACCCTTCACCGTCGGCGGCAAGATCTACGCCTTCCCCTGGCTGGCGGACTGCACGATCGTAGGCTACCGCAAGGACCTGCTGGAGAAGGCGGGCTACAGCAAGTTCCCGGAGACCTTTGATGACCTCCAGGCGGCGGCGGCCAAGATCCACACCCCGGATGTCGCTTTCTTCGTCACCCAAAACAACATGCACTGGATCTATCCTAACTGGATGCTGTCCTACGGTGGCAAGTTCTTCAAGAATCCGCCCACGGACCTGACGCCGATGTTCAACACGCCAGAGGCGATCAAGGCGGCGGACATGTTCACGACCATGTGCGCCAAGTATGGCGCCCCCGGTTGCGGCAGCCTGGAGGCGGCGGTCGCCGAAACCATAATGCACCAGGGTAAGGCAGCCGTCTACCTCGACGGCACCGGCAACGTGCAGCAGATCATCGATACCAAGAGAACCCAGATCGCGGACAAGTTCGCCTTCACCCAGACGCCCAAGGGTCCGGCTGGACACTTTCCCCAACTGGCGGTGCACGGCTTCCTAATGAACCCCGCGGGCAAGAACAAGAAGGCCGCCTGGGAGTTCATCAAGTGGGCGGTCAGCAAAGAGACGATGCTGAAGATGGCGATGAACTACGGCCACATCGCCACGACCCGTTCCTCGGTGCTCAACAACGCGGACGTCAGAAAGAAGTACAAGTGGGGTGATTCCGACTTGACGGCCCTGGAGGAGGGCGTGATGAAGCAGGCGGGCGAGGGGGGCTACATGGCCTACCGCACGGTGCCTTCCTTCCCGCCGGTCGGCGATCGTTTGGCCCAGGCCATCACCAGCGTCATCTCCGGCCAAGCTAAGGTGAATGACGCGATGAAGTCCCTGCAGACCGACGTGATTGGCATTCTGCAGAAGGAAGGCGTCAAGATTAACCCCTAGTTCGGCTGGGCTGGAGACGAGAATCTTGGCTGCGGGCGCGGCCGGGCTCACGCCCGGCCGCGCCCGCAGCGTTGGTCGGCTCAGCTTGGCCTGGGCTCGGTCATAGTGTATGCTAGCTCTTGGCACCATAATTGTGAGGGGAACTAGATGAGCGAGGGTACGCTTTCCGGACAGGTGGCAATAGTAACCGGCGCATCCAAAGGCATCGGCAAGGCGATCGCCGTCCTTTTGGCGGGGCAAGGGGCGCGTGTGATGATGGTTGCCCGGGGCGCGGAGACGCTGGCGGCAGCCGCGGCGGAAATCCGAGCCAGGGGCGGCGAAGTCGTCGATGTGCCGACCGACGTTAGCCAGCCCGAACAGGTGCAACGGCTGATCGACGACACGCTCAAGCGCTTCGGCCGCATCGATATCCTGGTTAACAACGCGGGCGTCGAGGGCTCCGGGAAGATGCTCAAGGATACCGACAACGAGTCCTGGCAGCGGGTAATCGACGGCAACTTGAATAGCTGCTTCTATTGCAGCCGGGCGGTGCTGCCAAGCATGCTGACGGTGGGCTACGGTCGGATCGTCAATCTCTCTTCCCGGGTCGCCTTGGCCGGGCACGTGTTGGGCGCCAAACCCGGCGGTTGGGCCCAGGCCGACTACGCGGTGGCCAAGGCGGGGGTCGTTGCCCTAACCAAGGCCATGGCTTTCGAGCTGGCACCGTTGGGCATTACCGTCAATGTGATCGCGCCGGGACCGATCATGACTCCTATGCTGGGGCGGGTCGGCGAGGCGGAGATCAAGCGGCGCCAGGCCCTCATTCCGGTCGGTAGGCTGGGGGAACCAGAGGACATTGGCCGGGCCGTTCTCTTCCTCGTGCAGCCGGAGAACAGTTTCGTCACCGGCCAGACGTTGAGTGTGAACGGTGGCACCTGGATGGCCTAGCGCTCCTTGTGAAGCAGCCAGGTCGGGGAACCGTTGATCATCACCCTTACCTGCAATCCAGCCGTGGACCAGACAGTCTTCGTTGACCGGCTCGACGTGGGCGCGGTCAATCGCTTCCACGATGCCCAGCTCGATCCGGCGGGCAAAGGCATTAACGTTTCTAGAGTAGTCCACCGTCTCGGCTATCCCACCATAGCCTTTGGCTTTCTCGCGGGAGAGATCGGCGCGGTCGTGGAGCGAGCCCTCGACGACGAAGGGGTGCAGAGCCATTTCGTGCGCCTTCCCGGCCAGGCTCGGATCAATGTCACGGTGGTGGACGAAGCCTCCGGCGCTGCCACGAGCCTGTACGGCGCGGGACCGGGGGTCAGCGCTGAGCACGCGGAAGCGCTGGCTCAGATTCTGGCCTACTGGGTCCAGGCGGGCAGCGTGCTAGTGCTGGCAGGTAGCCTGCCAAACGGGTTGCCGCCCGACACTTACGCCGACTACGTTCGTCTGGCGCGTGCCAAAGGCGTGAAGACAATCCTTGATGTCGATGGCGAAGCCTTTCGCGCCGGGGTGGCGGTCGGGCCGACCCGCATCAAACCCAACGTGCGGGAGGCAGAGCGCCTGCTGGGACGCGCGCTGCCGGACTTGCCGGCGGTGCTGGCAGGGGCTAGAGAATCGCTCGGCCAGGGCGTGGAAGTGGTAGTCATCTCCATGGGCGCGCAGGGAGCCATCTGCGTGGAGAAGGGGCAGGCCTACCGCGCCGTGCCACCGGTGGTGGAACGGCGGAGCACGGTTGGCTCGGGCGATTCGCTGGTGGCAGGCCTGTCCCTGGCCCTAGCGCGGGGCGAGCCGATCCGCGATGGCCTGCGTCTGGGAACGGCGGCCGGTGCGGCCACGGCGATGACCGTGGGCACGCACCTCGGCACCGCGGACGAGGTCAAGTCGATCCTGCCCCAGGTAGTGGTGGAGAGTGTAGCCTAGAGCGGCTGCTGCGCCGGTCGGCGCGGCAGTCCCGGTCATCTACTGCTCGGCGATATCCACGCCGGTGATGCGCACGTCCTGGGTAGGCCGCGATATCTCCCCCCGCGCGTCGGGCCCCACCGGGGTATTGGCTATTTTGTCCAGAACGTCCAGGCTGTCCTTGCCGGTGACCTGGCCGAAGATGGTGTAGTTCTTCGGCAGGGGGTAGTCGGCGTGGACGATGAAGAACTGGCTGCCGTTGGTATTCGGCCCGGAGTTGGCCATGGCCAACGTACCGCGCACGTAGTTGCGAGTCACCGGCTCGTCGTTGAAGCGGTAGCCGGGGCTGCCCGTCCCCGTGCCGGTGGGGTCGCCGGTCTGAACCATGAAGTTCTTGATGATGCGGTGGAACTTCACGTTATCGTAGAAGCCCTCGCGGGCCAGGAACACGAAGTTGTTCGCCGTCTTGGGCGTTTCTTTGGCGAAGAGGTCGACCTTCATGTCGCCGTCCGTGGTGTGAATGATCGCCGTGTAGGTCTTTTTGGTATCGAGGGTCATCGGGGGCGGCGCGCTGTACTGCTTGGGCAACGATGCTCCTCCTTGCGATTGCGCCGCGGGCTTAGCCGGGCTCGCGGCCGGGGCGGCCGGAGACTGACAACCGGCCACGAAAGCGACCAGCAGGAACAGGGCCAGCGGTCGCCAGAGTCTACTCACTGTGTGCATACTGGGCCTAACCTCCCTCTAAGACGGGCACTAAGGGGCCGAACTCACCGAGGCCTCGGCGCCATCCGCGGGTCGTCGCAGCCAGCTGCCGAAGGCCCGTCGTCTGCGCTGCACCGGCACTCGCCAGAACACCAGGCCGGCGTCGACTGCCGGTCCAATCAGCAGAACGAACAAGGCCGTACCGATGCCGACCGGTCCTCCCAGCAGGTAGCCGGCCACCAGCACGGTTCCTTCCAGCAGGTTACGGATCAGGCCGACCCGCCAACCCGATCTCAGCACCAGGCCGAGCATCAGGCTATCGCGTGGTCCCGCGCCGAAGGCGGGCTTGATGTACATCCCCGAGCCGAAGCCCAGGGCCAGCAATCCGGCGGCCAGCGCCACGTACTGCTGCGGCGGCTCCCGAGCATCCGGAATCCAGGCCATGCCGACGTCGATGAAGACGCCGATTAACAGCATGTTGGCGACAGTGCCGATTCCCGGCTTGATGCCGAGAAGGTAACTGGCGCCAATGATAGCCAGCCCCACGACCTGCGAGACCTGACCCAGACTGAGCGGCGTCCAGAGCGTCAGCGCGTACTGGAAGACGTTCCACGGGCCAAGGCCCAGGTTCGCGCGTACGTTGAGCACGAGACCAATAGCAAAGATGAAGAGCCCGAAGGTAAACAGCGCAGCCCGCCAGGCCAGCCGACCGAGGTACGCTGGGGTGAATCTGGGCAGCAAACGGGACCTCTCCTCGCCGCCTCCGGGTTGCGCCGGGTCGCCAGGTCGCGGCCGGCCTCTGGGCGGCCCCATGTTATGCGAGGGGAGCCTGACCTGTCAAACCAGTTTGCGGTTCGGACTGGATACTGCTACGATGCCTCTAGAACCGGTCGGCTGCCGCTGGGTACCGTGCTGCCCGCTGTAGCCGTTGACCGAAACGAGGAAGATCTTGCCGACACGAGGACGCGGCCCCGACCTGCAGGCAGTTCGGCGCGAGAGGCGCATAGGCAACTGGGGGCACGCCAGCGAGCACATCGGCAAGCGTTGGGAAGACGTCGGACTCGCCTCCCTACGCCCGCTGTTGGCGGGGGAGCGCCCCTGGCCGCGACAGGGGGCTATCCCGATCGGTTGGCTGGCCCTATCGGATGATCCGGAACTGCAATCGACGCTGAACCGGGTGGGCCTGCCCAGCCCAGACGTGGTGGTGGGGCTGCGTTCTAGTCAGGGCGAGCTGCAGCTGCAGGCCATCGACCTCAAGTGGCACCTGGAGTTTGCCAGCTATAAGCAGATCAGCGCCGACACCCTGCGCGATCTACTGGCCAAGGCCGTTCCCGGCCTGGACGAGCCGCTGCGGGCGGTAATCCCCGGCCTGGACGGCCAGCCAGCATACAAGGACGGTCTTTTCTTCGCTCCCGACACCCCGGCGAACCACGCTTTTCTTGCTGCTCCCCAGAATCAGCGTCAGGAATACCCGCTGGAACGCAGCGACGTACTGTACGGTCAAGTTGATGGGAAGGAGTTCTTCTCAGTCTTGCCGGGTTGGGAGATGGCCCTCTTGTTGGCCGGGTTCGATCGTGCCGCCTGGTCGCTAGAGAACGTCGAAGGCGCCGAACGCTACTACCGGTTGGGAGCGGGGTTGCAGGGCGCCGCGGCGCAGTTGCGCAGTTCCGTTTTCCTGGAGGAGCCGCTACCCGTGCCGGCGCCGGAGGCATTCGAATGGTTACTGCGCACGTTCAACGCCCGCCCGGCCGGGATCCTGGCCCAGGAAGTCGACAGGGCCATGGCCGCACGATCCCAGCTGACGAATCGTCTCAAGGAGCTGCTACGTTCGCCCTACCGACTTTCGGACCTCAGTGTAACGCTGCGTCAGCACGGCCTGCCAATGCCGGCCAGCATCGACGAGGACACGGAATACGCCGGTCGCTGCCGGGAATTGCTGAGGCAGGTTGGCCTCGGCCACAAGGCGGCGGTGCGTCGGGCCGGGATGGACCTGGTCGCACGGGGCGATAGCGACGCTCAGGCGTTGGCCTCCTTGGGCCGCCAGCCGGGTCGCTTTCTGGCGCTCGCTCAGGCGCACGCCGACAGGCTTGTGGACAGACTTCTCCCCGAACGGGGGCAGTCGCCGTCCTAGGCCAGGGAGAATCCTTGACACTTGGTCTCACTCGGGGATAGCATACACGCCGCTGCCTAGCTGCCACGGGAGCCAGTTGGGTGAGCAGGTCGCCTGCTGACTTGCCGACTGGGGATGACTTCTTGAAGTTCAACCGTTCCTTCGTCATCATCGCCATCGCCTTCTTCGTCTTCTACTTCAACTCTGGCGTTAACGGCTCCATCTCCATTAACTTCTTCAAGGAACAGCTCAACATGGCGGGCATTCAGATGGGCTACTACACGGCCTCGCGTGAGCTCGCCGGCTTCCTTCTGGTGATCTTCGCGGCCGCTACCGCCCGCTTCCCGGCCACCAGAATGGCGGCCTTTGCCCTCTTTGTCGCCGCGATGGGCTACGGAGCGTACGCGATCACGGACTCGTTTGAGCAGCTGATCCCGGTGGCAATCATCGGCAGTGTGGGCTTTCACAGCTTCACCCAGCTCTACTACCTGCTGGCTCTGGGCTTGGCCGAGCCGGGCTACGAGGGTCGTGTGCTGGGCCGGTTGCAGACGGCCGGCGCCGCGGGCCAGTTCGTGGCCATGGGCCTGGCCCTGGCCTTTGTCCTGGTGATTGGCTACCGCAACATGTTCCTGCTTTCGGGCGCGCTCTTGCTTGTGGGCGCCGTGGCCCTGTTGTTCGTGCCGGCCAACCCCCGCATGGTCCGACAGCAGGGGTTCGTCTTCAAGCGCCAGTACTGGCTGTTCTACGTGCTCAACTTCCTGGACGGTTGCCGGTTCGAGATCTTCGCCACTTTCGGCGTCTTCGCCCTGGTTGACGTCTACGGAGTGGACGTGCGCATGGTGGCGGTTCTGATGCTGGTGAACTCGGTCCTGACCTGGGGAGTCGGGCCACTCATCGGCCACTGGATCGACCACCTGGGTGAACGCAAGGTGCTGACCTGGACTTACGCCGGGCACGTGCTCGTCTTCTCCGGCTTCGCCCTGGTGCCGAACGTGTACTTCCTGTTCGCTATGTATCTTGGCTACCGGCTGCTAGATGTAGCGCGGATGGGTCTGAACACCTACGCCAAGAAGATCTCGGAGCCGCGCGACCTCTCGCCGAACCTGGCGATGGGCGTCACTATGAGCCACGCCGCGGCTATCGTCGTGCCGATCACCGGCGGCATCCTCTGGCAGACGCTGGGCTACCAGGCCTCCTTCCTCTTCGGCGCCTTCTTCGTCGTCCTTTCGGTTGTCTTCACCCAGCTCATCCGGGAGCGGGGGCTGGCCCCTGCAACCGAGCCGGCAACCTGACCGCCTCGCCCCGCCGCCAGCCTGCCAACCGCGCCTGTGCTATAATTCCTGGCGCAGTGCCCGCCAGCGTTGGGGCTGACGGCGCCACGCCCACTAGAGGAGGTCCCCGCCCGGATGATCGCGCGTCGTGCTGCCGAGGTTACCCCTTTCTACGTGATGGAGGTGCTGGAAGAGGCCCAGCGCCTGCAGCGGGAAGGGGCCCACGTGATCCACATGGAGGTCGGGGAACCGGATTTCGACACTCCTACCTGCGTAGTAGAGTCGGCCATGTCCGCCCTGCGCGCCGGCCAGACCCACTACACTCACAGCATGGGCCTGCACGAACTGCGCGCGGCTATTTGCGGCGATTACCGCGAGCGCTACGGCGCCCGGGTGGCGCCCGAGCAGGTGATTATCACCCAGGGCACTTCGCCCGCACTATACCTAGTCGTCGCCGCCGTTCTGGAACCGGGCGACGAGGTCATTCTGGCCAACCCCTGCTACGCCTGCTACCCGAACTACATCCGCTTTGCCGGCGGCGTGCCCGTATACGTTGACACGGACGAAGACGGCGGCTACCAGCTGGAGCCGGCGGCGATCGCCGGCAAGATCACGCCGCGCACCAAGGCAATCCTGATCAACTCGCCAGCCAATCCAACGGGCGTGGTACTCGATGCCGAGCGAATGGCCGCGATTGCCGGGCTGGGACCGCTGGTGGTCTCCGATGAGATTTATCACGGCCTGGTTTACGAAGGACAGGAGCACAGCATCCTGGAGTACACCAGCGATGCCGTGGCGCTGAACGGCTTCTCCAAGCAGTTCGCTATGACGGGCTGGCGGCTCGGCTATGCCATCGCTCCACTGGGACTAGCGCGCGCCCTCCAGAAGATCCACCAGAACTTGTTCATCTCCGCCAACTCATTCGTGCAGTGGGGCGCCCTTGCCGCCCTGCAGGAGCCCGAGTGCAGAACCGCCGTGGAGAAGATGCGTCAGACCTATGCCGAGCGCAGACTGTATCTGCTCGAGCGGCTCAACCGCCTGGATCTGAGCATTCCCCACCCTCCCACCGGGGCGTTCTACATGTTGGTCAACTTCCGCCGCTACTGCAGCGACTCCCTGTCTTTCGCCTTCCAGCTGCTGCGCGATGCCCATCTCGCGGTGGCGCCCGGCATCGATTTCGGCAGCAACGCCGAGGGCTACCTGCGGTTTTCCTACGCTACCTCGTTGGAGAACATCGCCGAGGGCATGGATCGGCTAGAGAAGTACCTGGCCACGCTACGCTAGAGGGTCGAAGATGCAATTCCTTGGTTTTCCCAGGCCCGACGGCTCGGTCGGCATTCGCAACTACGTGGCGGTGCTGCCCGGCGGGCTGATTGCCACGAAGATCTGCCAGTTCGTCCCCGGCACCAAGACCATCTGCACGCCCAACCACGGCGCCGGCATGACTTCGCGTGACCGTGAGGCGGTGGCCCGCCTGCTCATCGGCCTGGGCCGCAACCCCAACGTCGCCGCCGTGCTGGTGCACAACGCCAGCCCCGGCGCCGGCTATCCCGAGCTTAGCCTCGAGCGTCTGACCCGCGAGATAGCCAAGTCCGGCAAGCCTGTTGAGTTCCTGGACGTGGCCGAAGACGCCGGCGGCGGCCTAATGTCAATCGCCCGCGGCGTGGCCATCGCTCGCGAGCTGGTCCGCCAGGCCTCACGGGTGCGTCGCGAGCCGTTCGGCCTGGGCCAGCTGGTGCTGGGGGTGAAATGCGGCGCCTCGGACCCGACTTCGGGCATTGCCGGCAATCCCGCCGTGGGCTACCTCTTCGACCGGGTGGTCGACGCCGGTGGCGTGGCCCTGTTTGGGGAGACAACTGAGATCATCGGCGCCGAAACGGTGCTGGCCCGCCGCGCGGTTGACGACGCGACCGCGGGCAAGATCTTGGCGGCCGCCAGATTCGTGGAGGAAAGAGCTCTCTCGGTGGGCGAGGATATCCGGACCATTAACCCGGTACCTGCCAATATCGCCGCCGGTATCACTACCCTTGAGGAGAAATCCCTGGGCGCCATCCATAAAGCGGGCCATCATCCCATCGCGGGCGCCTTGGCCTATGGCGAGCGGCCACCCGGACGCGGGCTCTACTTCGTCGACAACTGGATGAACCACCTCTCGATCTTCCCGGGCTACGCGGCGGCGGGTGCTCAATTGACCATCTTCCAGCTGGGCGGGGGTGGCATCCCCCAGCGCGTGCTGCTCGACCCGTCGCCCGCAGTCGTGGCGCCCTTGCTTTGGGCTACAGCCAATCCAAGCACGGCCGAGCGTTGTCGTGAAGGCATCGACTACTACTCAGGCACAGTGATCACCGGAGACGAGACGCCAACTGAGGCGGGCCAGCGCTTCGTCGACCTGGTCCTCGACATTGCCTCCGGCACGCTTACCCGGGGCGAAACGATGGACTACGCTGATCCCGCCGAGATATACCGGCTCGATCCGGTGTTCTAGGCAGATATCGGGAGGCAGGCTGTGCGAACGTACCGCGTGCCGATGGTGCCGGGACCGACCGCCGTGCCGCCGGCTGTGTTGGCGGCCTATCAGGCGGACTACGGGTCCGCCGACCTGGAAGACGAGTACTTCGACCTGTATGCTCAGACCGAAGGGCAGCTGCAGCTGATTCTCCAGACCCGCAACCAGTGCGCCATAATGACCGGCGAGGGCATGCTTGCCCTGTGGGGCGCCGTCAAGAGTTGCCTCAAAGCCGGCGACAGAGTGCTGGCGGTATCAACTGGCCTTTTCGGGTCCGGCATCGGCGACCTGGCGCGCTCTATCGGCGCCCAGGTGGAGAGCGTCGATTTCCCCTGGAATGCGGTGGCTGACCCAGATCAGGTCGAGGCGGCAATCAAGCGAGTTCGCCCCAAGATGGTGACTATGGTCCACTGTGAAACGTCCTCTGGGACGCTGAACCCCGTGGGAGCGGTGGGGGCGCTGGTGGCCAAGCACGATGTGCCCTTATTCTACGTGGACGGGGTCTCGAGCGCCGCCGGAACCGAGCTGCTAATCGATGGCTGGCACATCGACCTGGGACTGATCGGCACCCAGAAGTGCCTTTCCAGTCCGCCGGACCTGGCGATTGTCACGGTGAGCGAACGTGCCTGGCGTGCCGTCGACGAGGTCGGCTACCAAGGCTACGATGCCCTGGCCCCCTGGAAGACCGCGCTGTCCGACCGGTACTTCCCGTACACCCCTTACTGGCAGGGGTTGGCGGCTCTCTCCCAGGCCTGCCAGCTGATCCTCGCGGAAGGACTGGCAGCGGTCTTCGCTCGCCACGCGCAGGCCGCGCAGGCCTGTCGCCAGGGGCTGGCCGAGCTGGGGCTGGAGCTGTACTCGGGCCAAGAAACCTACTCTTCGCCCACGGTGACGGCTGTGCAAGTGCCGGGGCAGCTCGGTTGGGCGGAGCTGGACAAGCGCCTGCGCCGCCGCGGCGTGGCAGTGGGCGGCAACTACGGCCAGCTCGCGGGCAAGGTATTCCGGCTGGGCCACATGGGCAGCCAGGCCCGGGTCGACCTGGTGCAGGAGGCCCTGGAGGCCCTGCGCGAGGCCCTGGCGGGCGAATAGATAATATGGCCAAGCCCTTATCGCGGAGCGACCGTCTTGCCTAGGCTGCTTTTGGTGCGCCACGCGGCGACCGTTGGCGCCAATGGCCGCTACTGGGGACGCACCGACCATCCCCTGAGCCAGGCGGGACTCGCACAGGCGAGGAGAATCGCCGGGCGTCTGGCAACCGAACCGGCCGTGGCGGTCCACTCCTCCGACCGGTTGCGCGCCCGGGCCACGGCGGCCTGCCTGGCCCCCGGCCTTCCGGCAATCGTCCATCCCGACTTGCGAGAGCTCGATTTCGGTTACCTCGAGGGGCTGACTTGGCAGGAGGCCGCTCGCCTTTACCCCCAGAGCGAGGAGTTCTGGTCGTGCAGGCGACTGGACGTGTCGCTGCCAGGAGGAGAGAGCATTGCCGACCTATTCGCTCGCGTGGGGCGCTTCCTGGCCGAGGTGCGCGAGGGGCCTGAAGACCAAGCGCTGCTCGTCGTGGCTCACGGGGGTTCCCTGCGGGCTCTCATCTGTCTCTGCTTGGGCCTGCCGCCGGCATCGCTGTGGAAACTGAAGCTGGACCACGCCTCGCTTACCGTCCTCGACTTGGGCCACGAGGGCCCCATCTTGCGCCTGCTCAACGACACCTGTCACTTGCAGCCCTAGGTCGACCCGTTGTTGACACTGCCCAGGGCCGGTGATAGAATGCGTCTATCACCGGAGCAAACGGCGATACCGCCGGCGTCCGGCCCATAGGGGTCAGTGCCGGCGAGGGGTGAAGGCGGTGCAATTCCGCCGCTGTCCCGCAACTGTGACTCGGCCTTGCCGCCGAGAAGCCAGGTCTCCCCATCTCGCCGATCACCGGTAGCCTTCGAGGAAAGGCGTGGGTGAATTCGGCCATTGCCGAAGCCCCCTGTCTCACTCGTGGCAGGGGGCTTCGCTGTGTCAGCGAGCCTCCTGCCCGCCGAAGGTCCGGCTCGCTTGCGGCGGATACCATATTGTCCGGCAGGAGGAATGCCCGTGCTCTCGCGAAACCTTCGTCTGTGGACTTTGCTCGTCGCCCTACTGCTGCTAAGTAGCTGCGCGGAGGCGGCCACCCCCGCTCCGGCGCCCGCCGCGCCGGGATTCCCACTCACGGTGACCGACGATGCCGGTCGCAGCGTCACCATTGCCCAGGAGCCCCAGCGCCTGATCTCCCTTGCTTCCAGCAACACGGAGCTGGTCTACGCCGCGGGCTTGCAGGACCGTCTGGTAGGTGTAGACGACTACTCCGACTACCCCGCCGAGGCCAAGAGCAAGGAGAAGGTGGGTGGCTTCTCAAAACCCAACGTCGAGAAGATAGTCGGTTTGGCGCCGGACCTGGTGTTGGCAACGCAGATCCATACCAAGGGAGTGGTCGCCGACCTGGAGCAGCGTGGCCTCAAGGTGGTGGTAATTCAACCGACGAAACTGGATCAGATGCCGGAGAACCTGCTGCTTCTCGGTAGACTCACCGGCAAACAGGCCCAGGCCGAGAGGGTGGCCGGCGAGCTGCGGCAGCGCATCCAGGCCGTCACGGCCAAGACGGCCGCCGCGGCCAAGGTGCGGGTGTTCTTCGAGCTGAGCCCAGACCTGATCAGCGTCGGCCCCGGCACGTTCCTCGACGATATGATCGCCAAGGCGGGTGGCGAGAGCGTTTCCCACGACGCTCAGGGCTCCTGGCCCAAGCTAAACCCGGAAACGATTGTGGCCACGGACCCACAGGTGATTATTCTCTCTGACCACGGCTCCGACTCCGGCGGCGTCACCGCGCGGATGGTCAAGGAGCGGCCCGGCTGGGCCTCGGTGGCGGCCGCGAAGAACAACCGGATCGTGCTCTTGCCCGACCAGGACATCACCAACCGTCCGGGGCCGCGAGCCGTGGACGGCCTGGAGTTCCTAGCGCGGGCCCTCCACCCCGAGCTCTTCCCGGCGAGGTAGGGCTTTGCACTTGAGTGAAACTAGGCGAGGGCGGCTCTGGGTCTGGCACAGCCAGGGGCAGGCGCGAGCCGCCGGGAGACCCATTGCCCTACTGATGCTCGGCGTGGGTGGGGCGCTGCTGCTGAGCGTCCTTCTGGCCATCACGGTCGGCGCCGTGTCGCTGCCCGTGGGCACAGTCTGGCACATGCTGCTCAGTCGCACACCGTTCCTCGGCGACGTCCTCGGGCTGCCGGTCACCTGGACGCCAGCCCAAGAGGCGGTCGTTCTGCAGATACGCCTGCCGCGCATCCTGCTGGCGGCGGTCGTCGGCGGCTCGCTGGCGGTGGCGGGGGCCACCTACCAAGGTATGTTCCGCAATCCGCTGGCCGATCCCTACCTCATCGGCGTGGCCGCCGGGGCGGGGCTGGGGGCGGTAATCGGCTTCGCCCTGCCCCTGCCACAGGCCTGGTACGGCTTGGGCGTCGTGCAGTGGCTGGCCTTCGCCGGGGCGACTATCACCGTCGTGGTCGTTTCCCTATTGGCTAGAGTGGGAAACACCACGCCCCTCACGACCTTGCTGCTGGCGGGCGTGGCGCTAGGCTCCTTCTGCACGGCTATCACTTCATTCGTGATATACCTGCAGCAGGACAAGCTGCACGTCATCTACTTCTGGCTCCTAGGCGGCCTTTCCCTAGGCAGCTGGCAGCAGTTGGGCACCGTGTTGCCGTACGTGCTGCTCAGTCTGGCTGTAGTGCTGGTCAACGCCCGGCTGCTGAACGTGCTGCAGCTGGACGAGGAGCAGGCCGCGCAGCTGGGCCTCAACGTCGAGCGGCTCAAATTCGTCTTGGTCGCGGCCGCGACGATGGGCACCGCGGCCGCCGTGTCGGTCAGCGGCCTCATCGGCTTCGTCGGCCTCATCGTGCCCCACGCCGTGCGCATGCTGTGGGGACACGACTACCGGCTGGTATTGCCTCTTTCCTGGCTGGCGGGCGCCATCTTTCTCCTTTGGTCGGATACCGCCGCCCGGACAGTGCTGGCCCCGACCGAGCTGCCCGTGGGCATTGTCACGGCGCTGTGCGGGGCCCCGTTCTTCCTCTACCTGCTGCGACAGCGGAAACGGTTGGTGTTCTGATGACCGGCGGCGTACTACTGCGAGTTGAGGACCTGCGCTTTGCCTACAACGGCCGGCCGACTTTGGCCGGGGTCAGCCTCCAGGCCCGAGCGGGCGAAGTGGTAGGTCTGATCGGTCCCAACGGCTCGGGCAAGTCCACCCTGCTGCGCTTGGTCAGCGGCGTCCTGCGCTCGCACTCGGGGCAGGTCTGGGTAGACGGGACGCCGCTTGGGCAGCTGTCACGCGGCGAGTTGGCAAGGCGAATGGCGGTCGTGCCCCAGAACCCGCACTTGCCGGAAGCTTTCACGGCCTGGGAGTTGGTGCTTCTGGGCCGAACGCCCCATCTGAGGTTGTTCCAGGCAGAGGGCCCGCGCGATGCGGCGGTCGCCCGCCAAGCGCTAGAAACGTGTGGGGTGTGGGACCTGGCCGAGCACCGTTTGGGAGAGATGTCGGGCGGTGAGGTGCAGCGGGTCGTGATCGCTCGCGCCCTGGCGCAGCAGCCGTCGCTGCTGCTGCTCGACGAGCCTACCTCTCATCTCGACATAAACCAACAGGCAGCGATTATGGATATCATCGCCGGTCTGGCGCGGGAGCGGGGGCTCGCCGTGCTCGCCGTCTTTCACGATCTGAACCTTGCCGCCCAGTACTGCAATCGGCTGATCATTCTTCGCGAGGGACGAGTGCTGGTCGAGGGGCAGCCGGGCGAGGTGATCACTCCCGCCAACGTGGGGGCGGCTTACGGCGCGGAGGTCTGCGTCGTGCCCCATCCTCGCAACAGCCTGCCGGTCGCACTGGTCACCGGTAGAACATCGATCAACGGAGGAGACTGAGTTGGCCAACCTGGAGAAGACAATAGCGCGTATCCGACCGCTCGACGAAGTGGCGATGGCCGCGGCCCGGGCCCGGCAGGACGAACTTACCAAGCCGCGGGGCAGCCTCGGCCGCCTGGAGGAGCTGGCGATTCAAGTAGCCGGCATTCAGGGGCGGGCGCGGCCCAGCGTGCGGAACAAGGCCGTGATCGTCATGGCGGGCGACCACGCGGTTTGTAGCGAGGGCGTGAGCGCCTATCCCGCCGAAGTCACGCCGCAGATGGTCTACAATTTCTTGCGCGGCGGTGCCGCCATCAACTCGCTCGCCGGCCAGGCCGGCGCCCGGGTGCTGGTGGTGGATATCGGCGTGGCGGCGGAGCTGCGGCCCCATCCGGGCCTCTGGCAGCGCAAGGTCGCGCCTGGCGCGGCCAACATCGCCCGCGGGCCGGCCATGACTCGCGAGCAGGCGATCAGGGCGCTGGAGGTCGGCATCGAGGCGGTCGAAGCCGAGCTTGGTCGCGGTCTGGACATGGTGGCCACGGGCGATATGGGCATCGGCAACACGACGCCCTCCAGCGCCATCGTCGCGGCGGTAACCGGTCTGGAGCCCGCGTTGGTGACCGGTCGGGGCACTGGGCTGGACGACGCCGGCCTGCGCCGTAAGGTCGAGGTCGTGGAGCGGGCCTTGCGGGTCAATCGGCCCGACCCCAGGGACGGCCTGGACGTGCTGGCGAAGGTGGGCGGCTACGAAATCGCCGGCCTGGCCGGAGTCATCCTGGGCGCGGCGGCCAACAACGTCGTCGTGCTCGTGGACGGCTTCATCTCCGGCGCGGCGGCTGTGGTGGCGTCGCTCCTCTGCCCGGTGGCCAAGCAGAGGATGATTCAGGCGCACCTATCGGTCGAGATTGGGCACCAGGCGGCGATGCGCTGGCTGGGGGCGGCGCCGCTGCTCGACCTGGGTATGCGACTAGGCGAGGGCACCGGGGCGGCCCTGGGCATGATGGTGGTCGAGGCGGCGGTGCGCGCCTTGAATGAGATGGCGACCTTTGCGGAGGCGGGCGTGGCGGAGGCCAAAGAGGCCACGCCCGCTGCCGCGGGCTAGGGGTTCCAGCTCGTGGGTTTGCACTTCGCCCTTCGCTTCCTGACTGCCTTGCCGTTGCCGCACGACGAAGTGCGCCCCGGGGAGATCGGTCGTTCGGCGGCTTTCTTCCCGCTGGTGGGCCTCTTGGTTGGTCTGACGCTGGCGGCGCTCGATTCGTTGCTCCGCCTCGTCTGGCCCACGGCGGTGGCCAACGCCGGACTGTTAATCGCGTCCATACTGCTTACCGGAGGGCTGCACCTCGACGGGTTGATGGACAGTTGCGACGGCCTGTTCGGCAGGCGTGACCCGGTTCGGCGGTTGGAGATCATGCGCGACAGCCGGGTCGGCAGCTTCGGCGTACTGGGTGCCGTCAGCGTGCTGCTGCTGCTCTACGCCTGCCTGGGAGAATTGTCGGGGCCGCCGCGGACCTACGCTCTGGTCCTGATGGCAACGCTCAGCCGCTGGGCGATGGTGCTGAGCATCTGGGGCTTCCCTTACGCTCGGGAGGACGGCCTGGGGCGTTCGTTCAAGGATGGCGTCACTTGGGGGCACCTGCTGCTGGCGACCTGCCTCGCCCTGGCGACGGCGGCGCTGGCCGTGTTGGTCGGCCTGGGGCCGTGGACCGCTCTGGTCGCCTGCCTTTCTGCTGGGCTGGTGGCAGTGCTTGCGGGTGCCTTTGTCTGCACGCGCATCCCGGGTTTGACCGGCGACTCCTACGGGGCCATCGATCAGTTGGCGGAGGTGGCTGTGTTGCTTTCGTTCGTCGCCCTAGCAAGGGTCGGCTATGGTTAGCTTGCCCGGGGTAATGATAGCTGGGGCCTATAGTGGAGTCGGCAAGACGACCGTAGCCACCGGCCTGCTCGCGGCGCTGGCCCGGCGAGGCAGCAAAGTGCAGCCGTTCAAGGTGGGTCCCGACTACATCGATCCCACCTATCTGACCCTGGCGGCTGGGCGCCCCTGCCGCAACTTGGACAGCTGGATGATGCCTGCCGACGCTCTGCGCGAGAGCTATCGCAGGGCGCTGGCCGGGGCCGACTTGACTCTGGTCGAGGGCGTGATGGGCCTTTTCGATGGACATCCCCGGGAAGCCGGCGCCGGCACGAGCGCCGGGGTGGCCAAGTTGCTCGGCCTGCCCGTGCTGCTGGTAATCGACGTCGGCCGGCTGGCTCAGAGCGCGGCGGCGATAGTCAAGGGCTACGCCGAGCTCGATCGTGAGTTGAGGGTGGCGGGTGTCATCGCCAACAATGTTGGCGGCCCCGGGCATGCCGCACTGGTCAAGCAGGCGGTGGAGGAGAAGACCGGTTTGCCCGTGGTGGGCTGCCTGCCCCGACGTGACGACCTGGCCCTGCCGGAGCGCCACCTGGGCCTGGTACCGACCGACGAGGGACGGTTGGCCGTGGACTACCTCGAGCGGCTGGCGCTACACGTCGGTGAGAACGTCGATCTGGCAGCCGTTCTGCGCCTTGCCGAGCAGGCGCTGCCGATCGCCGTAGTCGCGAGCGGCGTCTGGCCGGCGGAGCCGGCTCCCCAGCGGGCCAGGCTCGCCGTCGCTCGTGACGAGGTCTTCTGCTTCTACTATCAAGACAACCTGGACCTACTGGCCGCCCACGGGGCCGAACTGGCGTTCTTCAGCCCGCTGCACGACCGCTCTCTACCCCCCCGCAGCGACGGGCTTTATCTGGGAGGCGGCTTCCCGGAACTCTTCGCGGCTGCCTTGGCGGACAACCGAGAGATGCTAGACTCGGTGCGTGAGGCAGTGCTAGCGGGGACCCCGACCTACGCCGAATGCGGGGGGCTCATGTACCTGTGCGGGAGCCTGGCCGATCCCGATGGCCACGTCTTCTCCATGGCGGGCGTGCTACCGGCGAAGGCCCTGATGAAGGGGCGGCGCATCGCTTTGGGCTACGCCGAGGCGCGGGCCCTTCACGATGGCCCGCTGCTCGTCGCGGGCGACCGGGCGCGCGGGCACGAGTTCCACTGGTCTAGTCTGGCTGAACCGTTCCCCGGCGAGGCGGCCGCTTACGAGCTGGAGGACGGGCGGCGCGAGGGCTACCGGCAGGGCAATCTCCTGGCCTCCTACGTGCACCTGCACTTCGCCAGCAATGCTCGTCTGGCAGGCCGGTTCGTCGCGGCCTGTGGCGCGGGGAGGGCTCGGTCGTGCTAGAGGCGGCAATGCTCCTGGCGGCACTGGCCTGGGACCTGGCGCTGGGCGAGCCCCCCGCGGTCGCCCATCCGGTCGTCTGGATAGGCCGTCTGATCGGCCTGTTGGAGCGGGCGCCGGTGGTGGGAGCGCGCGCCCAGCTCGTCTACGGTGGCGCGATCGTAGTGTTCGGATTGCTGGTGGCGCTCGGCCCGGTGTGGCTGCTGTTGGCCTACCTCCACTCCGCGGCGCCGGTGCTCTACTTCGCAGTGGGAACCTTCCTGTTGAAGTCGACCTTCTCTCCGCGAGGCCTGTTTCGGGCCGCGCGAGCTGTGCGTCGCCGCTTGACCGCGGGGGATCTGCCCGGTGCCCGCTGGGAGCTGCGGGCGCTGGTGAGCCGCGATACTTCTCGGCTGGAGGGACCATTGCTGGCCGCGGCGGCCGTCGAGTCGGTGGCCGAGAACAGCAGCGATTCTCTGGTGGCACCGTTGCTGTACTTCACGCTCTTTGGCGTGCCGGGTGCTTTGGCCTATCGGGTCCTCAATACCTTCGACTCGATGATCGGCTACCACGGGCGCTACGAGTACCTAGGGAAGGCGGCGGCGCGGCTGGACGACCTGACTAACCTGTTGCCTGCTCGGTTGACGGCTATGTTGCTGATCATCGCCAGCGCGCTGGGCGGCGCCGGGGCCGCGCCGGCCTGGCGTGGCGCCTTGCGCTATGCGGGTGCCACGGAGAGCCCTAACGCCGGCTGGCCGATGAGCGCGATGGCGGGAGCGCTGGGTGTTACCCTGGAGAAGGTTGGCCACTATCGCTTGGGCGACGGTCCGAGGCTGCCCGACGCGACCAGCATCGAGCGGGCTATCTCGTTGGCAACCACGGCTCTGGTTGTGGCGGCCGTTGGTTCGTTCATTCTGCTGGTGGTGCGCAGTGTCTACTTCGCCTAGACCTGAGTTGTCCGATGTGCCGGTTTGTCCCCACGGTTCGCTCTCGGCGGCGGAGGCAGCGGAGCGTGGCCTGGGGGCCGTGCTCGACTTCAGCGCCAGCTGCAACCCGCTGGGCGTTTCGCCTCGCGTCCTGGCGGCTCTAACCGCGGTCGACCCGGCTCGCTATCCGGACGACGGCTGCCGCCAACTGCGGCGGGCGCTGGCTGAGCTGACGGGCCTGCCCGCGGAGTGGGTCGTCGTCGGCAACGGCTCGGTGGAAATCATTTGGCTGTTGGCGGCGGCCTACTTGCGCCCCACGGACACGGCCCTGGTGGTGGGCCCGACCTTCGGCGAGTATGCTCGCGCCGCCGCCATCGCCGGGGCGAAGGTTGTTGGCTGGCGAGCCGGCGAGTTCAATGGTTTCGCCGTGAGGCCGGAGGCTGTCGCCGCGGCTGTCGGTGAGTGCCGACCGCGGCTGGTCTTCCTCTGTAATCCGAACAACCCGACCGGGGCCTATTTGCGCCGGCGGGACGTGGAGACGATACTTGCGGCTTGTCACGGTTCGCTGCTGGTGGTGGACGAGGCCTACCTGCGGTTCGTGTCGCAGGCCGACTCTCTGGTCGACCTGGTGGGACCGAACCTGGTGCTTCTTCGTTCGTTGACCAAGGACTATGGCCTGGCGGGTCTGCGCCTGGGCTACGCCCTGGCGGCGCCGGAAGTTGCCCGCGTTCTACGCACGGTCAAGGCGCCCTGGAGCGTCAGCGCGACCGCCCAAGCCGCCGGATTGGCCGCTTTGGCGGACGAGGCACACGTAGCCCGTGGTTTGGCCGAGGCAGCGGTTGCCAGGGCATACCTAACAAGGGAGCTGGCGCGACTGGGATTGCCCGTTCAGCCGTCGGCAGCCAACTTCTTTCTGGTGCGCGTGGGCGACGCCCGCTCGTTTGGCGAAGCACTGCTGCGGCGCGGCTGCTGCCTTCGCGATTGCAGCTCGTTTGGCCTGCCGGCGTACGTGCGCATAGGAATGCGACCTTTGGCCGAGTGCCGCCGCCTGGTGGCAGCCATCGAGGAGGAACTGCGTGACTGCTAGAGTCATTATGGTCCAGGGTACCGCCTCGTCGGCCGGCAAGAGCATCCTGGTCACGGCCCTGTGCCGTATTTTTCGCCAGGATGGTTACCGCGTCGCCCCGTTCAAGGCTCAGAACATGGCTCTGAATTCCTACGTCTCCGCCGACGGCGGCGAGTTGGGGCGCTCTCAGGCTGTCCAGGCGGAGGCCGCCGGGGCCGAGATGACGGTGCATATGAACCCGATACTGCTGAAGCCGGAGACCGACGCGCGCTGTCAGGTGGTACTGCTCGGCCGGCCGTTCAAGACCCTCTCGGCCGGCGAGTACTACGACTTCAAAGACCAGCTCTGGCCGGTGGTGCAGGGCTCGCTGGCGCGCCTGCGTTCGCAATACGACGTGGTAGTGATCGAAGGGGCCGGCAGCCCGGCGGAGGTCAACCTCAAAGACAACGACATCGTCAACATGCGCGTCGCCCGGGCGGCCGACGCGCCGGTCTTGCTGGTGGCCGACATCGACCGAGGCGGGGTGTTCGCTTCCCTGGTCGGCACGCTCGACCTTCTGGAGCCGGCGGAACGGTTGCTGGTCAAGGCCCTCGTCGTCAACAAGTTCCGGGGCGACGTGGAGTTGCTCAAGCCCGGGCTCGATTTCCTCCGTGAGCGTACGGGCGTGCCGGTGGCCGGCGTCATCCCCTACGTACGCGATCTAGGTGTGGCCGACGAGGACTCGGTCTCGCTGGAGAGTCGTGAGTGGCAGGGCGCGCCACCGGCCAAGGTTGCGATCGGGCTGGTGCGTCTACCGCACATCGCCAACTTCGACGACTTCGACCCTTTGCGCGCCGAGCCTGAAGTGGAGCTGCGACTGGTGGAGCGGCCGGCGCAGCTGGCCGGCGTCGACTTGATTATCCTGCCCGGGAGCAAGACCACCGTCGGCGATCTGCAGCACTTGCGCCGCTCCGGCCTCGGCGCGGCGGTCGTGGCGGCTAACCAGCGCGGGGTGCCCGTTCTCGGCATCTGCGGCGGCTACCAGATGCTCGGCCGCCGGCTGCTCGACCCTCTGGGCATCGAATCGGCGGACCCTGTAAGCGACGGTTTGGATCTGCTGCCCGTGGACACGACCTTCGCTCCCGCCAAGGCAACCCAGCGGGTGAAGGCGCGCGTGCTGGCTTCTCCGGGGCTCTTTTCTCTGGCCGAAGGAGCGGCGGTCGAGGGCTATGAGATTCACATGGGGCAGAGCCTGGTCGACGGACGGGCCGCGCTGCGGGTGAGCGAGTGCGGAGGTGTGGAGGTATCGGCCGAGGACGGTGCGGTGTCGGCGGACGGTCTGGTCGCCGGCACCTACGTGCACGGGTTATTCGATCGCCCCGGCCTCCGGCGCCGCCTGCTGGCCTGGCTGGCCGAGCGCAAGGGAGAGCGGTTGGGTGAAAGCGCGCCCGCCTTCGATCGCCAACGTGCCTACGACCGCCTGGCCGACGTCGTGAGGGTCAGTCTGGACATGCGTCTCATCTACGGCCTGGTCGGCCTGGAGGCGGGCCGGTGAGCGAGGGCAGGCTCGTCTTGATTCTAGGGGGAGCGCGCGGGGGCAAGAGCGACTTCGCCGAGGAACTGGCTGCCGAGCTGGGGCGGGACGTGCTTTTCGTGGCTACGGCAGAGGCTCGAGACGAGGAGATGCGGGCCCGCATTGCTGCCCATCAGGCGGCGCGACCGCCCTGCTGGCGGACGCTCGAGGCCCCGCTACAGGTGGGTCGCGCCCTGGCCACGGTTCCGACCCCCAACGTGGCGTTGCTCGACTGCCTGACTCTGCTGGTGAGCAACTTGCTGGGTTCGCTGACCGGCGATGACCCCTACGCCGACGGCAGTTACGAGCGGGTCAGAGGCGCTCTGGACCGGGAGGTGGTCGACCTCGTCAATTGGCAGCGGCAGAGCGGCGCTCACCTGCTCATCGTCACCAACGAGGTCGGCATGGGGCTGGTACCGTCGTATCCCCTGGGGCGCGCTTACCGCGATCTCCTCGGCTGGGCCAACCGCCGCCTGGCGAGGCTGTCCGATCAGGTCTACCTGGTCGTAGCCGGGTTGCCGGTGGACTTAAAGCGCTTGGCCCGCCGCGCCGCAGCGGAGGAATTGGGCGATGGCTAGGGGGTTGGGTCTGGTTCAGGTCTACACCGGAGACGGCAAAGGCAAGACGACCGCGGCCCTGGGGTTGGCCACCCGCGCTGCCGGCCAGGGTCTGCGCGTGCTCTTCCTGCAGTTCCTCAAGGGCTACCCGCGCTGCGGCGAGCACCGGGCGATGGAGCGCTGTCAACTGTTTGAGATCGTCCAGCCCAACCGCGGCAGTGCCTTTCGCCTGAATCCCGAGCAACTGCGCGAGCAGGCGCTGGCGGTGCTCGCTCGGGCGCGCGCAGTGCTGCAGAGCGGCGAGTACGACCTGCTCGTGCTCGACGAGGTGCTTACCGCCTGTAAGGTTGGCGCGCTGCAGACGAAGGAGATTCTGGACCTGATTGACAGGCGAGGCGCGGGGGTTGAGTTGGTCCTTACCGGGCGTGGTGCGCCGCCCGAGGTGCTCGCTGTAGCCGACCTGGCCACGGAAATGAGGCTGCTGAAGCATCCCTACGAGAAGGGGATCAAGGCCCGCAAAGGAATCGAGTATTGAAGGCGACGGTTTATCTGCCGGGAACCTGCGGCGAGCTGGTGCAGGGGTTGAGCGACGGCCGGCACTTCCTGGTGTCCTGCCCTCTGGACCTTTACGCCGAAGTCACGGTCGAGCTGCTGCCTGATGGCGGCAGCGTGCAGGGGCCCGCGGACGCTCCTAAGGCGGGCCGGGCCCTTGCCCTGGGCCTCGCTTACCTGGGCCTGCCAGGGCTGGGGGCACGCTTGAGCATCCGCTCGCCTTTGCCGCGCAGCAAGGGTCTGGGCAGCTCGACCGCGGACGTGGCGGGGGCGCTGTACGCTCTGGCCCGGGCCGGGGGACGCTGGCTGCGGCCGGAAGAGGTGGCCGGGTTGGCCCTGGCCGTCGAGCCCACCAACAGCTCTCTTTTTCCGCACCTGACCCTCTTCGACCACCGCCAGGGCACGCTCTGCGAGGACCTGGGCCCGGCCCCAGCCGCGGCGGTCTTGGTTCTGGATTGTGGGGGCGAGGTCGACACGCTAGCCTACAACGCGGTCGACCGCCGTGACGAGCTGCTACGGCTCTCGCCCCGGGCGGAACGAGCCCTGGCCCTGCTGCGGGCCGGTCTGCGACGGAGGGACCTGCGGCTGCTGGGCCAGGCGGCGACCGAGAGCGCTCTGGCCCACCAGCGCATCTTGCCCAAGCCGGAATTGCGCGAGGTTCTTCGTCTGGGGCAAGCCCTGGGTGGAGCCGGCGTCTGCATCGGCCACAGCGGCACCGTGATCGGGGTCATTTTCCCAGTCGCTCACCACGGCGACAGGACCGTCGCCGAGCGATTCCAGCGGGAGCTGCCCCAGCTAGCCCTCCTCGGTTGGCACCGGCTTGTGAACGGCGGCTGCAGCCCGATGCCGCCGGCGACGAGCCGGCCAGCCGTTGCCGCAGCGCTACCTGGCGTTGAATAGAGCCCGCCCGTGCCCTGGCCCTCTCTACCGACCGGCTCTCAGCTCGTCTGACATAACCCTACCTGATCCGCCTAGGCTGTTGCGGGCCGGCCCAGGCGGCGGCGGACGGCGTCGGCGATGAGGTTCACCTCGGGGGTGCGGAGGGCGAGCGAAGCCGTGAGGTAGCTGCCCGCTCCCAAGATGATGGCCGCCCCGGTTCCGAACAGACGACGTAGATCGCTTGGCGAGTCCATATAGCCGCCGAGCGGCATGTAACTCAGTAGCAGTACGACTACCATGGCGGCGCTCGCCAACGCGCTGCGCAGGAACGAGGAGAGGATCAGCTGGCCGGCCAGCCCCCCCAGTCGGCGCTGGGCGATGAGGAGCAGTGCTCCGGCTTCAAAGAGGCTGGAGAGAGACATCGACAGTGCCAGTCCACCATAGCCCAGCGGCGTGCGGATGAAGAATGAACTCATCGCCAGGTGAGAGAGCATCGCCAGGGTCGCCACGATCACCGGCGTTCTCGTGTCGTGCAGGGCGTAAAACGCCCGGGTGGTGATCTCCACGCCGGCCAAACCGACGAGACCCAAGGCGTAGAACTGCAGGGCATAGGCGGTGGCCGCCGTGGACTCGGCCGTAAAAGCCTCGCGCTCGAAGAGCAGGCGCACGATCGGTTGTTGCAGTATGATCAACCCGGCCATCGCCGGGATGGTGAGAAACATGATCAAGCGCAGCGAACTGGAGATAGTGCGTTTCATCTCCTCCATCTGCTGCAGCGCCGATTGTTCCGCCAGGGTGGGGAACACGGCGGTCGCGATGGCCATGGCAAAGATGCCCAACGGCATCATCGTCAGCTGCCAGGCGTAGTTGAGCGCCGGCACGCGCTCCGGCGTGCCCGAAGCCAGGTAGAGCACGATCACGAAGTTGATCTGGTATACCGCTAGACCGAACATGCGCGGTGCCATCAGGCGGCCCACCTCGCGCACGCCCTGGTGGCGCAGGTCCAGCACGGGTCGGTAGCGAATGCCCTGTCTGAGCAAGCCGGGGACCTGCACCAGGAGGAAGAGGGCCGCTCCCACCGCCGCTCCGAGCGCCAGGCCGTAGATGCCGTGCGCGGGCCCCAGGAAGAAGGCGCCACAGATCAAGCCCAGGTTGTAGAGGACGGGTGCCAGTGAGGCGAGCAAGAAACGGTTGAACGACTGCAAGACGCTTGTGGAGAGGACGCCGAGAGTGAAGAGTAGCGGTAGCACGAGCAGAATGTGGGCGACGTTGGCGCCCAGCGCCAGCAGATCCGGCGGGAAGTCCGGCGTAAGCAGGGAGATGACCTGCGGGGAGAAGATCATCAGCAGGACGACTACGGGCGACATCAAGAGAATTGCCATGTTGAAGATGGTACTGACGACCCGCCAGCCCTCTTCGTTCTTGCCCTGGGCGAGATAGCCCGTGAACACGGGGATGAACGCTGCCCCGACAGCGCCCCCGGCCATGACCTGAAAGACGAAATCCGGAATGCGCATGGCCGCCAGATAGGCGGCGTACTCTCCGCTAGTGCCGAATTCTCGACTGATGACGATCTCGCGCAGCAGGCCGGTGAAACGGCTGGCCACGAACGACGCCATCAAGATCGCCGAGGCCAGCGCCAGACTGTTACCGCGACCCCTCACTACCCCAGCTCCTAGCTTACCCCGCTTCTCACTGTACCCAGACGGCGCATATGCTCGACGACCGACTGATGGGCGCGTTCCTCCACCGCGTCGTCAAGCGGTTGCAGAGTGACAGTGCTGCCGTAGCGCCGGCGCAGCGCGGTAAGAAGGAGATGGTCGGCGAACCATGGGTTCTTGGGCAAGAGCGATCCGTGCAAGTAGCAGCCGTAGGCATTGCGGTAGACCGCGCCTTCGCTGCCGTCATCGCCGTTGTTGCCGAAGCCCACCAGGGCCTTCCCCAACGGCGGCGTGCCCTCGGCCAGGAAAGTCCGGCCGCTGTGGTTCTCGAAGCCTACCAGCGTGCGCTTCTCGCCGCCAACCTGGCTCTCCACCAGCACGTTGCCGATGAAGCGCCGCTTGCCGGCGATGGTCCAAGCGTCGAAGAGGCCAATGCCCGGCAGGGTCTCGCCGGTGCCCGTCTTGAAGAAGTGCCCCAGCAGCTGGTAGCCCCCGCAGATGCTGAGGAGCACGGCGCCTGCCTCGACTGCTTCCTTGATCGACTTGCCCTTGATCCCTTTGAAATCCTCGCAGACAGTCAGCTGTTCCTTGTCCTGACCGCCGCCGACGAAGAGGAGGTCCGTCTGCTCGACATCCACCGCTCCGCCGACTCCCTGGTTGACGATATTGACGTCGATGCCCCGCCATTGCGCTCGCCGGGCGAGTGAGATGATATTGCCGCGGTCGCCGTAGATATTCAGCATGTCGGCGTAAAGGTGAACGATGGTGAGCTTCGTCTCAGTCCTCCCAGAATCTCCCCACGTGGCCTAGCCGGCGCAGCAGGTCGCGCACCTCCAGCAAGGCCGTGTAGGTTGGCAGAACGTAGAGCGTTTCCCCTGCCGGCGTTAGCGCCAGGGCCTTTTCCAGAGCCGCTCCCAGGTTCTTCTCTAGCAGGACGCTGTCCACGTCCACTCCCGCGTACTTGAGACGTAGGGCCATGTCCTCGCCGCGCAGGCCGGAGGTCATGACGAAACTGGCCCGCCCGGCGACCAGTTCGAAGTCCACGTCCCAAAGCCAGGAAATGTCGGTGCCGTCCGCGAACTTGTCGTTGATAATGATGAAAAGGTTCTTCGAGTGTCCGTCCGAGAGCACGGTGCGCAGTACCTCTCCAAAACCGACCGGGTTCTTCACCAGCGCCAGAAAGAGCTGCTTATCGCCGACCGGAATGCGCTCGATGCGGCCGAACGCAGCAGAGAAGGTCTCCACAGCCTGCTTGATGGCAGCGTGGTCTAAGCCGAGCGCCTCGGCTGCCGCCACGGCGGCGACCGTATTGTAGAGATTGTACACGCCGGGCATGGTGCTGTGCAGCGCCAGCTCGCCGCGCGGCGTGGCCACTACCAGTTCACTACCGGCGGTGCCCTGGGTCTTGACGGCCACGGCGCCGACCTCCGGCACCGGGCGCGCCGCGCCGCAGTTCGGGCAGCGGTACTTGCCGAGGTGGCCGTAGTAGACGATGCTGTAGTCGAGGCGGGTGCCACAGTGCAGGCAGCTCTTGGAGTCGGCGGCATGGGGCAGACTTGGCAATCCCTCGCGCTCGTCCTGCAAACCGTAGTAGACGATGCGTGATCGCAGTCCCTCGCCGAGATTGGCAACAAGCGGGTCGTCGGCGTTGAGCACCACCGTGGCCTGCTCGTCCAACTGGGCCAGGCCCTGGCGCCAGATCCTGGCCAGATAGTCGACCTCGCCGTAGCGGTCGAGCTGGTCGCGAAACAGGTTGGTGATCAGCACCACCCGCGGCCGGGCCTCCAGTAGTACGCTGGGCAGTACGGCCTCGTCGACCTCGAAGAGGCCGATGTCGGCGCGAACTTGCCCGGATAGACCGCTGGCCGCGACTAGGGCCGAAGTCACACCCCCGATGAGGTTGGCGCCGGCTCGGTTGTGGACGGGGTGAAGGTCGGCTGCTTGCATGATTCGCGACAGCAGCCGCGAGGTTGTCGTCTTGCCGTTGGTGCCGGTGACGACTGTGGCGCCACGGCTGAGGCGTCCTACCAATTTCGCAGTGGCGCTGGGGTCCACCCGGCGGGCGACCGTGCCGGGAAACGTCGTGCCGCCGCCAATTCCCAGGCGGCGGCTGAGGAGGAGCGCTGTTTTTCCGGCCAGCAAGGAGGCAGAGAGCCTTGGGTCCATCGGCGACACCTTACCTGGAAGTATAGCACAGCCAGCCAGGCGACCACACCTGGACAACGCCGACCAAATGTTGTATATTGTGCGTCCGGGATGCTCATTCCCCGCAAAGGAGGTAAGCTAGTTGGCAAACACGAAGTCCGCGCTCAAGGCGATTCGCGTGTCCGAAAAGCGTCGGCTGCACAACCGGGCTGCGCGTTCGCGAATGCGGACCACTATTCGTAAGGCCGAAATGGCCGTCGCCGCCACTGGGCCCACGCCCGATGCCGCCAGCAGCGTGCAGGACGCGATCAGCATCATCGATCGCACCGCCAGCAAGGGCGTCATCCACCGCAACCAGGCCGACCGGCGCAAGTCGCGCTTGATGAAGAAACTCAACCGGCTGCAGGCTCAGGCCTAAGCAGGCAGAAAACGATACAGTTGGCAACCGCCGGGTTGCCTGCGAGCACCGTCGATCCTTCTGATCGCGGTGCTTTTTGTTGGCCGAGGGCTTGACAGGGGCAGACAGCCGTGCTAGACTGTGGTTAGAACAGCCGTTCTGAGGGAGGTCCATGTCATCTACCAGATTGTCCGACCGGCAGCGGCGCATCGTGGAATTCATCGGCGATTTTTTGGATGAACACGGTTACCCGCCCACTGTGCGCGACATCGGGCGGGCGGTCGGCATCAGTTCGACCTCGGTCGTCGACTACAACCTGAAGCGGCTAGAGCGCGAGGGCTACCTGAAGCGGGTTCGCGACGTCTCGCGCGGCATCGAGCTGGTAGGCGACGGCGACCGGCGCAGCCGTGGTGCCTTCACCGAGGTACCCGTGATCGGCCGAATTGCCGCGGGTGAGCCCATAGAGGCCGTCGAAGAAAGAGACCGCGACCGGCTGCTGCTCTCGCCATCGTTAGCCGAGGAAGGGTGTTTCGCCTTGCGGGTCAAGGGCAAGTCGATGATCGAGGATCTCATCGACGACGGGGACGTAGTCGTAGTCCGGCCGCAAAGCACGGCGGACAATGGGGACATCGTGGTGGCTCTACTCACGGAGGCCTCCGACGAGCCGGGGCGCGCCACCCTCAAGCGCCTCTACCGCGAGCGTGACCGGGTGCGACTGCAGCCCGCCAACTCAGCCCTCAACCCCATTTTCGTCGACCCTGCCTCTCTGCGCGTGCAGGGCAAGGTGGTAGCCGTCATCCGCCAGATGTAGCCCCATGGTAGGAATGCGGCGCCGGCAGGCCGCCAGCCCGGGGTCCCACAGGGATCTGGGGCCCTGTGTAGAGTGGCCGGCCCCTGCGGCGCGGTAAATGAGGCGCCCAGCTGGCATCATTACGAGGGCCCTCTAGCGCATGCCGACTGAGGCCACGAACACATCCAAAGCCGCTTCCTGCTCTACCTTGCCGGTCTTGCTAGCCCAGTCCAGCTGCAGCAGCTGCTCGTGCAGTGCCCGCAGGCGGGCGGCAGAGAAGTTGCGTGCCTGGTCGCCGATCTTTTGGGCGACGAACCTGTGTACGCCCAGTTCGGCGGCGAGACTTGCCGGAGGTGTGCCTCCGTCCAGCAGTTCGCGGGCGCGCAGCAAGAGAGTGATCTGCCGAGCGATCATCGCGAAGAGGTAGCCGGCTGCCTCGCCCTCCGCCAGGAGTTCGTGCAGCTTGCGCAGCGCCGTGCGGGTGTCACGCCGACCGAGCGCATCCACCATGTCGAAAACGCTGGCCTCGCGGGCGTAGCTGACGGAGCGGCGCACCTCCTCGGCGCCGATTGGCGCGCCGTCCGCGTAGGCCGCTAGCTTCGCCAGCTCGCCGTCGAGCAGCCGCAGGTTGTTGCCGCCGAAGGCCAGCAGCTGCTCCACCGCTTCGGATAGCAGTTGCGCCCCGTGCACGCGGGCGCGCGTCACCAGCCACTGGCGCAACTCCTGGGAATCGGGACGGGGCAAGCTTAGCGCCACCGGCCTGCCGCCGGCCTCGACTGCCGCGACGACGAAGGCATTGAGGGGAGACAGGAGCCGCTCTTCGGCTAGCACCAGGTCAGTGGTAGGGGGAATCTGACTCAAATAGGCCACCAGGCGCTTCTCCTGGCCTTCGCGGGGGGCTCGGGGAGGAGTGCCCTTGCGGGCCTCTCCCTTGGGCTCCAGGCGTGAGACCAAACCCTCGACAATCACCAGTCGCTTGTCTGCCAGGAAGGGCGCCGTGCCGCAGGCGGCTTCCAGTTCTTCAGCGGTCAGCTTCTGCCCGTCCAGCACGGACGTGTTGAGCCCGGCCAAGCCCTCGTCCAGCGCCACCGTGTTGCGAATTTCGGCCAGCCACTCGCTGCGGCGCAGTTCGTCATCACCGTGGAGCACGTATAGCATTCACCCTGCTCCCCATAATGTCCCCCCCATAATTGGGCATTGACCGCCGGCCGCCTGGTAGGTATATTGCCGCCAACCGGCAGGATAGAACGACATTCAATAGCGCGGGCTGGTGTGGTGGCAGATGGCGGCGGAAACAAGATCGAAAAAGGCCTCTGTGAAGGAGGCTGTACCCTCCCCCTGCCCCGGCCACCTCTGGATCATGTCTGACGACTGGCACCGTCTGGCCAACGTACGCTACGTCTGTCGGCGCTGCGGAGCGGTCCTCCCGGCCGACCCTACGACTTCCGCGGAGGCTGAGCCAGGCAACTTGGCCTGGCCCACCTGGGACGACATCTCGGAAGAACCCTAGTTGCCCTCTCGCACCTGACCCACCAGATTGGCCATTTCGATCGCCGCCACGGCCGCATCGTAGCCCTTGTTGCCCGCCTTGGTGCCCGCACGCTCAATCGCCTGCTCGATGGTGTCGGCGGTGATGATGCCGAACAGCACTGGCACCCCCGACTGCAGCGCCACCGAGGCTATACCCTTCGAGGCTTCGGCCGCAACGTAATCAAAGTGCGGCGTAGCGCCACGGATGACGGCACCCACGGCGATGATGGCATCGAAGCGGCCGCTTGTCGCCATTGCTTTGGCCATAACCGGGATCTCGAATGCCCCGGGAACCATCGCCACCTCGACGTCGTTCTCAGCCACGCCGTGTCGTGCCAGGCCGTCTAGCGCGCCCTCCAGCAGACGCCGCCCGATCAGGTCGTTGAAGCGTGACATGACAATGCCGAAGCGCTTGCCCTCGCCGATTAGGTTGCCCTCGAAGTACTTCACCATCTTCATTCCTCCCCCAGTAAGTGCCCCATTTTCTCACGTTTGGTCGCCAGGTAGCGTTCGTTGCGCGGGTTGGCCGGCACGACCAGTGGCACACGTTCGACCACGTTCAGCCCGTGTCCCTGCAGGCCGACTACCTTGCGCAGGTTGTTGGTGAGCAATCGTATGTCCTTCAGACCCAAGTCGGCCAGTATCTGAGCGCCGATGCCGTAGTCGCGCAGGTCAGGCGGGAAGCCCAGTCGCTCGTTGGCCTCGACCGTGTCCAGCCCCAGGTCCTGCAAAGCGTAGGCGCGCACCTTGTTATGCAGGCCGATGCCTCGCCCCTCCTGCCGCATGTAGAGAATGACCCCCCGTCCCTCCTCGGCGATCATTTGCATGGCCAGCTGCAGCTGCTCGCCGCAGTCGCAGCGCCGGGAGCCAAAGACGTCGCCGGTAAGGCACTCCGAGTGCACGCGTACCAGCGCCGGCTCCAGCCCCGAGAGGTCGCCGTAGACCAAGGCGACGTGCTGCTCGTGGTTAAGCGTATTCTCGTAGGCGACGATGCGGAAATCCCCGTAGTCGGTGGGGAGATTGGCGTCGGCCACGCGGCTGACTGCCCGCGCGCCGTTGGCGACGGCCCCTTCGACCTCGTCCACCTGGACTCGGGCGATCAGTTTCTCGTGCCGGCGGCGGTACTCGATCAGCTGGGCGACGCTGACGATGCCCAGCCCATACTGGGCGGCGAGGGCTTCGAGCTCGGGGAAGCGAGCCATGGTGCCGTCCTCTTTCATCACCTCACAGATGACGCCTGCCGGGTATAGTCCGGCCAGCCGGGCCAGATCGACGGAGGCCTCGGTCTGGCCGGCGCGCACCAACACGCCGCCCGGCTTGGCGCGCAGGGGGAACGTATGGCCCGGCATGACGATGTCTTCGGGTCGGGCGGTCTTGTCGAGCACCGTCTTGATCGTCGTGGCGCGGTCGTGGGCCGAGATGCCGGTGGTCACGCCGCGGCGGGCCTCGATGGAGACGGTGAAGGCCGTGCCGAAGCGGGCGGTGTTGTTGTGCACCATCATCGGTATCTGCAGCTCATCCAGACGCTCGCCCACTATGGCGAGGCAAATCAGGCCCCTGCCGTGGGTCGCCATGAAGTTGATCGCCTCCGGCGTTACCTTCTCGGCGGCAATGGCTAGGTCGCCCTCGTTTTCACGGTCCTCGTCGTCGACGATGATGACCAGTTCACCCTTGCGAAAGCGCTCGCCGGCTTCCTCTACGGAAATCAATGGCATCGAATTGTCACCTCTCGCTTGCCCTGGAAAGCTGGCCAGGGCGGCCTACTCGGGCCTACCCAAGCCTGTGAAGCCGTGTTCGGCCAGGAAGTTGGCGGTCAAGCCGCCGCTTTGCGGCCGTACGAACCGTTCCACGTACTTGCCGAGAATATCGGCCTCCAAGTTGACGCTGTTGCCCACCTTCCGCTGGGCCAGGGTTACGTTCTGCTGGGTATAAGTCACCAAGGAGACGGAGAATGAGTCGTTATCGCATTCAGTCACCGTCAAGCTGATACCATCGACGGCGATGAAGCCCTTGGCAACAACGTAGCGGAGCACCTCGGGCGGTGCGGCAAAGCGGATGAGAAACGCCTGCTGCTCCCGCCTAATGGCCAGAACGCGGCCCACGCCGTCCACGTGCCCCTGCACGAAGTGGCCTCCCAGACGGCTGCCGGCGGCCAAGGCCCGTTCGAGGTTCACCTCATCGCCCGGACGCAATGCTCCCAGGTTGGTCAGGCGCAGAGTCTCCGGCATTAGGCCGACGGCAAAGCCAGCCTTGTCTAGGCTCGTGATGGTGAGGCAGGCGCCATTGACCGCCACGCTGTCGCCTAGGCGCAGCCCTTCCAGGACTGTCTCCGCGGCAAGGTGGAGCCTGGGCTCGGCACCGGCTCGCAGGGCGATTACTCGGCCGACCTCTTCCACTATCCCCGTGAACATCTACTACTCCTTCGCCCGTGGATAGGCCACCAGGAGCAAATCGTCGCCCAGACGCTCCACCCGGCGCCATTGCAGCGGCAGAGCGTGATCCATGCTGGCAATCCCCTCGCCGCCGACAGGCGTCGGCGCGCGGCCTCCCCCGGCCACCTTGGGAGCGACAAAGGCGTACACTTTGTCGACAAGGCCGAACGCAAAGAGCGCCGCCGTCAGTGTCGACCCGGCTTCCGAGAGGATGTTGATGACACCGCGGCTGGCCAGCATCTCTAGGACTCCCGGCAGGTCGACCTGCCCGTCGCGGGCAGCCAGCACGAGCGCTTCCGCGCCTTTGGCCCTCACCGCCGCCAGCGCGGCCGGGGGGGCAGCTGGGGTAGTGGCGACTATCGTGCGCTCGGCGTACTCGTCGTTGAGCAGGCGGCAACCGAGTGGGATGCAACAGTGCGAGTCGGCTACAACCCGCCAGGGTTGGCGCGCTGCCGTGCTGCCTGCCAAGCGCACCGTCAGCTGGGGGTCGTCTGCCAGCACCGTGCCCACGCCCACCAACACAGCGTCGGCCGTACTCCGCAACTCGTGCACGCGGTGTCGGGCCTCGGGGCCCGTCACCCAGCGGGAATGGCCGTTGGTGGTGGCGATCTTCCCGTCTAGAGTCATGGCGAACTTGACCGCCAGGAATGGGCGCCCAGTAGTCACGTGTTTCAGAAAGGCTTCGTTGAGCTCGCGAGCCTCCGCCTCATACTCGCCCACTACAACCGTGAGGCCGGCTGCTCTCAGTTCCTGGACGCCGCAACCGGCGACCCGCGGATTGGGGTCGAGGGTGGCGGCGTGAACCGCTCTCACGCCCGCGCCAACCAGAGCCTGCGTGCAGGGAGGAGTGCGACCGAAGTGGCAGCAGGGCTCCAGGGTGACGTAAACCGTGGCCCCTCGCGCTAGTTTGCCCGCTTGCCGCAGGGCGACGACCTCGGCGTGCGGCCCGCCGGGCGGCTGCGTGTACCCCTCGCCGACGACCGCTCCGTCTCTGACCACGACCGCTCCCACCGCCGGGTTGGGGCTTGTGCTACCCAAGGCTTGGCGGGCCAGCGCCAGAGCCCGAGCCATGTAATCCATCGTCTGTCCCTAGACACAGTAAACCGGGTCAGAAGCCACATAGCGCCTCGGACCCGGTCCTAGATAAGAGCTATTGGCCTTCTTCCATCCGGACTCTACCGTCGGCCCCGGAACTTCCCCGGGTCTGCCGCCTAGCGGCTCGCGGGCTGTACCGCCGGTCAGGAATTGGCGCCAGAGACGCCTCACCTTGCCCTGAAGGTTCAGTTGTTAGGCGGCCTTCGCCACCCGGCCATAGTATAGCACTGGCTCGATGCGCTGTAAATCCGCCTGTGCTAAAATTAGCCTGCTATGTTGCTTACCATTGACGTCGGCAATCTGAATGTGAAAGTCGGACTTTTCGATGACTCACGCCTCCTCGAAACCTGGCGCCTCGCTCCCGACCCGCGACGAACCGGCGATGAGTATGGCCTGCTGTTGCTCGGCCTTCTCAGTCGCCAGCCGGGGTCGCTGTCTGGCCTTTCCGGGGTAGCCATCAGCAGCGTCGTGCCGCGTATGGATCTGCTACTGGAGGAGGCCTGCCGTCGGCACCTCGGCCTATCGCCCCTCATTCTCGGCCCCGATGTCGACATGGGCATGCCCAACTTAACCGACTATCCTGAGCAAGTGGGGACGGACCGCCTGGCTGGCGCCTACGCGGGGCTGCGTCTCTATGGCGCGCCGCTGCTGACCCTACACCTGGGTACGGCCACCGTAATCAACGTGATCTCCGACGATGGTGCATTCCGCGGCGGCGCGATTGCCCCGGGACCTGACGCCATGCTGCAAGGTTTGGTGGAGAAGGCGACCAAGCTGCCGCCGATACCGCTGAAGTTGCCTGCCAGCGCCCTTGGCCGCAACACTCAGGCGGCGATGCAGGCCGGCATTCTCTTCGGCTTCGTCTCGATGGTGGAGGGCCTGGTGCGGCGCTTTTGGTCGGAATTCGGTCGCTGGCAGGTGGTGGCGACCGGCGGCTATAGCGAGCTCCTTGCCGGCAGTACGGACATCGTTGACAGAGTAGACCCTGATCTCACCCTGCAGGGTCTGCGCCTCCTTTATGACCTGAACGCGGCGCGGAGGAAGAAGTAGTGCTGCCGCTGCAAGATAGGCGCGTCGTCTTGGGCGTCACCGGCGGTATTGCCGCCTACAAGGCGGTCGAAATCGCTAGCCAGTTCGTGAAACTGGGAGCCGACGTGGACGTGGTCATGACGGCGGCGGCCCAGCAATTCGTGTTGCCCCTCACCTTCCAGTCCCTCACCAAGCGACCGGTCGTCGTCGACATGTTCCACCTGCTGGCGGAGATGCACATCGGCCACGTTTCGCTCGGGGAGAGGGCGGAGGTTGTGTTGATTGCCCCTGCCACCGCGAACACCATCGCCAAGCTCGCCAGCGGCTTGGCCGATGACATGCTGGGCAGCACCGTACTAGCGACTAGGGCGCCCGTCGTTCTCGCCCCGGCGATGAACGACTTGATGTACGAGAACCAGGTGACTCAGGAGAACTTGGGCCGCCTGCGGGCGCGCGGTTTCACGATCGTGGAGCCAGAGTACGGCCGCCTGGCCGAGGGCAAGATGGGCAAGGGACGCTTGGCGGAGCCGCGAGTGATCGTCGACATCGTGCGGGGAGTACTGGGCAGGACTAGAGACTGGGCGGGCAAGCGAGTTGTGGTGACGGCCGGCGGCACTCAGGAGCCCATCGACCCCGTGCGTTATCTGACCAACCGCTCCTCAGGCCGGATGGGCTACGCTATCGCCGAGGCAGCTCGCGACCGGGGCGCTGCCGTAACGCTGATTTCGGGACTTAGTTCGCTGCCTCGGCCGGGGGGCGTGGAATTCGTCCTGGCGCGCAGTGCCGCCGAGATGCTGGAGCAGGTGATGCCTGCTTGCGACGGTGCCGATTTGCTGGTGATGGCGGCCGCGGTGGCGGACTTTCGGGCGGCGGAAGTCTCGACGCAGAAACTCAAGAAGTTCGAGGAAGAGGGGTTGGTCCTCAGGCTAGTAAGGAACCCCGATATTCTAAAGCTCGCGGCCGAGCGCTATGGTCCGTTGGGCTTGCCCGTTCTGGTGGGCTTCGCCGCCGAAAGCGAGAACTTGGTAGCCAATGCGCGGCTGAAGCTGGCGGGCAAGAAGGTAGACCTCGTCGTGGCTAACGACATAACTGCCCCCGGCAGCGGCTTCGGCACGGAGACCAACAAAGTGGTCCTGGTTCACCAGGGCGGCGAAGAGGAGTTGCCGCTGCTGCCCAAGTACGACGTGGCGATGCGCGTGCTGGATGTGGCCAGGCAGATTCTTAGTGAACGTGAGCAGGGGCGCGCCCGGAGGTAATAGCCACGGTCCGGCGTGAGCCCTTGATCGGTGATGACATCGTAGCCTTCGATGCACTTGGACGACACGAGACCGCCACGGCTCAGGCGGTCCGCGTTCTCCACTACGTCATCGCTGTTGCTGACGACGATGGCGTCGGGGCCAACCGCCTCGATGGCGCTGCCTGGGATGGCTTTCCGCTGTCCGACCAGGCCGCCCAAGCCCCCCATCATCTCCAGCACGATGCCGCCCATGCGGCCGTCGCGCGGCGAGAAGAGGATATCACCCACGGTGCCGTGCTGCCCGCGGATACCTTATTGTATGCGGATGGAGTACGTGGCTTCGACAGCTTTCAAGAGGCCGGTGAGGACCTCATTGACGGGCACCCGCAAACCCAGTTTGGCGGCCTCCCGCACGACGGCGCCGTTGATCACGTCCACCTCGGTGCGGTTGGCACGCAAGACGTCCTGGAGCATGGAGGATCGGTTGGCGCCGGTCGCGATGGCTACCTCAGCACAGCGCTTCGCGGCGTCTTCGTAGGGCAGTTTGATGCCCTTGGCGGTGCAGACCGCTACGGCTTCGGCGATCGCGGCGTCCATCAGCGCTTTGCCGGCCGGCACCTCCGCCAGCGTGCCATTCGGCACCCGCAGAATCGCCGTGAGAGCGTTGATGCCGACGTTGATGACCAGCTTGCCCCAGATGAGGCTGTCCAGGTCCGAGGAAAGGTGAGTCTCCAGTTCCGCCTGCTGGAAGGTCCTGGCCACTTCCTCTGCCTGCTCGGCGATGTCTTCCCTGAGTTCGAGATGCGTGGGGCCCGTACCGGCGTGTCGCACGCGGCCTGGGCCGAGCAGGGTTGCCCCGTGTGAGGTGACCCCCTGCCAGGCGCGCTCCGGTCCGAGTACGCGGGCGATCACCTCGCCGTTACCCAGCCCGTTCTGCAGGGTCAGCGCGAGCCCGTTGGGTTTGAGAAGGCCGCGCGCGATGCTCGCCGCCCACTCTGTTTGGTGGGACTTGACGAAGATGATTCCCAGGTCCACCTGCCCTATCTCCGCGGGGTCGGTCGTCGCCGGCAGGAAGACGGTGTTCTCGCCGGTCGGCTCGACGATGCGCAACCCGTCCCGGCGGATGGCTTCCACGTGTTCTCGCCAGGGGTCGTAGAGCCAGACCTCGGCCGCGCGGGCGAGCTTGCCGCCGAAGAGGCAGCCCATTGCCCCCGCGCCGACGACGGCAATTCGCATCACTTGGCCTCCCGCTCGGCGACGGCGCTCCGCAGCGCCGCATAGACCTCGTCGGTCATGGTGTAGACGTGCTCGGGGCCGGGGAAGGATCCCTCTAAGATCTCGTCCATATACTGTCTGATCGCCGTGGTGCCGGCGCCGAAGAAATCAGCGTACTTTTTGACGAACTTGGGGGTGAAGCGGTCGAACATGCCCAGCATGTCGTGCAGCACCAGCACTTGCCCGTCGCAGCCCTTGCCGGCGCCGATGCCCACGGTGGGTATGCGCAATCGCTCGGTGATCAGTGCCGCCAGGCGATCTGGAATGCCCTCGAGCACGATGCTGAAGCAGCCCGCCTCCTCCAAAGCCAGGGCGTCGTCCAGCAGATTGAGACCGGCGTCTACCGACTTGCCCTGCACGCGGAAGCCGCCCAACTTGGAGATCGTCTGCGGCGTAAGCCCGATGTGGCCCTGGACGGGGATGCCCGCGTCCACGATCGCCCGCACCACTTCGGCGCGCTCCTGGCCGCCCTCCAGCTTGACGACGTCCATGTTGCCTTCCTTCAGGAAGCGGCCCGCGTTTTCGACGGCCTGAGGGATGCTCACCTGATACGACATAAAGGGCATGTCGCCGACCAACAGGCATGACTTGGCCCCGCGGGCCACGGCTCGGCAGTGGTGCAGCATCTCGTCCATCGTGACCGAGACCGTATTCTCGTAACCCAGGACTACCATGGCCAGGGAATCGCCGACCAGAATGATGTCAATGCCTGCTCTATCCACCAGCATGCCGGTCGGATAGTCATAGGCCGTAAGCATCGTAATCAGCCGGCCCTTCTCTTTCTTGGCCTGGATATCGGTGATGGTGACCTTCTTGCGCTCTGCCGGCGGTGTAGACACGTTCCTAGCCTCCTTCATTGAGCTTAGACCTCATTGTAGAGGCACCTGCCGAGCGGCGCAAGTGCGGCCTAGTTCACTTGGCGCAAGCCAGCTAAGACTATTTGCGTTGGCAGACTACTCGACTGGGCGTAAGGCTTGCTAGTCGGCGAGACGGCTGGCGCCTGCGCTTCACGCCGCTTCGCCAGCGTGGTATAATCGTACCGGTTTGTGCCCGGAATGTCCGCAATTGAGCGAGGTCGCGGCGCCCGCGCGGGTTCGTGGTGGGTAGCTGCGCCGCTCGCCTAGTTGGAGGGTGTGTGACGGAGCCGATCATTCAAGTCAAAGACGTCACTTTCGCATATAATGCGGAAACGCCAAATCCGATCACGGCCTTGCGCAACGTGAGCCTCGACATCATGCCAGGAGACTATTTGGCGATCGTCGGCCATAACGGCTCTGGCAAATCGACGCTGGCCAAACACTTCAATGCCCTACTGCAGCCGACCGAGGGCGACGTTTTCGTCAAGGGACTCAACACCAAGCAGATTGATAATACCTTGGCCATTCGCTCCACGGTGGGCATGGTTTTCCAGAATCCAGACAATCAGATCGTCGCCACGGTGGTTGAGGAGGACGTGGCCTTCGGGCCGGAGAACCTCGGCGTGCCCCCTAACGAGCTGCGCGAGCGGGTGGACTGGGCCCTCCGCTTGACGAGCCTCACCGACGTGCGTAAGCGGGCGCCCCACCTTCTCTCCGGCGGCCAGAAGCAGCGCGTGGCCATCGCCGGCGTGCTGGCGATGAAGACGGCGGTGGTGGTCTTCGACGAAGCCACCGCCTACCTCGACCCGGTCGGGCGCGACGACGTGCTCGACGTGGCGAGGGATATGAATTCCCGGGGGCTGACGGTGATCACGATCACCCACTTCATGCACGAGGTGCTGGACGCCAATCGGGTGATTGTGATGGAGGGCGGCCAGATTGTGATGCAGGGCACGCCCCAGGAGATCTTCTGTCGTATCGACGAGCTGCGCGAGCTACAACTTGACGTGCCGCAGACGACCGACCTCGCGTCCCGTCTCAGCAAGCGGGTACCCGGCATTCGTGGCAACTTGCTCACCGTGGAAGAGACCGCCGAGGCTATTCTGGGGGCCGCGCGGGCGCGCAAGGGGGCGGTGACGTGAGCGTCGGCGAGGCCGTCATTCAAATCAATGACCTGCGTCACACATATCTGAAGGGTACGCCGCTGCAAGTCGAAGCACTCAAGGGAGTGACGATGGAAGTGCGCCGGGGCGAGTCCCTGGGCATCATCGGCCGTGCCGGCTCCGGCAAGTCTACCACAGTGCAGCACTTCAATGGGCTGATCCGCCCCCGCCAGCCGGGCAAAGTCGTGGTCTTCGGCCAGGACATGTCCGACCCCACCTTCAACGTGCGCCAGATTCGGCTCAAGGTCGGCCTAGTCTTCCAATACCCGGAGGCACAGCTTTTCGAGCGTCTGGTGGGTGACGACGTGGCTTTCGGGCCCTTCAAGATGGGCCTGGCTCTGCCCGAGGTGAAGGAGCGCGTGCGCTGGGCGATGGACATGGTCGGCTTGCCGTTCGAGAAGTTCGCCGACCGGTTCACGTTCTCCCTCTCCGGCGGCGAGGCGCGCAAGGCGGCGATCGCGGGCGTGCTGGCCCTGCGCCCTGAAGTGCTGGTGCTGGACGAATCGACCTCCGGCGTCGACCCGCGTGGGCGCAAGGATCTCCTGGCGGATATACGCCGCTTCCACGACCAGGAAGGACTAACGATTGTCTTCATCTCCAGCAACATGGAGGACCTCGCCTCTCTGGTGGATCGGGTCTACGTGCTCGAGGACGGCCGCACGGTGCTGGAGGGCAGTACGGCGGAGGTCTTCGCCCAGACGGAGCGTCTGCACGCCGCTGGCTTGGGCACGCCCCAGATCACGCAAGTAATGCATCTCTTGCGCCAGCGCGGCCTGGCTGTCGACGACAGGATCGTTGACGTCGCCAAGGCGGAGGAGGAGATTTGGAAGACTTTGAGTTCCTGAGGAATATCACGATCGGGCAGTACCTGCCCGGTAATTCGCTCGTCCATCGCCTCGATCCGCGGGCGAAAATCACTGTCATGATCCTCATGGTAATCGCCATCACGTTCAACACGTCCTACACGGCGAACGTTCTGTTGCTGCTGATCAGTCTCTGGTTCGTCCTGCTGGCCGGAGTGCCGGTTGGCTACGCCTTGCGCGGCATCAAGCCCGCGCTTCCGCTGATCGTCGTCCTGGCTCTGCTGCAGCTGTTCTTTTACGGCGACCAGTTCGTGCCCACCGGAATGGCCTCGCAGACCTGGTTCCGGTGGGGGATAATCCACATTACCAACGGCTCGTTCCAGCTGGTAGTCGTCTCGACCCTGCGCTTTCTTCAGTTGATGTTCCTCGCCAGTCTGTTGACCAACACGTCGACCATCACGGAGTTGACCCACGGGATGGAGGAGATGCTGAGGCCGTTTGCCCGCCTCGGCCTGCCGGCCCACGAACTGTCGCTGGTCGGTACCATAGCCATGCGGTTCGTGCCCATTCTGGCCGAGCAGCTTGAAATCGTAATGAAGGCCCAGGCTTCCCGCGGTGCCAATCTGGGCCAGGGCAGCAAGTTCCAGTTTGTCCAAACCACACGAATGATGGCCTCGCTGGTCGTGCCGCTCTTTGTGGACGCCCTGCGGCGAGGCGAGGACCTGATTCTGGCGATGGAGGCCCGCTGCTACGTGGGCGGCAAGAACCGTTCGCACCTCATCAGTCTGCGTCTGAGCCAGACGGATTTCGCCGCCATGGCGCTGACGCTGGTGTTTGCAGTGGTGATGGTGGCCTACAACGGCGCCTTTCCCGTCTAGCAAGGCTAGTCTCACACTGAGGAGCAACGATGCTGAGCGAAGTAGAGAAGAAGGTCCTAGCGCGGATAGACGCCGACGCCGTCGTCGAGTGGACCCGCGAGCTGGTACGCATACCCAGCGTGTATCGCCCGCAAACGGGCGAGGGTGAGGAGGCGGCGGCGCTCTGGGTCAAGCAGCGGTTCGAGCAGCTAGGACTGGAGACGCACTGGGAAGTTGTGGCTCCTGGTCGCCCTAACGTCATTGGCCTCTTGCACGGCCCGACCGGCGGGCGCACGCTGATGTTCGAGGGCCACACGGACGTCGTGACAGAAGGCGACATAACTGCCTGGCGGCACGCGCCGTTCGCCGCCGAGGTCGAGGACGGCAAGATCTACGGCCGGGGCGGCAACGACATGAAGGGTGGCCTGGTAGCGGCCATCTCCGCCGTCAAGGCGATAGTCGACAGCGGCGTCAAACTGAACGGCACGATTCTTATCGGCGCGGTCGTGGACGAAGAGGGGCGGATGCTTGGCATCAAGCACTTCGTCGAGCACGGTTGGGGCGAGCGGGTCAGCGCGGCCATTATCTGCGAGCCGGAGGACATGCGTATCTGCGCTAGCCAGAAGGGCGTGATGTGGGCGCGGGTCACCGTTACCGGTAGGATGGCCCACGGTGCGATGCCGCTCACCGGCGTGAACCCTATCTACGCCGCCGCGGCCCTCCTCACCGAGATGAGGAAGTTGGAGGCCGAGGAGATCAGCCGTCTGGGACGCGACCAGTACCTTGGTCAGCCGAGCATTACCCCGACGATCATCCAGTCGCCGGTGCGTGGCGAGCCGCAGAACAACGTGATGCCGGCCCAGTGCGGCTTCACGCTTGATCTGCGCCTGCTGCCGGGGCAATCGCCCGAGGACATGGAGGCCAAGATCCAAGCCATTCTTGCGCGGTTGCAGGAGCAGGGCCCGGCCTTCGAGGCCGAACTGGATGTTATCGAGGCTCGGCCGCCGACGGCAACCCCGCGCGATGAGCCTGTCGTGGCCACGGTCGACGCGGTCCTGCGCGACCTCACCGGCCGCGACCCCGTCTACGGGGGCGTGCCCGGCACCACGGACGGCACGATCTTGCACGGCCGCAACGGCGTGCCCATTGTCACGGTGGGCCCGGGCAACTGGTTGATCCCCCATCACGTCGACGAGTACCTGGAAATCGACCAGCTGGTTGAGGCAACCAAACTGTACGCCGTGGCGGCCCTGCGCTACCTGGGGGTGGCGAGCGCCTGAGCGCATCGCCGGGGTGAGATCGGTGTTTGATGCTATAACGGACGTCGAGGGCTTGCGAGTCGGGCACTACACGGACCGCGAGGCAGCTACCGGCTGCACCGTCGTCCTTTGCGCGCCCGGCACGGAGGCTGGCGTTGACGTGCGGGGCTCGGCGCCTGCTACGCGCGAGACGGACTTGCTGGAGCCCACCCGGTTGGTGCACGAGGTCAACGCGGTCCTGCTGAGCGGGGGCAGCGCCTTTGGCCTGGACGCGGCCACTGGAGTTGTACGGTTCCTGGAAGAGCGGGGACTGGGCTTTGACGTCGGGGTGGCCAAGGTTCCAATCGTGCCGGCGGCCTCTCTTTTCGATCTAATGATCGGCCGAGCCGACGTTCGGCCGAACGCCGAATCCGGATACCAGGCGTGTCTGGCGGCAACCGATGGTCCGGTAGATGAGGGCTCGGTGGGCGCGGGCACCGGTTGCACCGTCGGTAAACTGCTAGGGCCAAAGTTCGCCGTGAAAGCTGGCCTGGGCACGGCGAGCGAGAAGCTGGGCAAGGGAATCGTGGTCGGCGCCCTCGTCGCCGTCAATGCTTTCGGCGACATTGTAGACCCGGAGAACAGCAAGATAATCGCCGGCACGCGCAAGCCCATCGTGGGCGGTTTCGTCAACACGGCCCAGCAGATGAAGACCAATCTGGGCCAGACGCTGATGGGCTTTACCAGCACAACTATCGCCGTTGTCGCCACTAACGCCTTTCTCAACAAGGCGCAGTGCACTAAGGTGGCGCAGATGGCCCACGATGGTCTGGCGCTGGCCATCCGGCCCGTGCATACGATGGTGGATGGAGACGCGGTCTTTGCCCTGGCGACCTGCCAGGCGAAGCCGCCGTTCGCCAAGCTGCTACGCAATGCCGAGGATGCTGGCCAACTGCGGCGTTTCTGGGCCGATGATGCCGACGTGACGATCATTGGCACAGCCACTGCTCAAGTCCTGGCGCGAGCGGTCGTAAGGGCCGCCGAGCGGGCCACGAGTCTGGCCGGAGTTCCGGCGGCGTCTGATCTCTAGCCGCGGAGGCAGCTGAGAGGGGGTGGTTGAAGAGGATAGGATGATCCAGCACTTGGTCGGCATCTGTGCGCATCCCATGGAGAGCAATAAACTCACTCATCGAGTCTAACTAGGAGGGTTCTCGCAATGTCGGTTCGCAAGATCGTCATCTCCGGCGTACTGGCGGCCATCGCGATTCTCCTCGGCGTGACCAGGCTAGGCTTCATCCCCGTGCCGACTGCCGCCGGCAACGCTACCATCATGCACGTGCCCGCTATCGTCGGCGGCATCATGGAAGGCTGGGTGGTCGGCTGGATCATCGGTACTATCTTCGGCATCTTCAGCTTCCTTCAGGCCACCGTGCCGCTCTTCAAGGATCCGCTCGTCGCCATCCTGCCCCGCATGTTCATCGGTATCACCGCCTATCTGGCCTACGTCGGGCTGAAACGGAGCAACGAGTACGTCGCGTTGGGCGTCGCCGCTGCCGTCGGCACGCTGACCAACACCATCCTGGTTCTGACAATGGCAGTAGTGCGCAACTACATGACGCCGGAAGTGGCGTTGTCCGTGGCTATCGTCAACGGCATTCCGGAAGTGATCGTCGCGGTCATCATTACTATCGCCGTTGTCTCGGCCTGGAAGCGCGTCGAGACCGGCGGAGCCCGCTCCAAGGTCTCCGGCACTCGCTAGACTGCAACGACCCGCCAGGCACTCAACTGGCGCATACGCTACCTGTGGCCGGGACCTGCTCAGGTCCCGGCCTTCTTCCTAGCCCTGGCGCTTGCTAGGGGTGTGATTGACGTCCGTTCGGTCGCGTGCTATGATTTCGACAATCCGGAGAGGACGAGGGCCAGTTCCAGCCAGGAATGGGCTCTTCTCCTTCTGCCCCAGCTAAATGATTGGGAGGCCGGCGCTGATGCGAATCCTGCTCGTTCAACCTCGGGGTTCCGCTACCCTAGTGGGCTTCAATAGGCTGGCCCGGCCCGAGCCGCTAGCACTTGAGATACTGGCGGCGGCACTGCCAGACCATCAGTTGCGCATCCTCGACCTGAGGCTGGAAGACGCCCCCGCTGCTCTCTCCCATGAACTCGCGACTTTCCAGCCGCAGCTGGTGGGCGTAACCGGCTACACGACTGACGTGCCGAGCGCCCAGGAGTTGCTGCGAGAAGTCAAGAGCCTGGACCCCAGCATCCGCACCGTGGTCGGCGGGCACCATGCCTCTCTGCAGCCCCAGGACTTCAATATGCCTGAGGCCGATTTTGTGGTCATCGGCGAAGGCGAGGTCACGCTGCCCGAGCTGGTGACTGCCCTAGAGACCGGTCGCGACCCTCGGGAGGTACTGGGCGTAATGTATCGCGAGGGTGGGCGCCAGGTCTTCGTGGGCCCGCGACCACCGCTGGGGCAACTCGACAACAGCCCCGTGCCCAACCGCGAAGTCACTAGCCGCTATCGCAGCGGCTACTATCTCCGGTTTTACCAGGGCGCCTACACAATGGAGAGTGCCCGCGGCTGTCCTTACCGCTGCAACTTCTGTTCGGTGTGGCGATTCTACGGTGGCAAGTGCCGGCTAAAGAAGGCCGACACAGTGGTCGATCAGATCCTCGCCATCCACGGCGACTTCGTCGCCTTCGTGGACGATAACTTCTTGCAGAACCTGCCGCGTGCCGAGGCAATCTACGAACGCCTGAAAGGGCTTGGGCTGAAGAAGCGCTTCTGGATGCAGGCGCGCAGCGACAGCATCGTGAAGCGGCCTGACCTGATCGAGAAGTGGGCATCAATCGGTCTCACTACGGTGCTGATGGGCCTGGAGGCCTTCCGCGACGACGACTTGGCGAAGGTCAACAAGAGCAACTCCATCGCCACGAACGAGAAGGCCGTGCAGATTCTCCACGCCAACAACGTGGATATCTGGGGCGCCTTCCTCGTCGATCCGCAATGGACCCGCCCCGATTTCGACGCTCTAATTCAGTACGTCCGCAATCTCAAGATCACCTTCCCTCAGTTCACGGTGTTGACGCCGCTGCCAGGAACCGACCTGTTCAGGGAGCGCGTGCAGGACCTCATCACCAGCAACTTCGCCAATTTCGACTTCCTGCACAGCGTACTGCCCACGCGAATGCCGCTGGACGAGTTCTACGAGAACATGGCCCGCCTCTACGGTAGCACCACCCTCAGCCTGTCGGACCTGCGCCAGAAGATCAGGCTGGGGAACATCCCGACCGACCAGCTGCGGCATCTCAAAGGACTGATGGCGGAGCTGACTAACCCGAAGGCATACATGGCTGAGGGGTAGTCTGGGGCTCAGCGGTTGACAGCGTAAGCCGCCAGCACCTACTCGGTGCTGGCGGTTCTTCTATGAGTAGATGTACCAGTTGACCAGCAAGTCGCCGTAGAGGATGGCGAACGCCGCTGCTAAGCTGAGGGAGGTGCCGTAGGGTATCGGCTCCTTGCCGGAGCGGCCTGCCAGCAGCGCCGCCGCGCCGGCCAGTGCCCCCAACAAGATGCCCAGTACCATTGCCACGATTGCCCTGGGCAGGCCCACCATTAGACCGACGATGATGGCGAGCTTCACGTCGCCCATCCCCAGGGCGTCGCCGCGCCGGTAGATCACGACGGCGAACAGGTACAGCAGCACGAACGTGCCGCCATAGGCCGCCGCCCCCAGCAACGACGACACCAGCGAAGAGCCGGGCGTTACGACCGCAAGCGCCAGGCAAAGAATCGCCGTAGGATAGGTGACGACGTTGAGGATAAGCCGGTGGCGCCAGTCGATGGCGAAGATCACGACGAGGATGGCGAGATAGAGCGAGTAGACGGCGAGCTCCAGACCGAGGCCATAGCGAAGACAGGCCAGAGCGTACAGCAGGGCAGTGGCGATTTCGATGGCGGGGAAGCGCCACGAGAGGTTAGCGCCGCAGTAGCAGCAGCGGCCCCGTTGAGCAAGGAATCCAACGAGCGGCGCTGCGTCCCAGAAACTCAGCGGCTTGCCGCAACTGTGGCAGTGCAAAGGGGCGGCCAGCAGGCTGCCCCCGCGCGGCAAACGCGTAACTAGTACGTTGAGGACCCAACCCACGGCCAGACCCAGCAGGCCCCAGGCCAGCGCCACCGCCAACCGCTGGCCCCCTAGTGCTGCCAGATCCACAGCTCACGCCAGCGCTGTGAAAGTGTAGGACTGCTACTGAACCAACGGTGCAGGAAGCGCAGCACCGTGCGCGTAACCACGATGGCCGTGAACATACTGACGACCACGCCGATCGCCAGGGTGAGGGCGAAGCCGCGGATCACGCTGGCGCCGAAGGTCAAGCCGAACCAGAAGAGAATCGCGCAGGTAATGATCGTGGACACGTTCGAGTCCCTAATCGACGTCCAAGCCCGGTTGAAGCCCGCCTCGATAGCGGCACCCACAGTCTTGCCCGCCCGCAGCTCTTCTTTCGTGCGCTCGAAAATCAGGATATTGGCGTCCACCGCCATGCCGATCGATAAGATGAAGCCGGCGATGCCCGCGAGAGTCAGAGTAACCGGAATCGTCTTGAACAGGGCGAAGACGATGGCGGAGTAGGCCACCAGCACCAGCACGGCGATGAAGCCAGGGAAGCGATAGTAGGCGATCATGAAGAACGCCACGATGGAGAGTCCGATGGCGCCCGCCAGCAGGCTCTTGTTCACCGAATCCTCGCCCAGTGTCGGGCCAACCGTCCTATTTTCCACCACCTTCAGAGGCACCGGCAGGGAGCCGTACTTCAACTGCAAGACTATGCTTTGCACCTGCTGTAGGGTGAAAGTGCCCGTGATGCGGCCGTCGCCTTGCGTGATCGGCGTCTGGATGACCGGAGAAGAGAGCACCACCTTGTCCATCGTGATGGTCAGGTACTTGCCAACGTGCGTGCTCGAGTACTCGGCCATCTTCTTGGCGCCTTCGTCCGTTAGCGAGAAGTTGATCTCTGGCTTGCCGTACTGGTCCACACCGGCACTGGCGCTCTTCAGGTCCTTGCCGGTCAGAATCGTCTGATAGACCTGTGGCTGGCCGGCCTGCGGGGTGGGCGACACCTGGGGAGTCGCGTTCGCGCCCGGCGTGGCCACGCTGCCCGCGGCGGGGGTCCCGCCGGCAGTCGGCGTGCTGCCCGGTGTTGGCGTGACTGTGGCGCTGGGCGTGCTGGTGGCGCTCGGCGTGCTAGTTGCCGGCGGCGCCGCGCTAGCGCCAGGCGTGGCCGGGCTCGTCGCCGCGGGCGTGCCTGCAGTCGGCGTCTGGGATGCCGTCTGGCCAGGTGCCGGGCCGCCCAGCGACGTGGTGATCACGGCTCCGTCCGGGAAGCTGGTGGAACCGGTATCGACGAACTCCAGCAGACCGGTGCCTTTCAAGCTCGCGATAGCTTCTTCGGGATTCGTAACCCCTGGCAGCTCGACCAGGATCCGATTCGTCTCCTGCTGTAGCTGAATGAGGGGCTCGGATACGCCCAAACCGTTGATGCGGTTTTCGACGATCGTCCGGGCTGCCTGCATCGTGTCCGAGGAAACGACTGTACCCGCCGGCACGTCGGCTGCCAGAGTCACCTGCACGCCCCCGCGCAGGTCGAGGCCTTCGTGCACCTTGATGTCCTGATTGACGCTGACTGGCCCGAGCTGGAAATGAACGCCGGGGTTGTCGGGAAGGTCTATCCACGCTGCCACCAAGACCAGGATGGCGATGGCCGCGAGCAACCAGTAGTTAGTTCTCACTAGAACCTCGTGTGGCGGGGGAAGTAATCCCGAATGTGCGCCTGGACGAGACCCAGACCGGCCAGACCGGCGAATTATAACCTGGCTCGTTTGGCAGTGTCAATTTAGCCGAGCGAAGCGCGGCAAGGGATCTGGGGTCCAGGTTTGACAAGGCGAGCTGGGGGCGGATATGCTACCGGGCAGGGTGGCCAGGCGCCGGGGACGCGGTGTCGCCCCCCGGCAACTTCCAAGGAGGGCTCCGCCGCCATGGATTCCCGGTTAGAATTGAACAAGACCGAGGGCTCGGTACGCCCGGGCTGGATCAACTTGCGCAGCGACGTCGTGACTTTGCCGACGCCTGAAATGTTCGAGGCGATCCAGCGGGCTGTTCTAGGCGACGACAACAAAGAAGAGGACCCGACCACGATTCGCCTCGAGGAGATGGCGGCTGCCAAGCTGGGCAAAGAGGCGGCCATCTTGCTGATCTCTGGCACCATGGGCAACCTGGTGGGCGTGCTTTCGCACACGCAGAGGGGTCAGGAGATCATACTCGAAGAAGGCGCGCACATCTTCACCTCCGAGCAGGGAGGCGCCGCGGCCATCGGCGGCCTCATGGTTACTCGGGTTAAGGGGGAGCTTGGCTTCCCTTCGCCGGTAGACATCGAGGCGGCGATCCGTCCCGACGACGTGCATTCTCCCCGCACAGGTCTAATTTGCCTGGAAAATACCCACAACCGCGCCGGCGGCACCGTCCTTACCCCCAACCAGATCGCGGAAATCAGGCGGGTGGCCGACCATCACGGGCTGCCGATCCATATCGACGGCGCGCGCTTCTTCAACGCCTCGGTGGCGCTGGGAATCGACCCCAAGGAACTAGCCAAGGATGCCGACTCGGTCACAATCTGCCTTTCCAAAGGCCTGAGCTGCCCTGCCGGGTCGCTGCTGATCGGTTCCAAGGATTACGTCGCGCGGGCACGGCGCTGGCGCAAGCTCCTGGGCGGCACGATGCGCCAGGCCGGCGTGATGGCCGCCCCCGGCATAGTCGCTCTGGAGAAGATGGTCGACCGCCTGGCGGAGGACCACGACAACGCCCGTTCCCTGGCCGATGGTCTGCGGAAGGTGCCGGGTCTGAGCATCGACGGGCGCACGGTGCAGACGAACATGGTGCGCGTTGACGTCGCCGCCTTGGGTGCGACTGCCGCCGACTTCTGCGAGCGGCTGCTGGAGTTCAACGTGGAGGCGGCGCCCTCGGGCAAGTACGTCATCCGCCTGGTGACGCACAGACACATCGCGGGGCCGCAGGTTGAGGAATCGGTCCGGGCCTTCCGCAAGGTGGCCCAGCGGTACGCCTAGAAGAACCTTTGGTAAACAAAGGCGAGCAGCATCCCGCTGCTCGCCTTTTCAGTTCACATAACGCTGGGCAACTACTGCCGGGGCAGCTTGGCTAACGCGTCTTTCAGCGATGCCATCCCCGCGGCCAGATTCTCGTACGTGTCGGAGTAGGCGAGTCGCACGTGGCCCTCGCCCCACTCGCCGAAGGCCGAACCGGGCACGGAGGCGATGCCTGCCTCGCGCATCAGGTAAGCGGCCATTTCCATAGATGTCATGCCGAACGCCTTGAGGTTGGGGAAGAGGTAGAAAGAGCCCTCCGGCCGCGCCACCTTGACCCCCGGCATGTCGGCCATGGCCGAGAGCATCATCTTGCGCCGGCGGTCGAACTCGGCCACCATCCGGCCCACGCTGTCCTGGGGTCCCTGGTAAGCCGCCACGGCGCCCATTTGGATGAACGTGTTGGGGCAGGACATGGCCGACATGTGGACCTTGAGAATTGGCTGGATCAGTGCCTTGCTCGCCGCCGCGTAGCCGAGACGCCAGCCGTCCATCGCGTAAGCCTTGGAGAAGCCGTTCACCGTGATCGTACGCTCAGCCATCCCGGGGAAGCTGGCCAGGCTGTGGTGCACGGCCCCGTCGTAGATTATTTTCTCGTAGATCTCATCGGAAAGAACCAGGATGTCGCGCCGCTGGGCGACCTCGGTCAGCTGGCGCAGCACTTCTTTGCTGGCGACCGTCCCCGTCGGGTTGTGAGGGGTGATGACCACCAAGATCCTGGTCTTGGGCGTGATCAGGCGCTCGACCTCGTCGGGGTCCAGCTGGAAGCCGTTCTCTTCGCGCAAGGGCACGGCCACGGGCACCCCACCCGCCAGCCGCACGCAGGCGAAGTAATCGAGCCAGCAGGGGTCGGGCAGCAACACCTCTTCGCCGGGATTGACCAGCGCCTGCATGACGCAGTAGACGATGTACTTGACCCCGGCGCCCACCAGGACGCCGCCGCTCGGGTCGACTGACACCCCGTTCTCTCGTCGCAGCTTGTCGGCGATGGCCGCGGTCAGCTGCGGCAAACCGAGGCTGGCGCCGTAGTGGACCATGCCCTCGTTAAGGGCCTTGATCGCGGCCTGCTTGATGTGTGGGGGCGTGTCGAAGTCGGGCCTGCCGATCTCCATGTGGAAGACCTTGCGTCCTTGAGCGGCTAGGCGCTCCGCTTCCTGCATGACGACGCGGATGCTAGAGAAAGGCACCGGCTTGACGCGCTCGGCATCCCATAAACGCTCTGCCATTGACTCTATCGCTCCTTTGCTGGTGGCTCAGGCGGCTCGGGGGCGAGGGGGCCGCACGAACGGCCGGAGTGTAGCACAAGCGACTGACCGCCGCAACGCGGCCGGCTAGGTGATGCCGAGGGCTCGGCGGCCGTAGACGCACTCGAGCAGCAGCGGGCACCGCGGGCATTTTGGGCGTTGCGCCTGGCAGATGGTGCGCCCGTGCCAGATGAGGAGCACGTGGAAGTTGAACACCAGGGCGGGAGGGACCAACGGCTCCAGGTAGTCGTGGGCCTGCTCGGCGCTCATACCTGCTGGCAGAAGACCTAGGCGCAGCGTCACACGATGGATATGAGTGTCGACGGGAAAAGCCGGCATGCCTAGCCCGAAGAGCAGCGCGCAGGCGGCCGTCTTGGGCCCCACCCCCGGCAGAGAGCGCAGCTCGCTCTTCGCCTCCTCCAGAGGTAGGCTCGCCAGCCGGCTGAGGTCTAGGCTGCCGTAGCGAGCCTGGATCGTCTGCAGCACGGCCTTGATGCGGGGCGCCTTGACGTTGGAGAGGCCGGCCGACTTGATGGCAGCGGCGATCGCTTCCTGAGAAGCGTCGCGCACCGCCTCCATACTGCCGAAGGTAGCCAGCAGATTGGCGAAAGCGCGGTCGGTATTCACGTCCGACGTGTGCTGGGAGAGGATGACGCCTACCAGCTCGCCCACCGGATCGGCCTGGCTTCGCCGGGAGGGTGGCCCGTACGTCTCGAGCAGTAGCTCGTAGATGCGGAGCACGTACTGGCGCTTTCTCTCCAACGTGACGTCGTCAAGTCGCTCCACGTCCGGCGCGCCTTGTTAGGGGGCCGCGGCCAGCGCTTCGGCCACGCGCTGCACCAGCTCGCCACGTGGCACTAGGCTGAACTGCTTGGCCGTGCGCGGCTTCAGCTCGACCTGTGCTGCACTCATCGTTCTCTGGCTGACGGTAAGGCGCAGCGGCGTGCCTATGAGGTCGGCGTCGTTGAACTTGACGCCCGGCGTATCGTCGCGGTCGTCGAACAGTACTTCGTAACCGGCCGCGCTCAGCTCCTGATAGACGTTCTCCGCGTAGGCGGCGAGGGCGGCGTCGTCCATCCCCAGCGCGACGAGTTGGACCTGGAAAGGCGCGATTGACTTGGGCCACATGATGCCCCGCTCGTCGTGGCTCTGCTCCACGACGGAGGCGATCAGGCGATCCACCCCGATGCCGTAGCAACCCATGATGATCGGCCGCTCCTGGCCGTCGGCGCCCAGGTACGTGGCGCCCATAGCCGCGGAGTACTTGGTGCCCAGTTTGAACGTGTGCCCGGCCTCGATGCCGCGTTCGGCGTGCAGCGTGCCCCCGCAACGCGGGCAAGGGTCGCCCTCGCGGGCGGCGGCGATGTCGGCCACCTCATCGGCCTGAAAGTCCCTTCCCAGGCGCGTGTGGCGCAGGTGGGCGTCCGGCCGGTTGGCACCGGCAATGTACTCTGTGTCCTCACGGATGGAATCGTCGACGAGAATATGCACTCCCTCAAGGCCGACAGGCGAAACGTAGCCCGGGTAAACGCCGTGCGCGCGCAACTCCTCGTCGGTGGCCAGGTGGAAGTGCGCCGTGTGCAGGGCACGCGCCAGTTTGGCCTCGTTGACGGCCAGATCGCCGCGAATCACTGCCGCTACCAGGCGCTCTCCCTCGGCGTAGACGACGGTCTTAAGCATGGCCCCCGCCGGCAAGCCGAAGAGGTTCACCAAGTCGTCGATGGTCTTCGCCCCGGGGGTCGCAACGAGCTCGGCCGGCTCGTCGCTAGGCGGCAGAACCGGGGCCGGCTTGACGAACTCCGCTCTCTCCAGGTTGGCGGCATAGCCACAGCCCTGGCAGAGCATGAAGGTATCCTCGCCCGTTGGCGACAGCATCACGAACTCGTGAGAGCCCGTGCCGCCCATCATGCCAGGGTCAGCCTCCACTGGCACGACCTTGAGCCCGCTGCGGCTGAAGATATTCAGATAGGCCTGATACATGAGGGGGTAATAGGCGTCAAGGTCCTGCGGGTCGGCGTGGAAGCTGTAACCGTCCTTCATCAGGAACTCCCGCAAGCGTACCAGCCCGCCGCGGGGGCGGGGCTCGTCGCGGACCTTCGTCTGGATCTGATAGGCCATGAAGGGCAGCTGGCGATAGGAGCGCACTTCCCGGCGAGCCAGATCCGTGATCACTTCCTCGTGCGTCATGCCCAGAACGAAATCGCGGTCGGCCCTGTCCTTGAGGCGCACCATCTCCTGGCCGACGTCGAACCAGCGTCCGGTTTCCTTCCAGAGCTCGGCCGGGTGCAGCACCGGCAACTCGACCTGCTGGCCGCCGATGGCGTCCATCTCCTCTTGCATGATTCGCTCTATCTTGCGCACCACTCGGTAGCCAAGCGGCAGATAGCTGTAGATTCCCGCGGCCAGCTGGCGCACCAGGCCGGCACGTAGCAGCAACTTGTGGCTCGCCGTCTCGGCCTCGGCCGGCGCCTGGCGCAGAGTGCGACCGAGCAAGTGAGACATCCGCACGACAGTAACCTCCTCTAGCCCCCGGCCGAAAAGCCGAGGAACGCCCTACCTATTCCCTTGCGCCCGCTCGCCCAGAACGGCTTCGATCTCGGCGAGTAGGGCCGGCAGTATCTCTTCTTCATTGACTGTGCGCACGATCACGCCGCGGCGGAAGATCGCCCCTTTGCCCTTGCCGCCGGCCACGCCGACGTCGGCTTCCCTGGCTTCACCCGGGCCGTTGACCACGCAGCCCATGACCGCGACCTTGATCGGCTCCGGCACCTTGGCCAGGTAGGCCTCGACCGCGTTGGCCAGGCCGACCAGGTCGATCTCGGTGCGCCCGCAGGTGGGGCAGGAGATGAGCACCGGCCCGCGCTCGCGGAGGCCGAGCGACTTCAGAATCTCGTAGGCGACCGCTATCTCTTCGCAAGGGTCGCCGGTGAGGGACACTCTAACCGTATCGCCCAGGCCCAGGTAGAGCAGCGTGCCCAGGCCTACCGCCGAGCGAATCGCCCCGGTTCGAGGCGTACCTGCTTCCGTTATGCCCAGGTGGAACGGATAAGGCACCTGGTCCGCCATCAGCCGGTAAGCGGCCACGGTCGTCGGCACGTCCGATGCCTTGAGCGAGATCTTGATCAGGTCGAAGTCGAGGCTCTCCAGCAGCCGCACCTGCTCAAGACAGGCGGCGACCATCGCGGCAGCCGTTTCCTCCGGCCCGCCCCGCTCCGCTCCCGGGGGCAGCGAACCGGCATTGACGCCGATGCGAATCGGCACGCCGCGTTCTCGAGCAGCCAGGACCACGGCGCGCACGTGCTCGGGCTTGCGGATGTTGCCGGGGTTCAAGCGGAGTCCGTGCACGCCCGCTTGCAGGGCCGCCAGGGCCAGCCGGTGGTCGAAATGAATATCCGCCACCACCGGCAGCGGCGAGTGACGCACGATCTCGCCTAGGGTCGCCGCCGCCTCGCCGTCGGGCACGGCGCAACGCACGACCTCGCAGCCTGCCGCCGCCAGTTCGGCGACTTGGCGCAGCGTGGCGCGTGCATCCCTGGTGTCGGTGTTCGTCATGGACTGCACGACGACGGGCGCGTCGCCGCCGACGGCCACGCGCCCCAGGTGTAGCTGTTTACTTGGCCTGCGTGTTGGCAATGTCAACCGGTTACTTGAATCCCCAGTCGATGCCCGGCAAGGGCGCCGTGAGGTCGTAGTAAGCGATCAGCACCGACAGCGTCAGCAAGACGGCGATGCCCACCATGTGGATCGCCCCCTCCCGCTCGGGGCTGATTCGCCGGCCGCGGACGGCTTCGATGATCACGAACAGCAAGCGCCCGCCGTCCAAGCCCGGGATCGGCAGCACGTTGGCGATCGCCAGTCCGACGCTCAGCGAAGCGGCAACGTAGAACAGGGGGAACCACCAACCCGTGGTAGCGGTTTCATGCGCTGCCTGGCTGGTCACGTCCCAGATGCCGACCGGGCCCACCGGTCGCGCCGCCTCGGTTGGCACCTGCCCGTGAGCCAGAAGCGAGGGCAGGGTCACGGTGAAGCGGATCGTGTCGCCGACCCGTTGCGCTCCCTCGGAGAGGGCGGGTCCCAGCGGGTAGTACACCGGTTCAACTTTGAGTGGTTGGTTGCTGATGGTCACGCCCAGAGCCCCGCGGTCGGGAGTGAAGGTGGTGTAAGGCGTTACCTTGAGGGTCTCCTCCTGGTTGCCCCGACGGATCAGCAGCGTCGTCTCTTGTCCGAGGCGCTGTTGCGTCACTGCCCGCAGTTGATCGGTGTCGCCGATGCTCTGCCCATTCATCGCCACGATGACATCGCCCGATTGCAGCCCTGCCTGGGCCGCTGGCGAGCCGGCCAGCACTGCGCGCACCTGGACTTCAAAGTCGGAAGCTGTCGGCCAGCCGGCCATGTAGCCGCCGGCGAACAACAGAACCGCCATTACGACGTTCATGCCGGCCCCGGCCAGGAGAATGGTGGTGCGCCAACGCTTGGGGGCGCTGGCGAAGCTGCGGGGCTCTTGCGGGTTATCCTCGCCCAGCATGCGCACGAAACCGCCAATGGGTATGGCGTTAATGGAATACTCGGTCTCTCCCCGGCGAACTGCCAAGAGCCGGGGAGGGAAGCCGAAGCCGAACTCCTCCACCTTCACCCCCGCCAGTTTGGCGGTTACGAAGTGGCCCAGCTCGTGCACGAACACCAGCACGCCGAAGATAAGGAGAAAAGCCACGATATTGAGAAACATGTGTCGCAACCTATGTCCGATATCTCGGGTCGGGCGATTGCCCGCTTTCCTACCGGCAGGATACGTGCCCCGCTAGACCCCCGCCGCCTCCAGGCAATGGCGACGCGCCCAGACGTCGGCGGCCAGGATAGTCTCCAGATCCGGCCTTGCCGTGGCGTGGTGAGCCTGCAGCGTTCGGTCGATCAATCTGGCGATGTCCGGGAAGCCGATCCGGTTGGCCAGATAAAGTTCCACGGCCGTTTCGTCGCCGGCGGCCAAGACGGCCGGATACGTGCCACCACGCTGCCCGGCCTCAATTGCCAGACGCAACGCGGGAAACCGATCGTGATCCACCTGGGAGAACGTCAGCCGGCTAAGGCGTGAAAGATCCAGCCGCGGCAGGCCACCGGGCACTCGCCGCGGATAGGTGAGGGCGTACTGGATTGGCAGCCTCATGTCGGGCACGCCCAGCTGGGCCTTCACCGAGCCATCCACGAACTCGACTAGTGAGTGTACCACACTCTCCCGATGGATCACTACGTCGATGGCGTTGAAGGGCACGCCGAATAGCCAATGGGCTTCGATGACTTCCAGTCCCTTGTTGATCAAGGTGGCCGAGTCGATGGTGACTCTCTGTCCCATTGACCAGGTCGGGTGGCGCAGGGCGTCGGCGGCGGTAGCGGTGTGCAACTGTTCGTGGCTTAGATCGCGGAAGGCGCCGCCGGAGGCAGTAAGCACCAGCCGGCCGATGGCGGCGTGGGCTTCCCCCAACCCCACCAGATTGTCTGCCGGCCCAACGCTACTTGGACCGGTTTCCCCGACCAAGCACTGCCAGAGGGCGCTGTGCTCGCTGTCGATGGGCCGCACGGCGGCACCGTGTTGGGAGGCCAGTGCCTGCACCAGGCTGCCTGCCATCACGAGTACCTCCTTGTTGGCCAGGCAGAGAACCTTGCCCGCGCGCAAGGCCGCCAGGCTCGGAGCCAGGCCGGCCTTTCCCGTGGTAGCCACGACCACGAGATCCGCCTCCGGCATGGTCGCCATTTCCTCTAGGCTGGCCCGCTCGGCGGCCAGCGCGCGGAGGTCCAAGTGCGCCGCCAGCGTGTCGCCATCGACGTCCGCCCCAAGCAGCCTCGGCCGAAAGTGGCTCGCTTGCTGCGCCAACAAGCCAAGGTTGCGGCCGGCAGCCAGGCCGACGACGTGGAAGCGGTCTTGCAGCGCCTCAACGACCTGCAGCGTCTGGGTCCCTATTGAACCTGTGGAGCCGAGGAGAACGATCTTCGTTGGCATCCTGCCCCTATGGGCTAGTGGGCAAAGCCCAGTAGCAGCAAGTAGTAGTATCCGACCACGCCCGCGAAGAGCATACTGTCCAGCCGGTCCAGCAGCCCCCCGTGTCCCGGGATCAGGCGGCTCGAGTCTTTGGCAGCCGCGCCGCGTTTGATTAGAGACTCGCCCAGGTCACCCAGCACGGCGGCGACGCCGAGTGAGATGCCCAGCCCTGCCCCGGCAAGGACGCCAATACTCATCAGCTGGCCGGCGGCGGCGCCCCATAGACAGGTGGCGGCGACGCCGCCGATGGTTCCCTCCCAACTCTTGCTGGGGCTAATCCGCGGCATGAGCTTGTGGCGACCGAAAGCCGAGCCCACGAAGAAGGCGGTTGTATCGCAGACCCAGGTGCCGCCCACGACGATGCCAAGCCAGAGTACTCCCCGCGAAACGGCCAGCCCTGCCGGCAGCGCTACGTCCGGCAGTGCCGCGTCCAGGCCCCGCAGCAATAGAAGGTAGCGCAGCAACCAGCCGATGTACATGGTGCCGGCGAAGAGAAAGGCCCAGGAAGTAAGCGCTTCGCGAGCCTCGATGTGGCGCACCAGTTGCCAAGTGAGAGATGCCAGAATCACCAGTGAGAGCGCCGGGCGGGCGAGGGTGGTGCCATCGGCTAGGCGCATACCTGTCGTCGCCATCTGGCCATCCAGTAGCATCAGTAGGACTGCCAGCAGGGTAAACCAGTAGAGCGGCTCGTGACCAGCCCGGCGCACTAGGTTCGAGAACTCGTGCGCTGCCAGCCCACCCACGAGCAGGCCCAAGACGAGAAGGGGCCAACCGCCTATGTAGACGACGAAGGCGATCAAGGGAATCAACAGCGTAGCGCTAAGCACGCGATTAACGAGCGCCTGGCCGCGGCTCTCCACCTTGACCGCCTTGTTTATAGGTGTAATCACCGGCGGATTCTACAATTTGCCAAAACGGCGTTGCCGCTGGTTGTAGGCGGCGATGGCCTTGCGTAGCTCTTCTTGGTCAAAGTCCGGCCAGAATACCTCGGTGGAGTAGTACTCGGCGTATGCGCTCTGCCAAATCAAGAAGTTGGAGAGGCGCATCTCGCCCCCTGTGCGCACCACTAGGTCCGGGTCACTCTGGCCGGCGGTGTACAGATAGTCGGCGAACCTGGCCTCGTCTACTTCCGATGGCGCCAGTCCCGCGGCGACTATGCCCTGGACGGCGTGCACGATTTCGGCCCGGCCGCCATAGTTGAAGGCCACGTTGAGGGTGATGGTGGTGTTGTTGGCCGTCAGAGCGAGGGCATCACGGATCCTCTGCGCCAGGTCGGGTGAGAGGTCGGAGATCTCCCCCAGGTGGCGCAAGCGCACTCCCTTCTCGTGCAGGGTTTGCGTTTCGCGGGCCAGAGCTTCTCCGAGAAGATTCATCAGGCCCTTGACCTCATCCTCCGGGCGGCCCCAGTTCTCGGTCGAGAAGGCATAGATCGTCAGGGTTTCGATCCCCGACTCGGCGCAGGCCTCTACCACGCGGCGGATGTTCTGCACCCCGGCCCGGTGCCCCGCCAAACGCGGCAAGCCGCGCCGCTGGGCCCAGCGGCCATTGCCATCCATTATGATGGCAATGTGCCGCGGTGCCCGTTGGCTTTCCGCCTGGCCCTCTCCCGCCCGATTCCCCTTGCCCCTGAACAACACGCTGCCCGTCTAGACCTCTAGTATCTCGTGCTCTTTGGCCTGGCCTACGCGCTCTGCGTCCTGGATGTAGTGGTCGGTCAGTTTCTGCAAGCCCTCCTGGCCATCTTTCAAATCGTCCTCGGTGATCATCTTCTCTTTCTCGAACTCCTTGAGCTCCTCCACGCCGTCACGGCGCAGATTGCGCAGCGCCACCCTCGTCTCTTCCACCTTGCGGTGGACGACCTTAACCAGGTCCTTGCGCCTCTCTTCGCTCAGTTGCGGGATGGCGAGGCGAATGACCCGGCCGTCGTTGTTGGGGGTGATGCCAAGTTCGGACTTGAGGATGGCCTTCTCGACCAGCGACAGGACGTTCTTATCCCAGGGCTGGATGACCAGCAGCCTTGCCTCGGGGGCGGCGATGCTTGCCACCTGACTCAGTGGGGTGGGCACGCCATAGTACTCGACGGTGATGCGCTCGACCAAAGCCGGACTGGCCCGGCCCGTTCGAATCGTCACCAAGTCGCGGCGCAAGGCGTCGATGGCCTTGCGCATCTTGCTCTCGGTTTCGCTGGCGGTGGCTTGAATTGGATCCTCGGTCATGGCGTCTGCTAGCCTCCCGCTCGTCACTTGATAATGGTGCCGATGTCTTCGCCGCTCGCCGCCCGGACGATGTTATTGTCGCCGCTGACGTTGAATACGACAATCGGCAGCTGGTTGTCCATGCACAGGGAGAGTGCGGTGCTGTCCATGGCTTTAAGGCCGAGATTCAAGGCATCGATGTAGGACAGGCGTTTGAACATCCTGGCATCGGGGTGTTGTCGGGGGTCGCGGTCGTAAACGCCATCTACGCCGTTCTTGGCCATCAAAATGACCTCGGCATCGATCTCTATGGCGCGCAAGGCGGCGGCGGTGTCCGTGGTGAAATAGGGGTTGCCGGTGCCCGCGCCGAAAATGACCACCCGCCCCTTCTCCAGATGGCGCATCGCGCGCCGGCGGATGTAGGCCTCTGCCACGGCGTAGATGGCGATGGCGGTCTGTACGCGCGTGACAACGCCCTCGCGCTCCAGGGAGTCCTGCAACGCGAGGGCGTTGATGACAGTGGCCAACATTCCGGCGTAGTCGGCCTGTGCCCGGTCCATGCCGTTCTTGGCTGCCTCGCCACCCCGCCAGATGTTGCCGCCACCGACGACGATGCCCATCTCGATGCCGCGGTCGACCGTCACGGCCTTGACCTGGCGGGCGATACTGGCCAGGGTAGAGTTGTCGATGCCGTACTCTTTGTCGCCCATCAGGGCCTCGCCGCTAAGCTTGAGTACCACCCGCTTGTATGGAGAGTCTGGCATCACATCCTCCGACGAACTATGACGGGCTCAGCGACCGAGTTCGAAGCGCGCGAAACGGCGAACTCTGATGTTCTCTCCGATCTTGGCGATGGCCTCGGTAATCAGTTGGCCGACCGTAAGACTAGGGTTCTTGATAAAGGGCTGCTTCAACAGTACCGCTTGCTCGGGCGTGAGTTCCGTGTCGGCGGGCATATCGTCCTCGCTGACGACGAGCGGCGCCTGAGCGGCGATCTGCATAGCGATGTCGTGCGCGAGCGCCTTGAATTCCTCGGTCCGGGCGACGAAGTCGGTCTCGCAGTTGATCTCGACGAGCACGCCGATCCGACCGCCGCCGTGCAGGTACGTCTCCACCAAGCCCTGACTGGCGACCCGGGCCGACTTCTTTTCCGCCGTCGCCAGCCCTTGCTGCTTGAGAATCTCTAGTGCCTGGGGCACATTGCCTTCCGACTCGACCAGGGCGCGCTTGCACTCCATGACGCCAGCGCCGGTCTTCTCGCGCAATTCCTTGACTGCGGCTGCGGTGACTTCCAAGGGAGTGGTCCTCCTAATTACTACCTGCATTACACACGGAAGGCCGACAGACGAACCGCCCCAACTGCAGAGGAGCGCCAGCGATTGGCGCTGGGCCGGCTCGCCGTTCGGCCAAGAACGAATGCCCGGCTGCTGCCGGTATTAGCTGACGGGTTCCTCGGCCTGCTGGCTGGCGTCGGCTGCTGGCTCCTCGCTTGCCGGTTCGCTGGGCTCGGTCTGGGGCACGCCGCCTGCCTCAGGGGCGATTACTGTCGCGTCGGCCGTTGCCTCAGGGGCAGTCTCGGCTGTCTCGGCGGCAACCGGCTGCGCCTGCTCGGCCGGGGCCTGCTGGGTCTCACCCTCGGCAGCCTGCCGGTCAACCTCAGCGCGCTCCCGCGTGAAGTCCGCTTCGGTGAACTCAGCCGTGGCTGCCTTCTCCGTCTCTGCCGCCTCGGCCTCCTTCTCCCGCAGCTGCTGGCCTTCGATTGCCGCATCGGCGAGCTTTCCCGTCAGCAGCTTCACGGCGCGGATGGCGTCGTCGTTGGCCGGGATCGGGTAGGTAGCATCGTTGGGATTACAGTTGGTATCGCAAAGCGAGATTATCGGTACGCCAAGCCGCTGCGCTTCGGCGACGGCTATCTTCTCTTTGTGCGGATCCACGATGTAGATCGCGCTCGGCAGCTGGTTCATGTCGTGAATGCCACCCAGCAGCCGAGTGAGACGATCGAGCTCGTCGTTGAGGCGCGCTGCCTCTTTCTTCGCCAGACGCGCGAACTCACCCGTCTCTTTACGGGCCTCGAGCTCCTTCAGCCGCTTCTGGCGAGTCTGGATGGTCGAGAAGTTGGTCAGCATTCCACCCAGCCAGCGCTGGTTGACGTAGAACTGAGCCGCCCGCTTGGCTTCTCCCTCGATGGCCTCCTGAGCCTGCTTCTTCGTACCGACAAAGAGCACGCTGCCGCCCTTGGCGACGGTGTCACGGACGAACCCGTAGGCGTCGTTGAGCTTGGTGACGGTCTGCTGGAGGTCGATGATGTGGATGCCGTTGCGCTCCGTGAAGATGAAGGGCCGCATGCGCGGGTCCCAGCGGCGCGTCTGGTGTCCAAAGTGAACGCCAGCTTCGAGGAGCAATTTCATGGAGACCACGTTAGCCAAAGACAATCCTTCCTTTCGTTTGTTCCTCCGCCTCCCTCCTCCCGGCTGGGGGCCGGCATTCTGTGTTGCCGGCAGGTCCCACGCGGTCCGAAGGCGTGCGTGATGGTGATCGCGCCAGACGGCGTTCTCAATGAGGCGGCACCCTGGGTGCCGCCTGCGATGAGCGTACTGCTATTATCTGTGGGGTTGACGCCGCCTGCCCGCAGCGAAGTATAGCACAGGCCAGTCGTTACGGCAACCTAGTGCACGAACAGATGACCTCTTCGGGGATCGTCGGACCGAGGGACGTTGGCAGCCGCCCATCAGGGACGGTGATCCGCGCATCTGTGGACAACGGGCATTACCGACGACCTGTTCTGAGGCTGCACTAGAGAATGTAGCGGCTGAGATCCTCATCCTGCACAAGCCCGGCGAGGCGTTCGCGCACGTAGGCGGCGTCGATCACCACCTTGCGGTCCTTGTACTCGTGCGCGTTGAAGGAGAGGTCTTCTAGCATCTTCTCCACCACCGTGTGCAGTCGACGGGCGCCGATGTTCTCCGTCCGTTCGTTGATCTCCCTCGCCATCAGCGCGATCTCGCTGATCCCGTCGCCAGTGAACTCCAAGTCCACGCTCTCCGTGGACAGCAGCGCCTTGTATTGCTTGACGAGAGAGTTCTTCGGCTCGACCAGAATGCGCTCGAAATCCTTCTGATCGAGGCTGTGCAGTTCGACGCGCAGCGGGAAGCGGCCCTGCAGCTCAGGGATGAGGTCGCTGGGTTTGCTGTGATGGAACGAACCTGCCGTGATGAAAAGCATGTGGTCGGTGCGCACGGCGCCATAGCGGGTCATCACCGACGATCCCTCAACGATGGGTAGGAGATCACGCTGAACGCCCTCCCCCGAGACGTCGGCGCCCGTCTCTATTTTCGGCCCTGTGACTTTGTCGATCTCATCGATAAAGACGATGCCGTACTGCTCTGCCCGCTCTAGCGCGTCGTCGATCACCTGATCGAAGTCGACCAGTTTCTGTGCCTCTTCCCGGGTTAGCAGGCGGCGTGCTTCTCGTACCGTGACTCGCCTCGACCGTTTGCGAGGTGTCTGGTTATACATTCGCATGTAATCGTTGAAAGTGGCCGCTACCTCGTCGGGGGACATGCCTGGCTGCAGCTCGTAGTATGGCTCGCCCAACTCAACGTCTTGGGTCAGCTCGATGTCGATCTGCACGTCTTCTAGAAGATTGGCGCGCAGCATGTCCGCTACATAGCGGCGCTGCCGAGGCGAGAACCCGCTCTCCACCGCCCCGCTGCGGCGGGGTTCTTCTCGTCCGATTTCGGTCTTGGCGACTCCCCTAACCTGCGCCTTAGCTGCAACGACCTGCTGGGAGGTGCGCACGGCCTGCTGGCTCTTGGCGAGGCGCTTCTCGCCAAAGCCGATCACTTTCTGGTCGCAGATGTAGGTTATGATCCGCTCCATGGCCAGACGCTCGGCGTTGCTCTCTACCTCCTGCAGGCGCCGTTCGTTGAGCATGGTGATGGCCTCTTCGACCAGGTCGTGCACGATCGACTCGACGTCCCGCCCGACGTAGCCCACCTCCGTGAACTTCGTGGCCTCGACCTTGATGAAGGGCGCATCGGCTATCTTCGCCAGCCGGCGAGCAAGCTCGGTCTTGCCGACCCCGGTGGGACCGATCATGAGGATGTTCTTGGGGACTATGTCTTCCTGTAGCTCCTCAGGCAGCCGGCGACGCCTGTAGCGGTTGCGGAGGGCGACAGCGAGCGCCTTCTTGGCCTCCGGCTGGCCCACGATATACTTGTCCAACTCGGCCGCGATTTGGGCCGGGGTCATCTCTTCCACCAATGTCCTCCGAGGGGTTCTACCATTGCGGGGAGACAACCGGCCGCGTTTGCCGACGTCCGTGCCACCCGGGCAACTTCAGCAGAAGTGTAACACATCGTTTTGCCACCGAACAAACCGGGCCGGCAAGCAAGCCGCGTCATCGAGTCAAACCGCCGGCCCTTGGGTCGCGTCCTGCTTCAGCTCGACTAGCTCCTGGTTGCGGTTGGTGTAGATGCAGAGGTCCGCCGCGATGCCCAGCGCCGCACGCGTGATGGACGCGGCGGTCATGTCGGTGTGGTCGATGAGCGCCCGGGCCGCCGCGATGGCGTAGCCAGCTCCAGAGCCGATAGCCGCCACGTCTCCATCCGGCTCGATCACCTCGCCGTCGCCGGAAAGAACGAGAATCGACTCCCTATCGCCCACCAGTAGTTGCGCTTCCAGACGGCGCAGGAAGCGGTCTGTCCGCCATTCCTTGGCCAACTCCACGGCAGAGCGGCGCAGGTTACCGCGATGCTTCTCCAAGTAACCTTCGAACTTGTCGAACAGGGTCAGCGCGTCCGCCACCGCTCCCGCGAACCCTGCTACCACCTGGCCCTTATGCAGGGTGCGGATCTTGCGCGCCGTCTGCTTCATTATCATGTCGCCCACGGTGACCTGCCCGTCGCCGGCCATTGCCAGCGCCCCGTTGCGGCGAACGGCCAAGATGGTTGTGGCTCTGGTCTTGACCAAAATCGCGCCCCCCTTTTTCCGTGCAGACCCTGGTCAAGCCGCCCGCAAGTACCGCGCCAGCGGCCTGGGCCGCTGGCGAGCGGAGCACCCGGCTGCCGGCCCATTATAGCATCCATCCCATCGCCGGGAAACTGAGTGCTATGCAGGCAGACGGGGCAGGGTTAGAATTGTCTGGGCGGGACTCGCAACGCCGTCCTCCGTCTCGGTCACGAGCTCGGCGGTAGCGTTGCCCGGCAATCTCGAGGGCGCATAAGGAGGGGAATGTGGGAGACAGGAGGGGCTACGAGAATCCGTTCCTGCCCAGTGTGGCCGGGCTGGCCGGCAAGATCAAGGCGCACTGGCGAAGGACCCGGCCGAACTTGTTCCTTCGGTTGGCGAACAGCGGGGATCTAGAGGAGGACGCGCTACGGGAAGCGACGATGACCTACCGTCTGGCCGAACAGCTGGAGGCCAAAGGTCTACAGCCGGCGAAAGCGGCCAGCCAAGCTCTGGAAGCCCTCGCCTTCAGCGACGACAATCCGCCTGCAGAAGGCAGTGGCTAGGCAGCGTCGTCGCTCGTTGCTGGCGAGCGGTCTACCAAGAAGACAAGTTGCCTCGGTGCGCTGATAGCGGTCATAATGTACCCGTGGGTGAACACGACAGTGATCAGGCGACGGTGTGGTTTGGGGCAGCCACGGCAATATGAACGATCGGTTGGGTGGCAATGGCAGAACGTTATGACGTGATCCTAGTGGGCGCCGGTCCGGCGGGCATCTTCGCCGCGCTGGAGCTGGCCAATACCGGGCTGAAGACGCTTCTTCTGGAAAAAGGTCCTGACCTCTCGGCGCGTCCGCGTCCAGGCGAACTGCAGCGCTCGACGCCGACCGACCCGCGCCTCCGATGGCAGATCACCGGTTTCGGCGGCGCCGGGGCTTACTCAGACGGCAAGTTGACCCTGTCCACAGACGTTGGCGGGCGGTTGGATACGATTCTGGGCGCCGAGTCGCTGCGGGGTCTGTTGCGCTACGTCGACGACGTCTACATGCGATACGGGGGGACGGACCGCGTCTATGGGCTGAGTGCGGAAGTCGAAGAGATGAGGCGCGAGGCGGCACGAGCCGGCCTGCGGCTCGTGCCTGCCCCGATCAAGCACCTTGGCACGGATCGGTCGTTCTACATCCTTGAGGCGATTCGCGAGGAATTGGGCCGGACCGTGGAGATCCGTACCGGCGTCGCGGCGGAGCAATTACAGCTGCGCGATGGTCGGGTAGTGGGGGTGCGCACATCGACCGGAGAGGACTTGGCTGCCGAGTACGTGGTGGTGGCGCCGGGCCGCGAGGGTTCGCAGTGGCTGCTTGATGAGGCGAGGAGACTGGGACTGGACATCGCGCAGAGCCCGGTGGACATCGGCGTACGGGTCGAGGTGCCTGCCCCGGTGCTGGATAAGATAACGAGCGTCGTTTACGAATCCAAGTTGGAGCTGTACACGCGGGTCTTTGACGACCGCATCCGCACCTTTTGCATGTGTCCCGGCGGCGAGGTGACCATGGAGCACACCGGCGGGGAAGACGCGGTGATTACCGTTAACGGGCACAGTTACGCCGAGCGCAAGACCGACAACACGAACTTCGCGCTGTTGATTTCCACTACGTTCACCGAGCCGTTCCGCGAGCCCAACGCCTATGGCCGCTACGTTGCCCGCCTGGCCAACTTACTTGGGGGCGGGGTTATCGTGCAGCGCTTGGGTGACTTGCTCGCCGGCCGGCGCTCGACGCCTGAGCGCCTCCACCGCGGCTTGGTGACGCCAACGCTGCGCAGCGCGGCGCCCGGTGATCTGAGTTTCGTGCTGCCCTACCGCTACTTGAGCGATATTCTGGAGATGCTGCAGGCGATGGACAGGCTCGCCCCAGGTATCTACGAGCGCCACACGCTGCTGTATGGCGTCGAGGTCAAGTTCTACTCCGTGCGCCTGCGCGTCTCGCCCCAGCTGGAAACAGACATCTCCAACTTGTTTGCCGCGGGTGATGGCGCCGGCGTGACTCGCGGTTTGGTGCAAGCCTCGGCTTCCGGGGTCGTCGCCGCGCGCGAGATTATTCGCCGCGCGGGCGCGGGTTCCAGCTAACCGATGGTCTGAATCTCGCCTGCTACGGGTCGCTGCGTCTCGCTTTTCAGGAGCGACGACGCGAAACGGCGTGCTATGATCGCCGCCTGGCAGGAGGAGAACGCAATCGGCGAGTCACTGGTGTTGTTTTCCGGCGGGGAAAGGCTCTCCGACGCGGAGGCGATGCGGCGCGCGCGATGCGATGAATGCTGGCGCCACGGGCCTCGTCTTCGCACGCAACGTCTGGCAACGGCCCCGCGAGGCGGCGTTGCAGCTGAATGGTGAAATGCGCCGGCTGCTAGTGCAGCACTCGGTCTGATTCGGAGAAGCTGCAGCGGGGACGGTGAGAGTCTCACACCGCCCCTGGAAGCCCTCTACTGCAGTGGGGTCGGGCGACGCGGTAGCGGGTTGTCGGGTCGCGGTTAGGTCCGTAGGCGGTAGGTTATACGGCCGCGGTTGAGGTCATACGGCGAAAGCTCTACTTTCACCTTGTCGCCCGCCAGGATGCGAATGAAGTTCATGCGCATCTTGCCCGAGACGTGCGCCAGCACCGTGTGGCCGTTGGGCAGTGCCACGCGGAACATCGCATTGGGAAGGGCCTCCAGGACCTGACCTTCGACCTCGATGGACTCTTTCTTCGGCATCTTGTCTCCGAGTCGGGCGGCAAAACACCCCGGCAGCCTGAATTGGCCGCTGCCAGCTAACCGATGCACAAGCCGTGCCAGTGGCCCCGCCTGCAAGCAAGGGGCGGTCTGGCTGCACCATGGTCGCATTCTAGCACGTTTGGTTGCCGGGCGCTACTTCGACTGCCTTCGCTGGTGCGCGTCATGTTTTCGCGCTGAGGGCCGGACGCGGCTGTGGCCATCGTGCCCGCCCAATAGGCATTCGGCGCCACGGATGGTCTGCCGCTGGCCGGCGAGAGTTGGCCGCGGCCTTGCCCTTTA
>JAMCYS010000065.1 GCA_023473795.1 Chloroflexota bacterium | reverse complement strand
CTACCTCAGCCGGGTTTCCTTCCGCGCCGGCCCAGGGGGGCGATGATCTTCTCGATGATGCGCATGATGTGGCCAGCGTCGCGGAAGGAAACCCGGCTGAGGTAGAGGATGCCCTCGCGCTCGAAGAAGACCTGGCTGGGGCCGTTGACCATCACCTCGGAGATGGTGGGGTCCTGGAGCAGCGGCTCCAGAGGGCCCAGGGCCAGCACCTCGTCGGCGATCTCGCGCACCAGGCGCAGGCGCTCCTGGCGGGCCAGGACGATGTCCTGCGCGGCCAGCATGGTCGTGGCGCTCTCCTCCACGGCGTGGCGCAGCTCCTCGGCGGACATGCCGGCCTGGGTCGAGAAGCGCTGTAGGTCCAGCTCCTTTATGAGCCGCTCGTGGATGCGGGCCTTGACCTCGCCGTAGGGGTCGGGCGGCGCCTGCGTGGTGTTGGCCTCGGCGGGCTCCACCATGCCGCTCTCCCGCGCCACCCAGGTCGCGGGATTAGCGCGCGCGCTGCCTTCGGTGCGTGTCCAGCGAGCCACCATCACTTTCCTCCTCCCTAAGATTATGACCAGGTCAGCAAAAGCCAGGGGCGAGCGGGCCAGGAGACCCTCACCCCTGCCCTCTCCCAGAGGGAGAGGGGTGAGTTCCCTCCCCCGGCTGTCCCGTAGCGCGGGGCACAAGGCCCGGCGCTACGGGACGAGGCTACCGCCGCAGGAGGCGGTTCACCAGGCCGGGCTGCGACCGATTCCCCGCGCCGCCGATGGCCCGCGCCAGGTCCACCACCGCCTTCGTCGCCTTCGCGTTCGGATAGGCCGTGACGAACGGCAGACCCACCTTCAACGCCGCCACGACGGCCGTGTCGTTGGGGATCTGCCAGTAGATCTTGTAGTCCAACCCCGCCTCGATGTCCTTCCCGGAGGCGCCGTTCATGCTGTAGGCGTGGTTGAGCACCAGCTTAACCTTGTCCTCGGAGTAGCCCCAGGTGCGCAGCATCTGCAGCGCCACCTTGGTGCGGCGCAGCGCCAGCACCTCCTGGGTCGTCACCAGCAGCACCAGCGTCGAGGCGTCCCTTGCCGCCGCCACCGGGTCGGAGATCTGCGGCGGCGTGTCCACCACCACGTAGTCGAAGGACTTGACCATCAGGTCCAGCACCTGCTTGACCTGCTCGGCGCCGATCTCCTCCCCCTCCTCGGGGCGCATGGGCGCCGGCAGCACGTAAATGCCGCTCTGGTCATGGCGCATGTAGCTCTGCAGCAGCTCGGGGTCGAGGCGGCCCGCGTTGCTCGCGGCGTCGAAGACGGTGTACTCCGGCAGGAAGTTCAGCAGCACCGCCGTGTCGCCCAGCTGCAGGTCGAGGTCGAGCACGCCCACCCGCTGCTTGGTCTGGCGGGCCAGCGCCGCGGCCAGGTTCACGGCCACGGTGGTCTTGCCGATGCCGCCCTTGACGCTGTAGACGGTGATGACCTCGCCCTGGGCCAGCGACTTGCCCCCCGCCTCCAGCGCCACCCGGCGCCGGCCGTCGGTCTCCAGCAGCCCCTTCACGGCCGCCTGCAGGTCCGCGGCGCGCAGCGGCTTGGCCAGGAAGTCGCGCGCCCCCGCCTGCATGGCCTTGCGCAGGTGCTCGCGGTCGCCCAGGGAGGAGACGACGACGATGGGCAGCTTGGGCAGCAGCAGGGTCAGCGCCTCCAGCGTGCGCAAGGGGCGGGCCACCGGCTCCTCCAAAGAGAGGATCGCCACGTCGGGGTGGTGCTCCCTGGCCAGGTCGGCCGCCTCGCTGCCGTAGCCGGCCTCGTCCAGAATGGTCAGCTGCGCCGTCGCCACCAGCTTGCGCAGCTCGGCCCGCCGCTCCGGCTCCTCGATGATGATTACTGAGTGCTCGTCGCCCATAGTCTACCCACCTCTAGTGGCACCTACGATCCAGCCGGCCGCGACGTAGCCCTCGCGGCCGTCCGCCAGTTTGATCTTGTACCAATCGGCGCTCTGGCCGAGGATCGGCAGCTCGGTGCCGTAGGGAACCTGGGCGATGACGCTGGAGTCGATCGTGGGCCCGCTGCGCACGTTGGCCATGTCCACGGAGATGATGGCCACGTTAGTCGCCGCCACCGTCACCAGCGTGGTGCCCACGTTGTTTTGCAGCACCGTCGCCGGCTCTTTGATCAGCGCCGCCCAGAAGTTGCTCGGCTTGACATCGTTCGTCAGCTTGATGTACCCCGTCACCGTCGTGCTCGCCCCCGGCGGCAGGTCCGCCCCGAAGCCCCAGCGATAGGGCAGCGGCGCCGCGGACGAGCCCTCGTAGCCGATGGCCACGCGGTACTTGCCGTCCTGGGCCGGGAAGTTCTGCGAGAAGAACGTCTGCCCTTGCACGTAAGTATACTCAGGATTCGGTCCCTGGGTAGGCAGGACGACGTTGGCAACGTTCTTAATCGTGATTTGCACCTTGAGCGTGTCGCCGGCGCGGGCGTTGGTGGGCGAGATGCTGACGGCCGTGATCACCGCCGCGTCCGGGGTCAGCGGGCTGCGGATCGTGCCCAGCGTGGCCTCGGGCAGGGTCACCGTCTCGTTGTCGGTCATGGGCCGCAGCACCAGGCGCAGCTTGCCCAGCGTCTCGGCCAGCACCAGGCGCTGCGACTCCTCGGGCGTCACCGCCAGGGTGACGGAGCGGGCGCCGGGCTGGGCCTTGGGCTCCTGGGCAGGCGGCGGCGTGGGCGTGGGCGCGACCTGGCCGGGCAGCGGCGCGGCGGCCCCGGAGGCGGCGCGACCCAGCTGCTCGGTGGTGGACGCCTGGGGCACGTTCTCGCCGGGCAGCAACTGGCCCACCGCCAGCACCTCCACCCCCTGGAGGATGAAGGTGGACATGTCCTTGCCGTAGGTCTTGGCGTCGAACACCGCCATCACGTCCACCAGGTCGCCGGGCTGGATCAGGCCGCCGGAGGTGATGACCTCGCTGACGGAGATGGCCACGGCGCGCTTGCCGTTGGGGATGATGAAGGTGAGGCCCGTCTCGGAGCGGTCGGTAGAGAACTTGCTGGTGAGGATCTGCTCGCCGGCGCTGATCGGCACCTTGGTGATCTTGCCGATGGCCTCGGCGACGTCCTGGATGGCCTGGCCGTGGCGGGCCGTGGCCGGCAGCTGCTTGACCTCGAGCATCGTGGCCTTGATGGGCGTGCGGTAGGGGATGTTGACCTTGGCCACCACCACCGGCACGTAGTCGGCTTGCGCCTGGCTGACCGCGGCGGCGGACTTGGCAGCGTCGGCCTGGGCCTGGCGCTGCAACTGCTGCATGTAGTTCCAGGCGAGCCCGGCCGTGGCCAGGGCGAGAATCAGCGCCAGACTGAGATACAGCACCCCTCTGCTACGCGCCATCACCACACCCTCCCAGTTGATCCTATTCCCGCCGCCCGGGGCTCAAGCCCCGGGCTCAGTTGCGTAGGGGCGGGGCATGCCCCGCCCGCCCGTCCCGCCCGGGGCCGGAAAGGGCTGACCCCCTAGCCGCGGGGGCAAGTGAGCCCTCACTACAAACGTGGCTCCCTCGCCGTTCGTAGTGCGGACTTCAGTCCGCCCCGCCCGGGTCCGTAAAGCGCTAAAGCGCTCACTACGAACCAGTTTGCCGTCGCGGTCCGGTTTGTCCCCCGCGATCGATCAATATCCCAAACCCAGGGCCAGCAACGTGCCGGCGGCGATGGCCACTCCGTAGGGCACGAGCGGCGTCTGGCCGGCAACCGGCCCGCCTCCCCCCGCCGCCCGCGGCGACGGCTGCGTCCCCGCGCCATCAGATTGTCTAGGTCGCGGGGGGAAGGAAAACTGCGGCACCATCCGGTAACGAACGAGCGAGACGCCCGCCCAGCGCAGGGCCCCGCCCAGGTTGCGCAGGGCCGGCAACAACGTGCCGGCCCGCGCCATCATAACAAGCGAAATGGCGCCGCCGAGCAGCGCCGTGCAGACGAAAGCGATAAGGACGAAGCCCGGGCCGCGGGCCGCGCCCACGGCCCCGAGCAGTTTCACGTCCCCCGCGCCCATACCGCCGAGCGCGAAGGGCAGGAACAGTAGCGCGCAGCCCAGCAGCCAGCCGGTGGCGCCGTCGAGCGCCCCCGGCAGGCCGCGTAGGGCCGCCTGCAACAGCAGCCCCGCCAGCGCCCCGCCCAGCGTCAGCCAGTTGGGTAGGCGGCGCCAGCGGGTATCTGTGTAGGCACCCGCCAGAACGATCACGGCAATCATCGCAGACGGAACAAGCACATCCACATGGAGAACGCTGTCTGTCATCACCGCGCCGCTGCCTACAAGGTTAGACTTCAAGTCGCGTCCCGCCATCCAAGCGGCGTCGCCAGCCTACAAGTCGGGAGGCCGCCCGCTCGCGCTGACACTAGCGCGAGCGGACACACCCGACTAGATCTTGTTGCTAACCGTGTTGAACGCGTTGTTCACCTGCTGGCCCAGCACGCTGATGATAGCGACGCAGACGGCCGCGATCAGGGCGACCATGACGCCGTACTCCACCATCGTGGCGCCGGACTCTTCGCCGAAGAACCTCTGGAACACTGTGTCTTCCTCCCTCGTTTTGTTTCTGCCCGCTGAGGGCAGGGCTAGAAGTGTAGCTGATTGAATAGATTGTTCGTCTGCTGGCCCACCGTGAAGACGATGGCGATGCAAACGCCCGCGATCAGAGACACCATGATGGCGTACTCGACCATGGTGGCGCCGGACTCGTCGCCCAGGAACTTCCGCAGCATCGCGCTCCCCCTCCGCGGCCGCCCTCTGGCGACCGCCCGCCTGAAAGTGACTCGGGCCGAGGAGGGTTCGCGTCTACCGCGGCCGGGCGCCGCCACAGGGGCGGGGCTGCCCGGGCTCCCCGGCCACCGCCGGATCGATGGCCGACGCCGCGGCCGCCCAATCCGCCCGGCGGCCGCCGCGGCACGGCAGCCGGGCCAACTCCCTAGCGAAGGCGTAGGTTTCGACGCGACGCCCAGGGGGGCGCGAGGCGCGACAGGCGAGGCCACAACTGGCCTCTCTGGAGGCGGCTCGGGGGGCGCTTGCCCCAACTCCATAGTTTCGATACTACTACCGGCCGCCTATCATGTCAACTGGCCCCGGGCGGGACCTGCCGGCGCCAGGCCGGGGACCCGCCGCGCTCCCTAGCGTCTGCCCTATCACCCCCCTTCCGGCCGCTCGTTCAGAGTTCGTGTAGCGGACCGGCCGCTTTCGTTTAGGCTTCGTTAAGCAATATACCCCCCATTGGCCCAGTTGGCAATACCCTAGCAGGTTAGTTTTTTGTAACTCGCCCTATCCCTTTCGGTCCTCGCCCCAGGAGGGCCTGGCTTAGCCTCGCCGTCATGACAACCCCCCAACTCTTTGGGCAGCCGAGGCGGCTGCGGCATGCCAGCGCTATAGGCCCTTATCCGAACCCATTGGGTCGTTGACGAAGGGCAGGGTCAGGGGTAATATGGCAAACGTCCGGCAGGCGACCGGGGGTTGCAAAGAGAGGTCCTTACGGGACGTCTGGTCTTTCAGTCTCAAGAGCAGGTTGCCTGCCCCTCGACCTTGTTCTCGCACGGGACCTGGCGCCTTGTCGGGTTTGGGTGCAACCTCCACGGATCAGCAAGTCTGTCGGCGCCAAATCGGCTAGCCTATGGTAGCTGCGAGGTGTACTTAGTTGCAGACGACGGCAAGACCGGCGCTGGCCCTGGGAAGACGGGAGCTGCGCCTATCCGACCTGTGGCCACTTCTGCCACCGATCATGGCGTTCACCGGTAGCGCACTCAGCTCGATCCCCTTGAGCGACTTCTGGTGGCATCTGCGCTTCGGACAGAGGATCTGGACGGAGCGGTGGCTGGGGACGGTGGACGATTTCTCCTTCACCACGCCAGGCGTGTTCGCACCCACCATTCAGTGGCTTGGCGATCTTTACATCTTCTTCTGCTACTCCCTTGGCGGAATAGAGATGGTGCTTGTCGGCAAAGCCATTGCCCTCTCGCTGGTGGCTTGGCTTATGTACAAGACCGCGCGACTCCTCGGCGTCGGGCGGCTAGCCGGTGCCGCATTCCCCGTAATCGCTACGTACGTCTGCGTGCTCAGAAACGGGGACTTGCGGCCGCAGCTCTTGGGCTACGCCATGTTCGCGTTGTGGTACTACTGGCTAGTCCGAATCCGGGTCGGCCGCAGAGCGCCCTTATGGCTGATTTTCCCTGTCGCAATACTTTGGGCCAACACCAACGGCACCCTGATAGTAGGCGGGGCACTGCTGGCAGGCACTGTCGTTGCCGAGGCCTTCCAAGCTCGCATGGCCGGAAGACTCGGCCCGACTCTGCCGAAACGTGGGTTGTGGGCGATGGGAGCGGCAACCGCGAGCCTCCCTATCGCCATGGCAATTAATCCTTGGGGGGTTGACCTCTATCGCTACCTGAGCTTCTATGCTTTCGACGCCACGGCTCGCGCCCGAATTAGTGAGTGGCGTCCGCCTACTACGGACTCAGAGTGGGGCACGGCCTTCTTTGCGTTCCTACTGGTCGGTGTTGCCCTGCTTAGCCTCGCTCCCCGTCGACCCACTTTGACCGAGATGGCGCTGTTTCTGGTGTATGCTGGGTTAGCGATACAGTCGGCACGCAATCTGGTTTGGTTCGGTATCGTGGCTGCACCACTGATGGCAGCACAAGCACAGAGTCTAGCAACTCTCTGGCCCAAATCGGACTCTGCAGGCGAAACCCGGTGGCTGAACTGGACTTTTGCTGCAGTCCTGTTACTACTTCCCATTATCAGCCTACCGTGGTGGCGCTGGGCCGTGCCCATGCCGGCGGACCAACGACTCCTGTACGACAAGGCAACCCCTGTTCAAGGCATAGCTTACGCCGCTAGCCACTACGCTGGCGAGCGCTTCTTCCACCCATATAGCTACGGCGGTTACATGATCTGGGGAGCCTACGGCAAACTGAAAGTGTTCGTCGACGGCCGCTACAATCACTACGTCCCAGAGGTCATGGACGATTACCTCGCCATCTGCGACGCCGACGGTTGGCAGGACCGGCTGCGGAAGTACACAATACGCCACGTGATGATTGCGAAGAACTATGACCCAATGAAGCCGCTTCTCAGACAAATCCGGCAATCATCCGATTGGCGGCTTGAGTATGAGGACGACAACACGCTTCTCTTCGTCAACTACTCGCCCTAGGCGGGCGGGCTGCGCAGTCGCTGTTCTCGGTAGGCCGTGACCGGAGTAGGAGATGGCGAAAGTAGCGTCATGGGCCCCAGGGCGCTTTTTCGGAACGGGTAGTACCAGGGTGCGATTGGTGGGTCTATCGGCATGTGGCTTGGCTATGGAGGGCCTGCTGTTGGCTTTCATAGTCCTGTACACGAACTTCCCCAGCGGCCATAGCTTCATCTATGGCATTAGCCTTCGCGCCTCGGAGTTGTCTCGCTCGCTGTGGCCATATCCGATCCTTGAATTCTCCCCTGGGCAGTTCAGCTGGTGGGCGCTCAGCGTAATTGCCGGGCTCTGGGTTGCATACGGCTGGGCATACCTACTTGTGCCGAAGCATCTGGCTGGCTCCGCGCCCCGAGGATTCCTGGTTGCCCTCGTCATCGGCCACGCCGTCTTCTCCGTGACGCTTGCAGCGGCACTGCCATCCGTTCTCGCCTCCGATGCCTTCACCTACACGATCTACGGACGAATGGTCAGCGTATATGGTGTGAACCCGTACACGACTGCCGGCTTCGCTGTCGGTGCGGATATCGTTACCCCTTACCTCCGATGGGGTAATGAGACTAGCAGGTACGGCCCAGTCTGGGTTCTCGTTTCCACGCTGATCACGCTCCTGGCACCCGCCAGCGCTATGGCCAACGTACTCGCGTTCAAGATGTCGGCAGCGCTGTTTAGCGCGATGAATTGCCTGCTAATCTATGTGCTGGCCAAGCATTTGGGAGGCAGCGGCGTTCGAGCCCTGGCGCTCTACGCCTGGAATCCGCTGATACTGATCGAGACGGCCGGCAGTGGTCACAACGAGGCGCTGATGACCACACTGGTGCTCGGAGCCATCTTACTGGCTGTACGAAATCGCTGGTACCTGAGCTCCAGTGCCTTGGCGCTCGCCGTGTCCATCAAGTACCTACCAGCTACTCTGGCCTTCTTCCTCGCTGCGCGTGTCGTCGCGGCGAAGGGTTCGCTGAAGAGTGCCACACGGTTGCTGCTGACGATGGTCGGGATTGGCATGGCGGTCATTTGCGTGGTGTACTTACCGTTTGTCATCGCCGGTGCGGACTGCCAACAACTGCTGTCTGGCCTGAACCCAGGGATGACGTCGTTGAGAAACCCGCTATGGATTGCGCAGGCCAGCCTCGTGTTCGCTCTGACCAAGGATGGGCGAGACGTGGCAGAGGCTGCGGCCGCAGCCGAGGCGATCCTTACCGCCGCTGGGCAGACGTGCTTCGCCGTTGTCTTGCTTACCTCGGCAGTGCTGGCGGGCATACGGCGCTGGTCATGGGACCGGGTTGTTGGGACGTGGGGCCTGCTTGCGCTTGGGTACACGGTACTGGTGTACGGAGGGATGTACCCTTGGTACCTTATTCCGCCTCTCGCGATAGCATACGTCGTACGGCCTTCACGAATCAGGTGGTGGCTGCTCGGCAGCAGTACCGCCCTGGCGGTGGTGTTCACCTTAGTGTACGGACTGCCGTTGCCGATGCGGCCCGTGAGTTAGCCACGATGCGAAGGATAGTTGCTTTGGCGCTGGTCCTACGTCTAGCCGCCATATTGGTATCTCCTAACACGCAGGATATACCCAACTATCACTTGGTGGGTGAGACGCTCCTGCAGGGAGGGCGTTTGTACGCCGACACGCCCACCGCGTACCCTTATCCGCCTCTGTGGGCCATGTGGGAGGTTGCCGCCGTACTGCTCGGGCGATGGGTACCATACCCGTTGGTGGTGCGATTGCCCATACTGGCCGCTGAAATCGGAATCCTGGTGATGCTGCGAAACATGGCGGGCCCCAGAGCTGCCCTTCTTTACGCGATTACTCCCCTACCCATAATGATCTCAGGGTTCCACGGCCAGTTCGATTCGTTACCTCTCTTGTTCATCTTAGCCGCCCGCGCTCGCCACTGGCAGCGGCTCAGGCTCTCCTAACCCCTCCCAAGCCCCGATTGGCCCCCTGGGGGAATGCGCCCGCCGGGCGGGGGATGGCATGCTGGTAGCGCAGGGCCTCCCTTGGGAGGCCACGTGCCCCGAAAGGGGGAGTCCAGGCCAGGGGGGAGATGACTCTGCTGAACCGACTGCTGGTTGCGGGCTCAATCCAGCGCTCGCTGCTGCTCTTCGTCACCCTGCAGGCCGGCGACGCGCTGACGACGGTGGCGGGGCTGCGGCTGGGGCGGTGGAGAAGAACGCGCTTACCCTTCGGCAAGGGCAAGCGTGGGAGCCTTGGCTCGCAGGCTGGGGCTGCGCCGCCATCCCCGGCGGTCCAGCGCGTAGCGGACGAGCACCCAGAGGATGCCCAAGCCATAGACCAGGCTGCGGCGGAAGTTGATCGAGGAGGCCTCGGCGAAGTAGCGGGTGACGATGGGCACCTCGGTGAACTCCAACCCGTTGGCCATGCCCTGGGCAATGATCTCGGTATCAAAGACGAAGTCGTCGCTGTTCTCCTCGAAGCGCACGGTCTCCAGGTACTTGCGGGAGTAGGCGCGGAAGCCGGAGTGTATCTCCGTGAGGTAGCGGCCGAAGACGACGTTGGCGGCGGCGGTCAGCAGCACGTTGGCGACGTACTTCCACCCGGGCATGCCACCCTCCAGGGGCCGGTGGCCCAGCATGCGCGAGCCGAAGACCGCGTCGGCCGCGCCCTCCCGCAACGGGGCCACCAGCCGGTCGATGACCGAGGCATCGTACTGGTGGTCGGGGTGCACCATCACGGCGATATCCGCGCCGAGCGCCAGCGCTTCCCGGTAGCAGGTCTTCTGATTGCCGCCGTAGCCCCGGTTGCGCGGGTGGCAGACGACGTGCAGCCCGGCCGCCCGAGCCAGCGCCACCGTGTCGTCGCTGGAGGCGTCGTCCACCAGGACGACGTTCCGCCGGTACCGCGGCGGTATCTCCGCCAGCGTCAGGGCCAGCGTCCTGGCCGCGTTGTAGGCAGGCAGGACGACCACGACTTTGGCAGCATCAGGGCTCATGGGCACCCCCCTTCGTTCCAGCCTTCACGGCCCGGATAATGAACTGGTAGCCGAGGAGCCCGGGCACGAGACTCGTCAGGCCCGCCAGCGCCCCGGTGAGGGCACGATCCCAGCCAAGGCGCGCCAGCCCCGGCGCCGCCAGGCCCAGCGGCACGGGCGTCGCCGCGACGTCGAGCACCCGCAAGCCCGAGCCAACGACCATCTCGACGGCGGTCTCCCGGGTGAAGAACCGCAAGTGGGTGCGGTCCAAAATGCCGCGCTGCTGATAGCGAAACCGGCCGCGCAGCAGCTGCAGCCTCACCCACAAGTTGGCCACGTTGGGCAGGGAAACGACGAACAGGCAGCCGGGGGAGGCTAGGCCGGCCAGACGCGCCAGAGCCGCCTCCGGCTCCGCCAGGTGCTCCAAAACGTCGGCGCAGACCACCGCGTCGTAACCGGCGAGAAAACTGTCGGGCGCCTCCTCCAGCCGACAGGGAAGGATGGCCTGGTAGTACGGCCGGGCCGCTTCGGCCCAGGCCGATTGTGGCTCCAGACCATAGAGGAGGAGTCCGCCGCGCCGCAGCAGTTGCCCGAGAGCGCCGGTGCCGACGCCGACGTCGAGCACGCGGCTGCCCGGCGCCAGGCGAGAGAGCACCGCGGCCAGCCGCGAGTGGCTCGACCACCTGTCCGGCTTCAATTCGTAGGGTCCGGCCGCGGCGCCTGCTGCCACAGCGCCTCCTAAGCGATGCACGTTCGACGGTGGTCGCGAAACCGCGTTTTCGCTACCTAGCAGGCAGAATCAACCCAGGAACATGGCCAGGAGAATGGCCCCGGCCGAGAAAAGGCCAATCGAGACCGCCGTGAGCAGCCACTGCGCCCGGAAGGGCCAGTACCTGACCCCCTGGGCAGCCAGGAGCAACAACGGCACCGTGAAGTCCAGTGTGTAGCGGGAGCCGAACTGCATCCAGCCGGTGCCCATCAAGAGTAGGATCGGCACCTCGGCCAGAAGGACGGTGAGCCCCAGCGCCAGGGCGTTGGCGCGCAGGCGCCGCTGCCGCGCCGCCCAGAAGATCGAGAACCAGACGGGGCTCATGAGGAACAGACTGCCGCCCATGAGCGGATTGCCGAAGAAGGGCAGGTGTAGCAACTGGTAGTAGAGATTGGTCGGCAGGTAGTGCAGGCTGAAGGCGCCGAACTGGACATAGTCGTCGCGAAAAAGGGGAGCCATCAGGTGGTGGCTGAGGCCAACGTCCAGGACGCTGCCGAAGCGCAGCCAGTTGTAGGCGCCGAAGAGGAGGCCGGCGCCGAGGAAGGGCAGAAGGCCGAAAGCGGTGCCGCGCAGCAGGTAGCGCGGGCCGCGCTCGCGCTGGGACCACAGAAGGTACCAGGCCGGCCAGAGGCCGACGAGGACCACGTTGTTGCGCGCCAGGGCAGCCGCGGCCACCCCCAGCCCCGCCAGGACAAAGGCGCGGGGCCCCTTGAACGACAGCGCGGCCAGGTAGGCGAGCGCCAGGCAGGCAAAGGCAAGCAGCTGGGCCGTCTCCCAGACCCGCCCCCGGCCCGCCAGAGGGAAGTGCACGCTGCCCAGGGCGAAGAAGAGGACCAGGAGCGAGCGCTGGGCGGGGCTGAGCCCCAGGGCCAGGCGCTCGTCGGCGCGCCGCACGAGCAGCGCGACCAGGGCCACGTTGAGCGCGCCCAGCGCCACCGTGAACAGCTGGTCGCTGAAGCCGACGCCGAAGATGGCGACGAAGGGCATCAACAGCACCGCGGGCAGCGGCGGCCAGTAGAGGTAGTAGTGGCCGTCCAGGGCAACGAGGTCCCCAACGTTGGCCGGGAGCAAGCGCAAATGCAGCTGGCCGTGCAGGAAGGCATCGGCCAGGTAGTTGTAGTAGGGATAGTTGGAGGCGCCTGGCGGGAACTGGTGCCACAGGCAGATGGCCAGGTACACCGCCCCGGCCAGGGCGGCGCTCCAGCGAGGCGACTGCCAGGCCAGGAGCAGACCCGGCCAGGCGACGCGGGTCTTTAGGGCGGAGTCACGGGCCGCGGCTGATAGTCTGCTGTCGAGCAAGGGTAAGCACCACTCGGTCTAACGGTTGCGTCCTACCCGGGCATTATACCCGCGGATCGGCGCCGGTCAATCCCTTCGCCTGGCGGCCGGCGAACTCCACACCCATCATCCGGAATTCGGCTATGCCAACGCTCCCACTCGGCCCTAACCATCCCCTCACCGCCTTTGGCCCCTTGGGGGATTGCGCCCGCCGGGCGGGGGATGGCATGCTGGACGCAGAAGTTCGCGGGACCGGGGATGGTCGCGACGGTTGGAGTGTAGGTCGCGACCATTCCTGCTCTCCGCGCCGCGGAGGGACAGGAGGACACGGCGATGGCTCTGCTCGAACAACTGCTACCGGCCGCTACCCAACAATCTCTGCTGCTTTTTGCGCTTCTGCAGGCCGGCGACGCGCTGACGACGGTGGCGGGGCTGCGGCTGGGCGCGGTGGAGAGGAACGCGCTGGCCGCCGCCTGGATGGCCTTCGCCGGGCCAGTGTTGGGCCAGGCCACGCTGAAGCTGCTGGCGCTGGGAGTCATAGCGCTGGTGCTGCGGCGCATCGGCCTGCAGTGGCCCCAGGCCTCGCTGCACTGGCAGGTGCTGGGGCTGGGCAACGTCTGCTACTGTCTGGTGGTGCTGAACAATCTCAGGGTGATCGCGGGCTAGGGGCCCAGGGCCCTCGCGCCGCGCGGGCGGGAACCTGCACCCTCTCCCTTTCAGGGAGAGGGAGGGGTGAGGGACGATAGCGCCTGTAGTTGATGCCTAACTGCAAAGGAAGGCGTACCCTCACCCCCACCCTCCCCCTCAGAGAAGAACGTGTAGCCCCTGCTGACCTGACCGAACGGGCGCAACTCCGGTTTAGCGACCGTCCCGCTGCGCTCATCTACCACAGACATCGGTATGAACGTGGTTAGCTGGTCTGGGTGCTTCACCAGGCCCGGTGGCCTTGGCGGGTTAATTTCGCAGACATCGCCCAGTCTGGCCCACTGCCAGCCGGCGGGCAGGGGGCGGGCGACGCCTGGCACCTGGCCGCTAAGCATGGGCATCGCCCACCTTGCCGGCGAAAGCCGGGTTCTCTTCGTCCTCCTGCCAGCGACCAGGGTTGCCAAGTATGTAGTCACGCACACGGGCAAGTTCACGCTCGTCCCGCACGATATGTTCGTAATAGTTGCGCTGCCACACGGGTCGGCCCGGCGTGCCGCGGAGCTCATTGACGCGTTTCGTGACCGCGGCTTTGTAGCCGGCCAACAAGGCGCCCAGGGAACGCGGCGCGGGGCCACTGGGCCGTAGGGGCGACCGGCCGGTCGCCCCTACGGAATCCTGCGCCATTGCCGACGTGCCGCCGGTCGCCCCTACGGAATCCTGCGCCATTGCCACCGTGCCGCCGGTCGCCCCTACGGAATCCTGCGCCATTGCCGACATTCCGCCGGTCGCCCCTACGGAATCCTGCGCCATTGCCGACGTGCCGCCGGTCGCCACTACGGAATCCCGCGCCATTGCCGACGTGCCGCCGGTCGCCCCTACTACGGAATCCGAAGTGGGACCAGACGGCGCCGGGCCGGCCGTTCCGGCAAGCAACACCACGGCGTGAAGGTGGTTAGGCATGACTTGGTAGGCATCAAGGCATACCTCTCTCCGCAGCTCCGCCGACCTTAACCACTCCTCCTCGACTATGACACCGTACTCGTTCGGCACGAACCTACCGCCTTCGATGAGGCCAAGAAGACAAGCCTTCTCATACGTGCAAGTGGTAATGAAGTACGCTCCTGTGCTCGTGTAGTCGTATTGTGACAGCCTGAGCGACTGGCGATGACGTCGCCGATCCATCACGCCGCGAACATCCTCTCTTTCGTCTGGCGCAGCACCTCAGCCGGCGCGCCCCCTTTGCTCAGCGCTTGCAGACCGCCAGCTTGCTGCACCTCGGCCGTCTGAAATATGTGCCGGCTCTCCAGACCGTCGGTGCCGGCCCGAGCGAACTGCGCCGCCAGCGCCTCGATGGCCTTGGCCGTCTCCTGGGGCAGCGCGGCCAGCCAGGTCACGTTCTTGTAGTTGAAGGCCGCCGCCCGCTCGGAGCGGGTGCGCGGGGCCTGGCCGTAGGCCAGCGCCGCCAGCACGTCGAAGAGGTCGTAGTCGTCCATACCGTCGAGGGCGCGCACGAGGTAGGCGGAGCGCGCCCCGTCCGGCAGGCGTTCCAGCATAGTCTTGCGATCTGGCGGGGTGATCCAGTGCTCGCGGAACTGCTCCACCGTCGCCGCCTCGGCGATCAACCTCGCCGTCAGCCGCTGCTTGTACTCCTCGGCCGTCACTGGGACTGCCTTGCCATCGACCATGGTCACGATGTACTTGCCGGCCGGACCCGTCTTCACCGTAAAGCCTTCCGCCACGATGGCGGTCTCCTCGGAAGGCGGCGTGGGCGGTTCTGATCCCTCCTTGGCCGGCGGGCGGAACTTGCTCTTGAACTCCTCGCCGAAGAGGCGGGTGGCGTCGGTGTAATCGTAGACGCGGAACATCAGTTTCCCGGTCGCCGGGTCCAGGCGTGTGCCGCGGCCGATCATCTGGTAGAAGGCGATGGGCGAGCGCACGTACTTGAAGAAGACGATGTTGCGCACGCTGGGCACGTCCACGCCGGTGGTCAGCAGCTCGACCGTGGTGGCGACGA
>JAMCYS010000081.1 GCA_023473795.1 Chloroflexota bacterium | reverse complement strand
ATCTGCTACCTGATGGGCATCCCAATGCCCCACCAGGCCGAGGGCGCGGTGCTCTACGAGGCGCTGGTCGATCCCGACCTGCACCTCACCTTGCGCAAGAAGGCCGAGAAGGAGCGCGACCGCTGGCAGAAGATGTATCGCGACCTGGCGGCCGAGCAGGGCCAGGCTGGGTGAGCCAACGTGAGTTGTGACTCGCGGCATCGACTGTCTAGCAACGGCACGATGATTCAACTGGTTGGCCGCGAGACGCCACCCTTGACGGCAGGCGTCAAGGTGGCCGCGTGGTGCATAGGGAAGGAGGGATGACCGGACCGGCTTACTGAGGGATCATCAAACGGACAGAAGAGGTCGCCGGGATGTGATCGCCCACGACGATCCGTTCGCGACGACAAAGGCCGGGCAATCGGCCCGCAGGCCTGAGAGTGAACGAGGCAAGAGACTGAGGAGGTTATCCTTACTATGGCAATCGACATGACCGGGCAGCGTTTGTCGAGGCGAAGGTTCCTCGTTGCCAGTGCAGCCGCCGCCAGCCTTGGCCTGTTGGAGGCCTGCTCCAGCCCCGCCGCACCCGCCCAGACGCCAGCCGCAACCAAGGCAGCTGTCAGTGCCACGGCGCCGGCAGCGCAGGCGCCTGCATCAAGCACCACCGCCGCTCCCGCCGCTACTGTCGTGGCCGGGGAGCCGAAGCGGGGCGGCACATTCACAATCGGTTTCACGGCCAATTTGGCGGACTTCAATCCGGTGCAGACGGCCATCGCCACTTACTACATCATGCGCCCCATGTTCAGCACGCTCATTCGCCAGGACTACCAGCTGATGGCCTACCCGGAGCTGGCGGAGAAGTGGGACATCTCAGCTGACGGTAAGACCGTGACCCTCAAACTGCGCGAGGGCGTGAAATACCATTCTGGCCGCGAGTTCACCTCGGCAGATGTCAAGTTCTCCTGGGAGTACGCCTCGACTGAGCCGTCGACCACTCAGATTGCCCTGTTCAAGCAGGTCAAGGCGGTCGAGACGCCCGAGAAGTACGTGGCGGTGATGAAGCTCGATGACCTCAACACCGGCATCTTGGACCTCCTAGATACCTTGTATATGCTTGACAAGGAGACGTTCCCTGCCTCGAAGGCGAACACGGCGATCGGCACGGGCCCCTTCAAGCTCGACAAGTACGTCCCGAACGACCGCTTCGAGGCTGTGGCTTTCAAGGACTACTGGGACAAGGGCAAGCCATACGTCGACCGCTATGTCGGTCGCACGATCCCTGACGTCGGATCGTTGTCGATCAACCTTGAGTCGGGTGCTATAGATGCCATGCAGGGTGTGGGCGCCACCGACATCGTCCGCCTGCGTGGCACCGGCAAGTTCGGTGTCTTCGATGGTGCCCCGGGTGTCGCCTTCTATGCTGTCTCGCTCAACTGCAAGACGCCCCCCTTCGACAACAAGAAGGTGCGCCAGGCGATTGCATGGTCGATTGACCGGGCTCGCTTCTGTCGAGCGAACTTGGCCGGCTTGTCCCAACCCACTACCCTTATCTGGTCGCCTGCCTCGTGGGCATACTTCCAGGACCTAGAGGGCAAGCTCGGCTATGACCTAAGCAAGGCGGCGGCGCTACTCAAGGAGGCGGGTTTCGAGAAGGGGTTTGATACCGAGATCGTCACCTCCGCCAAGACGAACCAGGGCTACTTCGACCTGGCAAACGTCCTCCAGGGCGACCTGGCCAAGCTCAACATCAAGGCCAAGATCATTGATCTCGACACGGCCGGCTGGCGGGACACGTTCGTCAACAAGCGGGAGTACGCCATCGGCATGTACTCGTACGGCCGGGCCAACCGTGACCCGGGCACGGTGCTGACGGCCGCCAAGGGCTTCACTAACGACAAAGAGGGCGGGTTGGCACGCTTCGAGTCGCCTCAGTGGGACAGTCTGCGCAAGGACTTCAACTCAACCCTCGACCGCCAGAAGCGAATCCCCATCGCCCGCCAGATTCAGGAATTCGCTTTGGACGGGTCCTGGAACCTGACTGTGGCGCCCACGGTGAATGCTGCGGTATACGCCAACTACGTTAAGGGCTACAGCACCGACCTTGATAACTCGCCGTTAGCTGGGTACGTCTGGCTGGACCGCTGAGCGGCGCCTAGGCACCCCCTGCCAAGCAAGGAATTCTCGGCTGGCACGCCTGGGCGCGCCAGCTGGGTTCACTAGCGCTCGGCGCGGCCTACGAGGTTTAGCACATCTGGCAGGTAGGCTGTGTGGCTGGGGTCGGCGAGTGCGATACGCCAGCGATACGCGCTCAGACTCAGCCGCCGCACGGCCTTCACCCTGCTAGGAGAAAGGGAAACGCGTTGCGGCAGCCTGGCCGGGAGGTACGGACGACAAGTACCCGCATCGGCCACGAGTGCAGGCCAACCTGGCGTCCGTGCCGGCCACGATCAGGGGCACACCTGGCGAGGCGAGCATCGCCGCCGGCCAAGCGGGCTGTCGACTGTCCAGCGTCAACCGATCTAGGGACGGTGGGCGCGCATGATCTCCTGCAGGCGGTCGAGCGGCAGGGCATGGGCGATACGCCCATCGCCGCCGCTAGTCGTCACCGCGGCACAGAGGGCGTTGACTATTGCCTCCTCCGTAGCCTCGCCCGCCGCCTCGAAGAGCGGGGTGAGGGCTTCGTCGGCTACCGCCTGCACGGTTAGCTTGGCCCGGCTGCCGGGCTCCCGGAATAGCCCCCGGTTGCCGGTGGCGAAGGCGAGGAAGATGTCGCCGCTGCTGTTCTCCCCCAGGCCGCCCGTGCGAGCGATACCCAACGTGGCACGCTGAGCCAGTCTCCGGCACTGGCCGGGCAAGAGCGGCGCGTTGG
>JAMCYS010000030.1 GCA_023473795.1 Chloroflexota bacterium | reverse complement strand
CAGCCTCAGAACAGGTCGTCGGTAATGCCCGTTGTCCACAGATGCGCGGATCACCGTCCCTGATGGGCGGCTGCCAACGTCCCTCGGTCCGACGATCCCCGAAGAGGTCATCTGTTCGTGCACTAGAGCCAGCCCAGGCGCCAAAACCAAATCAACATGCCGACCGGAGCCAGCACCAGCGTGGCTAGAAAGACCACGAACACGACCGTATTGTCATAGGGAATGAGAGAAACGAAGTTGGTGCCGAAAAAGCCGGCCACGAAACTGATAGGTAGGAAGATATTGGCCACGATCGTCAACCGCTTCACCACGTCGTTCAAGCGATTAGAGGTGCTGGACAGATACACGTCCAGCACGCCCGTGGTCAGGTCGCGCTGGTTGTCTACCATCTCGTGGACCGTAACCATGAGATTGTGCACGTCGCGGAAGTAGATGGCGTTGCCCCGGTGAACGTAGCCTCCCTCGTGCCCCATCAGGGCGTTAATGGCGTCGCGCAAGGGGCTGGAGTAGCGGCGCATCAGCGCCAACCCGCGGCGCAAGCCGAAGATCTGGTCCAGGGTACCTCGATCGGGAGCGTCCAGCACGCCAGCCTCGAGATCGTCGACCGATCGTCGACAAAGTCGGTCGCGTCGAAAAAACTGTCGGCGACGGCGTCCAGAATGAGGTACAGTACGCGGTCAGCGCCTCGGGTCAGACCGGCATTGTCTCCCTCCACCGTCTTGCGCACGCGTTCGACGAGGGCATCGGCACTCCCGTGGACAGTCACGAGATATTCTTGAGTGAGAAAACACTCGATTTCGTGGGCGGTGAGTTCCCGCTGTTCGATCTTGATCCAGTGGGCGATGAGAAAGAGATGGCCCTCGTATTCCTCGAACCGAGGGCGGAAGTTCGGTTGCAGCAAATCGGCCACGGCCAGGGGGTGGAACTTGAAGCGTCGGGCGAGCCACTCCTGGTCCTCGGCGCCAAACGACTCTAGGTCCAACCAGTAACGGCCGGTCCCGGCCTCGAGCACGGCGTCGATTTGCGCGGCGTCATCCGTGCGCTGCAAGTGGCCGTTGCGCGCGTAGAACAGCGTAGCCCGCAAGACCCCACCACCCCCAGACAACGAATCAGCGCTATTGTAAGCCAGCCGCTCGCTCCGAGCAATGGCCTGTCCGTTCTCGCACGTCTACCCCCTCGGCGAGCGTCATTGACAGGCGCGGTGCAACTGAGTTAAGCTCCCCTCGGAGGCGAACCGATGGAGTTGCAGGAACTGGGTTCTACCCTCGTCGACCAGCTGGCGGCGCGCGGCTTGACTCTGGCCGTCGCCGAGTCGTGCACCGGCGGTCTGCTGGGCGACACCGTAACCAACGTGCCGGGCAGCTCGCGCGTCTTCCTCGGCGGCGTCCTGGCCTACGCCGACCAAGTGAAGCAGAACGTTCTCGGCGTGCCGCGGGAGGCACTGGCACAACACGGCGCCGTCAGCGCGCAGGTGGCCCTGGCGATGGCCCGAGGCGCCCGGCGGGCGCTCGGCGCCGACCTGGCTGTGGCGACTACGGGCGTGGCTGGACCGAGCGGTGGAACGCCAGCCAAGCCGGTAGGCTTAGTCTACGTCGCCGTCGCCGGTCCGTGGGGCGAGCAGTGCCGGCGCCACCGGGCCGGGGAAGAGCGCCTGGCAAACAAGAGGAACTTCGCGCAGGAGGCTTTGGGCCTGCTACTGGAGTACATCGAGACCGATGGCAACCCCGAGCATCGGGAACAGGCGGCCGGGTAGACCGGCCGACGGCATCCTCGCCCGCGGTGAGCAGGTGGCGCTACGCGAGCTGCGCTGGAAAGACCTGGACGAGATGGAGCGCTGGCCGCCTTTCGCGGAGCCGGAGCTCCAGTGGGCGAACAACGACCTGAGCACACCGGTCCAGCGGCAGCTCTGGTACCGTCACGAAATGTACGATCCCACCCGCAAGCGGCTGGCGATTCTACTTTCAGGCCGGTTGATAGGCGTGCTGGGCCTGCGTAACCTGGACTACAAACGCGGCCGTGCCACCATCGGCATCCGCCTGAGCGCCGCCGAAGTGGACCGAGGCTATGGCAGCGATGCCATTCGCGCTCTCTACAAGTACGCCTTCGGCAAGCTGGGCCTGAAGCACCTAGATCTGGACGTAGCGGAGCACAACCTACGCGCCCAGCACTGTTACCTCAAGTGCGGTTTCCATTCGATTGGCGAGCACCGGGATATCAGGGGCAACTTATTCCTGGACTTGACGATCGAGGCGGCTGAGGCCAATAGGCAGAATGGAAGGACATTGCCTTCTTAGAACACCCGTGCTATAATGCGGCTACTCCGTGAAGAAGTCAAACAACGATTGAGGCACAAACTAAGGAGCGAGTAGATGTCGGAGAAGGAACGGGCCCTGGAGCTAGCGATCGCGGGCGTAGAGAAAGCATTCGGCAAGGGTGCCATAATGCGTCTGGGCGAGGCCTCGGCGAGGTTACAGGTGGAAGTCATCCCCACCGGTTCCATCGCCTTGGACATTGCCCTGGGAGTGGGCGGCATTCCCCGCGCGCGGGTGACTGAGATCTACGGCCCCGAGTCGGCCGGCAAGACCACTCTGGTGCAACACATCGTGGCCGAAGCTCAGCGAGGGGGCGGCATCGCGGCGATCATCGACGCCGAGCACGTGCTAGATCCAGGTTACGCGCGCCTCTGCGGCGTGAACGTGGACGACCTCTACATCGCTCAGCCGAGCACGGGCGAGGAGGCTCTGGAGATCGCCGAGGCGTTGGTGCGTAGCAATGCCCTTGACGTAGTGGCCATCGACTCGGTGGCGGCGCTGGTGCCGCGAGCCGAGTTGGAGGGCGACATGGGCGATGCCCACGTCGGCCTGCAGGCACGCCTGATGTCGCAGGCCCTGCGCAAGCTCACAGGAGCCATCAGCCGCTCGCGGACGGCGGTGATCTTCACCAACCAGTTACGCGAGAAGATTGGCGTGATGTTCGGCAACCCCGAAACGACACCCGGTGGGCGCGCCCTCAAGTTCTATGCTTCCGTGCGTTTGGACATCCGCAGGATCGACCAGATCAAGCAGGGCACAGAGGTCATCGGCAACCGCGTACGGGTGAAGGTGGTCAAGAACAAGGTGGCCGCGCCCTTCCGTCAGGCAGAGTTCGAGATCCTCTTCGGCGAGGGCATCTCCAAGGCAGGCGGCCTGCTGGACATCGGCGTCGAGACGGGCATCGTCCGCAAGAGCGGCGCGTTTTTCTCTCTAGGCGACCAGCGTCTCGGCCAGGGCCGCGAGAACGCTCGCACGTTCCTCAAGGAGAACCCAGCCGTGGCCGAAGAGATCGAGCGCCAGATTCGCGCCAACGCCGGCGCGCTGCAGGCCAGCGGGCTAGTGACCGCGGCCATCGGCGCCGAGGTCGCGGAGTAAGCCTTGCCTCGCGTCAGCGCGCTCGAGACCCAGCAGCGCCACGCCGAGCGGGTGAACGTGTTCTTGGACGGCGAGTTCGCGTTCGGGCTCGCCGTCATCACTGCCCAACAGGCAGGCTTGCACATCGGCAGCGAGCTGAGCCAGGCCGAAATCGAAGCCTTGCTGGCCGAGGACCTGTTTCAGAAGGCCCTTGGCCGAGCCCTGGTGCTGCTGGGCTACCGGCCGCGCAGCGAGAACGAGGTACGGCGGCGGCTCGCCAGAGTCAAATTCGAACCCGCAGTGGCCGACCGAGTGGTGCTTAAGCTGCGAGCGGACGGCCTGCTGGACGACCGGGAGTTCGCGCGCTACTGGGCCGAGAATCGTACCTCCTTCAACCCCCGGGGGGCCAGGCTCATCTCCCAGGAGCTGCGCCTCAAAGGCGTGGAGCGCGAGGCCATCGACGAGGTTCTAGAGGAAAACGTGGACGACGACTCGGCAGCGCTTGCCGCCGGTCGCAAGAAGGCCAAGCAACTGGCCGGACTGGAATACCGCGACTTCCGCCAGAAACTGGGCAACTTCCTCGCCCGCCGCGGCTTCAACTACGACACCGCCAAGGAAGTGGTCGCCAAGCTCTGGCAAGAAAACCAAGGCGAGCTACCTGACGAGGAAGTACAGTAGGGACGCCCGAGCGGCGACCCTTGTTGTCGGCAGCGGCAAGTCCCCTATCTTAGGGACGCGGCACCTGGGTCCGCTAGGGCCGCACGCGGCGTCGCTAGGGAGAACGAGCGTGGTGACATGGGACTCCCAGAACGAGCGCCGTTCGTAGTAACGTGCTTTAGCACGCCCGTCTGCTTAGCAAACGGGCGGACTGAAGTCCGCACTACGAACAAGAGGCTGAAAACCAGTTGGCAGTGCACACTGCGGGCGCTCGCTCCCCGCTAGCCGCCTACTCCGGCTTCCGGCCCAGGCCAATATCCTTTAGGAACTGGCGACCGGCGGCGACCATAAGGCCTGTGGCACTGGGCACCAGGTACTGCACTCCCGCATCGACTAGATTCTTGCTGCCGGCGACGCCGCCCAGGGCCAGGGTGCCTGGGGCGACGCCCGCGTCGCGGATCTGCTTGATCATCTTGAACAGCTGATCCTGCACCTCGGGCCGGTTGAAGTCGCCTTTGTAGCCCATCGAGGAGGCAAGGTCCGTAGGACCGATGAAGATGACGTCGATGCCCGGCACCGCGAGGATTTCCGCCAGGTTGTTCGCCGCCTGCATCGTCTCCGCCTGGACGATGACCATGACCTCCTCATTGGCCTGGTCCACGTACTGGGGCATTGGCTCCATCACGCCGTAGCGCGCCGGGCGCACACCGGCCAGACCGCGGATGCCCGCGGGCGGGTACTTGCAGGCTTTCACCACCGCCTCGGCGTCCGCCCGCGTATTCACCATCGGGATCTGGGCGCCCAGGCAGCCCTCGTCCAAGTAGCGGAGGATAACCTGTGGCACGTTCTGGGCGATGCGCACCAGCGGCGTGATGCCCGTCAACTCGGCCGCCCGCACCAGGCCCTCGACGACCTCGTAGTCGGCTGGCCCATGCTCGGCGTCGAAAATAGCAAAGTCGTAGCCGGTATAGCCGCACAGCTCCACCAGTCGGGGATGGTTGACGTTGAGAAACGTCCCCACGGCCACGCCGCCGGCTTTGATCTTGGCTTTGGTCTCGTTCTTTAGCACTCCTAGCCTCCTCTGGCTTGTAAAGTCGGTTGCCATTCTAGCACGAGGCAGGGTAGCAAACCACAGATAAACCCAGAAGGCGACCGATCACCCGGCGACTTATCTCGACAAGCGGTGCTTTGTCATTCTCTGACTCTGTGTGCATCTGCTCGATATCTGAGTTCATCTGTGGGTCGCTATCTACTTCGACAGCGTGACAGGCACCTCCACCAACCCGACCCGGGAACCGTCGCGCGGGTTATCGGCGTAGACACGGACCGTCCCGGGGCCGCTCTGGGCGGGAGCAGTGAACTGAACGTCGAAGGAGAAGGTGCCCACCTCCGGCCCGCCGACGGAGGCGGTTGTGAAGCCGCGCCCCAGCACGGTGCCCTGCGCGTTCGCCACTTCGACTCGCACCGTACCCTCGAAGGCGATGGCCAGTCCAGAGACGTGCACCGGGCTCTTCACCGTCTGTTGGGGCTTGGGTTCGCCCACCACGATGGGGCGCTGGCCCGTCGGCGTCGGCAAGGCGACAGCAGCCGGTTTGACGGCAGTCGCCGCGGGCTTAGCCGTCGCCGGGGCCGCGGTGACGGCCGGCTTTGCCGTCGGCTGGACGGCATTCGGATTGCAGGCCACGAACAAGAGCAGCAGAACCAGACCTGCCGACATACCCAAGAGTAGCCTAGCCACGACCGCCACCTCCCAGACCAGCGTTCCATTTCTCTAGAGGAGAGCGAGCGAACGCACTCCCTCCCTCCCCCTTCGGGGTTCAGGGACGGACAGTCTTGCCTAGTACGCGGCGGTACGGCGCTGTCACCCGGGGCTCAAGCCCCGGGCTCATTCATGGCCGGGCGACGGCGACCCCGCGACTTCGACAGTCTACGGGCGGCGGTCCCGCGCCACCGCGGATCGCAAACTATCCTGCCCTGAACCCCTTCGGGGGAGGGGGTATTGCCCCCATTACCTGGACGAACAAACGGGCCCGCGGGTTCCCACGGGCCCGTCAGAGCGCCATTATACTACTCGGGCGAGCCTTCCATCTCCATAGCTTCCCGGGGACAAAAGTCCACGCACAGCCGGCAGCCCTTGCACCAGTCGAGGTTCACAGCATAGCCGGCCCGGTCGTCCGCGACCTTCGCAATCGCCAGGTCGGGACAGTAGACCATGCAGCGGTCGCAGTAAGTGCAGACCCCGCAGCTGAAGCAGCGGTCTGACTCCTGCTTGGCTTCCGCTTGCGTCAAAGTAAGGTTGACCTCGGCAAAGCCGTGGACTGCCTCTTCCTCCGGTAGGCTTGTGATAGGTACGCGCGCCGCCTTGGCGAACTGAGTGAGATCGATCTCGCCGACGGGGATAATGCGCTTGGGCAGCGACAGCTCGCTGGACTGCTCGCCTCGCAGGTGGCGGTGGATGGCCACCGCCGCACGCTTGCCATCGCCGATGGCGTCCACCACCCGTCGCGACTGGCTGGCGGCGTCGCCGCCCGCGAAGACCCCTGTCCGGCTGGTATTCCCCCAGCGGTCCACCACGATCTGGCGCTCGCTGGCGCCCACGTCGGCCGGAAGGAAGCTAAGGTCGGGGTCCTCGCCGATGGCCAGAAGAATGGAATCGAACGAGAGAGCGAACTCGCCCCCCGCCACCTTCGTCACCGAGCGCCGGCCGCTGGGGTCGCCTTCTCCCAGTCGCATTTTGTCGCAAACCAAGTCCAGCCGGCCGCCGTCCCCGCGAACGATTCGCTTGGGCGCGGCCAGGTAAACGAACTCCACGCCCTCGCGCTCCGCCTCTTCGATCTCCTCTTTGATGGCCGGCATCTCGGCCCGCGTGCGGCGGTAGACCACGGTGGCGCGGGCGCCGGCGCGCAACGCCGAACGGCAGACGTCCATTGCCGTGTTGCCGCCGCCGATGATGGCCACCCGGCCGGAGAGCGCCTCGCGCCGGCCGGCGTTGACCTCCGCCAGGAAGTTGAGACCAGAGCGCACCCCGGGAAGGTCCTCACCCGGCACGCCCAGGCGCTTGGCCTTATGGGCGCCGGTGGCCAGGTAGACGGCGCCATAGCCCTCGCCGAACAGATCGTCCACCGCGAAGTCGCGACCCACTGCCTGGCCGAGACGGAACTCGACTCCCAGGCCGGCGATGTAGTCGACTTCCCGGTCGATGACCTCACGCGGCAAGCGGTAGGCGGGGATACCCAAACGCAGCATGCCGCCCAGCGAATTGTGCATCTCATAGACAGTGGCCCGGTAGCCTGCCTCCGCCAGGTGGTAGGCGGCAGAGAGCCCGGCCGGCCCGGCGCCGATGACCGCCACCCGTTCGGGGAAGCGAGGCGCGATTGGCTCAGGCACGAGGCCCAGCGATGCGGCGTGGTCGGCCGAGTGGCGCTCGATGGCGTGAATGGCCAGCGGCTCGTCGTATGAGCCACGGTTGCAGACCGGCTCGCAAGGGTGGTAGCAGACCCGCCCGCAGACGCCCGGCAGCGGATTGTCCTGCAGAATAGTCTCCCAGGCCTCGCGATAGCGCCCGAGGGAGGTGAACGTCATATAGGTGGCTATCTGCTCCCCGGCGGGACAACCGTTGGTGCAAGGGGAGACGTGGTTGCGGTACACCGGCCGCAGCTGGGTCCAATAGCTGACGCGCGGCCTGGCCCCGTGGAGGTTGAGGACCGAGATGGGCGCGACCTCGTGCGGCGTTCTCTCAATCGTCATGCTTGTCCGTCCTTCCTGGCGGCGGGCCCCCAATACGGGCGGGCGCCGCTAGTCCTCCCACAGGTTCAGGTCGTAGCCGGCCTGCACGGCGCGTACGTTATCGTCCTGCATGGCTTTCGGCAAGGACTTGCGCAGGTCGAATTTCTCGATGTCGACGTCCACCATGCGCAGCAGGTGGCCTAAGGCGATCATGTTGCCGAAGATGGCTCGGCCGAAGCGCTCCACCCCCAGCTGGCCGAAGGGGATCTCCTCGTCCGTGCAGAGCCCGGAATCGCAGACGGTCTTCTGCGCCACCAGGCCCTTCTCTTTGTCGGCCAGCATGAGCAGAATATCCGCCTTGTCGATGTGGGGATTGTCTATCGGCTCCTCGGCAAACTTCAGATAGGCGACAATCTTGCCGCCTCGGATCGCCGAGTCGTAGTCGTAAAGCAAGGTCACGTAGTAGCCGAGCTGCTGCAGAGCCAGCGCCAGGGCGTGGGAGATGACGCGCACGCTCTGGCCGCCGACCCCCGAGACCATTATCTGCTTCATCGTCGCCCTCCTAAGCCTTGGTCATGATGCCCAGCTCGTTAGGCGCCAGTTCCGTCCTGCCGGCGGGGGCGAGCACGTATTTCTCGCCGTAGGTAGCGATCATCTCGTGCGGCGTCTTGAATCCCAGCCGCCGGCCGTGCAGCTCGATGCAGTCGCTAATGACCTCGACGAAGGCAAAGCCGGGCCACTCCAGGGCGGCGTGCATACACTCGCGCATGTGGTCCAGATGGTAGACCGTGGAGCGGGCGTAGAAGTACTGGGCGTTGCCGGTGACGATCTTCTGCATGCTAAGCGGGTTGTGCAGCGCGCCGTTGAGCGAGGTGATGGTGCGCACCCCCTTCGGGGTGGTCGGCGCCAGCTGCCCACCCGTCAGGCCGTAGGTCTCGTTGTTGACGCAGAAGACGGTGATGTCCGGGTTGCGGCGGGAAGTGTGCAGCAGGTGGTTGCCGCCAATACTGGCGAGATCGCCGTCGCCCGAGGCGACGATGACGTTGAGGTCCGGGTTCACGAGCTTGATCGCTTCGGCCACGGGCAGCGCCCGTCCATGAGGCGTGTGCACTGAGTCCATGTTCATGTAGCCTGCCATGCGCCCCGAGCAGCCGATACCGGAGATGGCCGCCGTATTGCTGTAATCCAGGCCCTTCTCGCTCAGCACCCGGATTATGTTATTGAAAATCAGGCCGATGCCGCAGCCGGGGCACCAGGTATGCGGATAGCGTTCGCGCTTGATGAGGCCCTCGAACCCCCGTGGCGCCGTGCGAACTTCGCTCATTCTCGCCCTCCTCTCCCTACGCCTGGCCGATCACTTCGGCCAGACGGTCGGCAATCTCCGCCGGGCTCACCTTGCCACCCAGCACCGGAACGCGGGCGACATCCCGTTTCAGTGCCTGTTCTACCAGAGAGGCGTACTGGCCGTCGTTAGCCTCGACCACCACCAGATTGCGGTAATCCTTGGCTACCTCCCTCAGTTCCTCGGCCAACACCGGCAACATGCGGATGGGGCGAAAGTAGCCGTACTGCTCCGTGAGGGGTAGCACGGTTCGGGAGATGATGCCGAAGGAGATTAGCAGCGTGGCCGAGCGCGGGTTGGGCCGGTATTCGTACAGGGGATGCTTGGCGGCAACGGCCGCACTGCGCTCCTTCACCTTAGCCAGCCAGCGGCGATAGACCTGATAATCGCTGGTGCGGGGCACGCCGTTATCGTCGGAGATCAGGCCGGTGAAATGGCGAGTGTGCCCTCCCAGCGGCGCCAGGGCGCGCGGCAGCACCTCCACCCCCGTCGCCAGTGCTTCCAGGTCCACCAGCTCGTAGAGATGTCCCACGTGGGCATCGCTCAGTAAGATCACCGGCTGGCGAGCCTCCTCGGCGACGTTGAAGGCAGTACCCACCAGGGTGTAGCACTCGGCCACGGAGTTGGGATAGAAGGCAATGGAATAGTAGTCGCCGTGGCTGCCGTGCTGCACCTGGAGGAGGTCCCCTTGGGCGATCAAGGTTGGCATGCCGGTGGAAGGGCCGACTCGCTGCACGTCCACGAAGACGCAGGGGATCTCCGACATGTAACCCATGCCTAGAGACTCCTGCATCAGCGAAAAGCCGGGCCCGGAGGTGGCGGTGAAGGCCTTGGCCCCGGCCAGGGATGCCCCCAGCACGGACATGGCCGCGGCAATCTCGTCCTCGGTCTGGATGAAGCGGAACTCCGGGTGGCTGGCGCTGTACTTGGCGGCTTCGGCCATAATCTCCGACGACGGGCTGATCGGGTAGCCCGAGTAGAAGCTGGCCCCGGCGCGTACCGCGCCCTGGAAAGTGGCCTCATTGCCCTGCACGAGTCTCTGCATAACGGCTCACCCCCTAGGTGACCCTCGCGGGCGGAAGTGGGCAAACGGTTCGTCGCCCTACGCCGGAAGGAAGCGGCACTTCGGCACCACCTCTGTTTTCAGTCTACCACAGAGAGCAACAGCCTTGCACCGGACCGGCACCACGGCCGGGAGTCGAGTCCCAGTTCCTCGCCATCGGCAGTTGCCTGGCCGAACGTGCTATGATGGTAAAGAGCCACGTGGCCAACCGCGAGCGCGGGGAGAACGGGCAAGGGGCGGCTGACGATTCGGAAACCAGGCTGGACGACGATGGTTGCCAGGAGGTATCCCGATGAATCGACGAACGTCCGAGGCGTATGACGGCGACTGGGCCGACGTTTTCTGTAGTGTTTGCCATCAACCCATAGGCGTGGGCGAGTGGCACGGCGAGGAAGAGAACGACACGATCTGCCTCGCTTGCCACAGCCGGCTATCACTAATGGAGGAATCGCCTCAGACCAGCGGCTCCCGCCGCCGACCTGCCAGGCAAACCCCCAGCGTCAAGGCCAGGCGCTGGTACGAAGATTGACATCCATTTCCAAGAGGCGTAATTGGCCAGCATCCGCCTGGATGATATCAGCCGCACCTTCACCGACCGCCCCAAGGGCGGCTTGAGCAATCCGCGCGGCATGGCCTGGTTCGGCCATCTGTTCAGCGGCGGCCTCGCCGCGGCCACTGCCGGCCTCAAGACCGAGCAGCCCGTGCGCGCCCTGGACGGTGTCAACCTGTGGGTGGGGCAAGGCGAGACCGTGAGCGTCGTCGGGCCTTCCGGCTGCGGCAAGACGACCCTGCTGCGGGTAGTCGCCGGGTTGGAGGGCCCGGACAGCGGTCGGGTCTACTTCGACGACGAGGACGTGACCGGACTACCGCCCGCGGCCCGGAGAATCGGCATTGTCTTCCAGAACTACGCCCTCTACCCCCACATGACCGGCAAGGAGAACGTCTCCTTCTACCTGCGGATGCACCACCGGCAGGCAGAGATCGAGGAACGCGTGCGCGTGACGGCGGAGATGCTGGGCGTAGGTTTCGAGCAGCTCCTGGCCAAGAAGCCACCCAAACTCTCCCCCGGCCAGCAGCAGCGAGTGGCCATCGGCCGTTGCATCACGCGCGACCCTTCGGCGTTTCTCTTCGACGAGCCGCTATCCAATGTGGACGCCAAGGTGCGGGTGCAAACGCGTGTGGTCATCAAGCGGCTGCTGAGCCGTTTCCGAATCACCAGCCTTTACGTCACGCACGATCAGACGGAGGCTTTGGCCCTGGGAGACCGCATTGCCGTGATGCGCGATGGGCGAATCGAGCAGATCGGCAGCTACAACCAGCTCTATGAACGGCCGGAGAACTTGTTCGTGGCCGGTTTTCTCGGCATCGAGCCGATGTCGTTCTTCAACGGCCGCCTGGACGGCAACCAGCTTCAGCTGCAGAGTGGCGTCTCGGTCGAGCTGCCCGGGCACGTGGCCAGCGTCGCCCGGCAGGGGGCACAGCTGGCCCTGGGAGTGCGGGGCAAGGACGTGACGCTGGTCAAGCCCACGGACGGGCACGGCCTGCGAGGCACGGTGGACGTGGTGGAAGTGCTGCCCTCAGAACGCTACCAGCTCGTCCATCTGACGGTCGCCGGCAGCAATTGCCAGGCGCAGGCGCCGCGCGAGCAGATCCTACGGCCCGGCTTCGTGGTGGGCGCCAGCATCAATTTCCAGCACGTTTACCTGTTCGAGCAGGCCAGCGGCGCTCGCCTCTGGCCAAGGTAGACCCCCCGTCTAGCCTCTCTAGATGGAGCAGACTCGACGGGCCCGCCGCCGCAGTTCCGCCAGCGCGCCGGCGGCCGCCGGGGCGTCGGCGGAGCGGACTAGCAGATGGTCACGAGAGAAGGCCGAGAGGGCATAAAGGGGTAGACTCCGTTCAGCCAGAGCGCGGGCAACCGCCGCCAAGAAACCTACCAGGCCCAGGTCGAGGGGCAGGTCGAAGGTGACCAGACGATAGGGGCCGGCGACGGTGGCACTGGCGAAGCGCTCTGCCATCGTTTGCCAAGCGAGAGCCGGTAACACCAGGGTGGCCTCCCGGTCGTCGACCGTCAAGGAGACAAAACCGGTGGCGCCGGTCAGGGCAGTCGCCGCACGAGCGACGGCCTCGAGCGGCAGCGCAACCAGAAGCAGGTCCTCTGCGCCGACGACGACTGGCGTCTCCGCCAGGGCACGCCAGATTGCTTGAACCTCAGGCAGGTCAGTCAGCCTTCTCTACCTCCACCAAATTGGAGAAGAAAGTTGCGCCGCGCCCCATGTCGGCCAGCCGGTCGGGCGTCGTCTGGTTCAGGTTCGTGCCGTCGGGCGAATGGCGTGGCCACCAGACGCCGGTGCCCACCACCACGCCAGGCAGGACGGTCTCCCGCACCGCCGCGAAGACGATGCTGGCCCCCCGGTCGTTCCACACCCGCACCGGGTCCCCCTCGCAGATGCCGCGTGGAGACGCGTCCCGCGGATGCATCTCCACGGTCGGCCGCCGCTCGTGCCGCAAGGGCTCGGGCAAGTTGGCAAAGGTACTGTTGAGGAAATGATGGGCCGGCGGGGTTACCAGGGTCAGGGGAAAGCGCGAGCGCAGGTGAACATCCGGCGAGTCGTGGCCCTCGGCAGGCGGGTCGTAGCGCGGCAAGGGGTCGTAGCCATCCGCCTGCATGCGCTGGGAGAACAGTTCCACCTTGCCGGAGGGCGTGGGAAACACGCCGTCGGCGAAGGCAACGTGCGGCCGCGCCGGCAGGTTGAGGCGCACGATCTTCTCCTGCCGCAGGCGCTGCCAAGTGATGCCGGCGAGGTAGGGACTCGGGTAGTCCAGGGCCTGGCTAATGATCTCCTCCGCCCGGTCGCGGAAGCAATCCTCGGGGAAGCCTAACTGCCGTGCCAACAGGCTGAAGACCTCAATGTTGGGCTTGCTCTCGCCCGGGGGGGCGAGCACAGGCTCCGCCAGCTGCAGGTAAAGATGCCAATACGACTTGTAGAGGTCGAGATGCTCGAGAGAAGTGGTCGCCGGCAGAACGATGTCGGCGTAGGCGGCCGTATCGGTCAGCAGCTGCTCGTGCACGACCGTGAAGAGGTCCTCGCGTCGCAGGCCGGCCAACACCTTGGCTTGGGCAGGGGCGATGGCGGCCGGATTGCTGTTATAGACGTAGAGCAGCTTCACCGGCGGGTCGGCCCGCAGCAGCGCCTCGCCCACCTGGTTCATGCTTACTGGCCGAGGCCGCCGGCCGGCCAGCAGGTCGGGGCGTTCCACGGCGTCCGTGTTCAGGGCGAAGTAGCCACTGTTGCTCTTGACCAGACCGCCACCCGGCTGGCCGTAACTACCCACGAGGGCCGGCAAGCAGGCGATGGTGCGGATGGCCATGCCGCCGTTGGAGTGGTGCTGCAGTCCATTGCCCAGCCGGATGAAAGCCGGCTGCGTCGTGGCGTAGAGGCGTGCCAGCCAGCGGATGGTGTCCGCGGGCACGCCCGTGATCTCGGCCACGCGCTCGGGCGGGTACTCGGATAGTCGCTGCCGCAGAGACGCGAAGCCCTCGGTATGGCGCTCGATGTACTGGGCGTCGTGCAGGCCGTCGTCCACGATGACGCGCATCAGCCCCAAAGCGAGGGCCGCGTCCGTGCCCGGGTAGAGCTGCACGAAGTGGTCGGCCAGATTGGCGGTCCGGTTGCGGTGCACGTCGACGTGGACGAAAGCGGCACCGTGGCGCCGCGCCGCCTGGATAAGAGGCATCTGGTGTAGGTTGGTCGTCACGACGTTGATGCCCCAGGCGATCACCAGCTTGGCCTCGGGGACCGTCTCGGGGTCTGCTCCGAACGAGCCGCCAAGGGTATAGCTGAGACCAACCCCCGCCGCCGCCGAGCAGACGGTGCGCTCGAGCTGCGAGGCGCCCAACTTGTAGAAGAAACGGCGATCCATGCTGGCATGGTTCACCACGCCCATCGTGCCGCCGTAGCTGTACGGCAGCACGGCCTCCTCACCGAACTCACCCTGAACGGATGCTATTCGGGCGGCGATGACGTCCAGCGCCTCATCCCAACCAAGGCGCTCGAACCGGCCCGCTCCCTTGGGGCCGACGCGCCGCAGAGGATGCAGGACGCGGTCTGGGCTGTAGACACGCTCGTGGTAGCGATTGACCTTGGCGCACAGCTTGCCACGGGTTAGCGGGTGGGCGGGGTCGCCTCGGACGCCGAGCAAGCGCTCGTCGGAGGGATCGAGCAGGGCCAGCATGCCGCAGGTGTCGGGGCAATCGTGCGGGCAGACAGACCGGCGGACCAGCGGCTCGGGTTTCGGCGAAGGCAAGGCGGCACCTCCTTGTGACTGCGCATCGTACATCCGCCTAAGCCTGTCCGTCAACGCCGTCCCCCGGGCAGCGGGCGAGCGAGAAGGCGCAAATGGCACAGAATGTGCCGCCTCGCAGTGCAGCGCCGTGGAGCGACCACGGCGCCCGGCAATCAGATTCCTAGGGCTCCAGACGGGGCCCAGAATGGGAAGGAGGGGGATGTATAGTGCAAGACCCCATGACTCCGCGGCCTAACGACCCCGATAAGGGGATGAACCGCGACGTCAACGATCCGACTGAGCGGCCGTACTACGCTGCCGAAGTGCGAGACGTCAGGACGGTGGGCTTCGGCGACCTGGTGCGCTGGGGGCCGATCTTGGCGGGCTTCGCTTCCACTTTCGGCATACTGCTATTGCTCGGGGCGCTTGGTCTGGCCGTTGGTCTGACGACGGTCACCAGTGCCAACGGCGCGGCCGCGAACGCGGCCACCAGCACGACCGCTGGCGCAGTCTGGGGCGCGATCATCGTGATCGTGTCGTTCTTCGTCGGCGGTTGGATCGCCGTGCGCGCACTGCCGATGAGCTCAACTCTGACGGCCGTGATCAACAGCACGGTGGTCTGGGCCTTCTCGATGTTGTTCCTACTGCTCGTCGCGGCGCTGGGCCTGGCAGGGCTCTCTGGCGTGGCGAGCCTGTTCGGCAGCCTGGCTTCGCCGGCGAATAGCCTGTCACCAAGCACGGCTGCCAACGCCGGCGTCGGGACCGCCTGGGGCACATTCATTGGTCTCGCCCTGGCTTGGATCGCCGCTCTGGTCGGCGGACTCGTCGGCATGGTGAGGGAGCCGAACGCGAACAATCGCTAAGGCCTAGCCCATCAGGGCTTAGCCGAGGCTCCCCCGGAGGCGCCACTACCCAGTGGCACCACGGCCAATGCCAGAACGGGCGCTAGCTTGATGCTAGCGCCCGTTCTGGCATTGGCTGCCGGGTCTCGCCTAACGGTAGTACTTCTGACTCTCCCTCAGCACCGGCTCCGCGTTGGCGAGCCAGCGGAAGCGCGGGTCCGTGGTGATCTTGTAGGTGCGTTCGCTGCCGGCCAGCGCCCACAGATACGAGACCTGCACGCCCGGTAAGGCGCCCGTGGTGTGATAGCCGCTGCGGAAGACGGCGGCGGTATTGTCGTAAATGAAGTGCGCTGCCTCCGCTTCCTTGCCCCCGAAGAAGAGCTGCACGCCGAAACCGTCCGACGGCAGGGTGCGGAAGTAGTAGACCTCTTCCAGAGGGAACTCCTCGCCCGTCAGCGCGTCGTGCTTGTGGGGCGGCACGCCGGACCAGTTGCCGGGCGGGTTCAGCGTCTCGCCGATGATCAACCTAGTCGTCTTGCCGCTGCCCGGAGGAAAGATCAGTCTGACGTCGCGCCGCCAATTGGCCGTGCCTGAGTTCGTAATGCCGACCTCATCCGGGTTCACCAGCGCCGGCTCGGCGTCGGCGTCGGTCTTGGCCTTGAAGACGGCGATTTCGCAATTCGACAGGGCCCCCACTTTGTAGGCCGAGCGACGGGGAACGCAGGCCGCGGCCGGATTGCCGGCGAAGACGTTGGCCCGGCCGCCGATGCTCGACCAGTCCGCGGCGTGCCGGCCCTCGACCTTGAGCGAGAACTTGCCGCCGACCGTGACCAGCGCGACCTCCTCGTCGCCGCTCTCGCCAGACCAGAATTGGCCGGCAGACAAACGAAGACAGTCGAAGGACAGGTGTCGCAAGGCCGCGTTGGCCTCGCCCACCACGGGCACGTAGCCGGCGCCCGCCGGCACCTTGAACATCTCCTGCACCATCAAACGCCTCCTCCTTCCTGACGCCGCCCGCCCTGGCGGCGGGCCGATTATGGCATCGGCCGGAGGCGGCGTCAAGATGGCGGTCGCCCGGAGAGGCTGCGAGCGGGCGGATTGGTTGACAGACAAACCGCCCGATGGTACGCTGCCGCAGTCTGCCCAACCACGGCGAGCCGGTTCCTGCTGCCCCCGGCCGAAGTGTTTTGGTGTGAGTAAGCCCTGTAGGGCAGGGATAGGAGCGTTCTGGCCGTAGCGCGCGGGCCATGTCCCGCGTGGTCCGACAGAAGGCCACGCCGCGGGGCACGAGGCCCCGCGCTACGACCTATTGCCCCAACTTCACACCAAACGTTTCAGCCGTCTTGCTGCCGGCCGCGCCGCCAGGGCCAACTAGCGCTTGAGTAGATACGGAGGTCGTTACTAGCCAATGTTGCAGTTCAAAGCCGAGCAGTTGGAGAAGGTGGCGAGCGCCATCTTCCAGGGCACGGGCACGCCTCAGGACGTGGCGGAGCTCGTCGCCCATTCTCTAGTGAGCGCGAACCTAATGGGCCACGACTCGCACGGCGTGTTGCGCATCCCCCGCTATTGCCAGCAAATCGCCGAGGGACAGATCGTGCCCACCGCTCGCCCGCAGGTCACGACGGAGACCCCGACTACCGCCATCGTCGACGGCAACTGGAACTTCGGTCAGGTGACGGCCAAACTAGGGGCCGAGACTGCCATCAAGAAGGCCAAGGAGCAGAACGTCGCCGTGGTGACCCTGGTACACCAGAACCACGTCGGCAGGTTGGGTGAGTGGTCGGGGATGATGGCCGAGGCAGGAATGGTGGGTATGGTAATCACCGGCGGCTGGCGGTCCCCCATCACCGGCGTCACTCCCTTTGGCGGTGCCGGCCGGATCATCGGTACAAACCCTTACTCCTTCGCCATCCCGACGGGCCAACACGAAATGGTGCTGGTGGACTTTGCCACCTCGGTCGTCGCCGAGGGCAAGCTACAGGTGGCCATCGCCAAGGGCGCGCCCGTGCCGCAGGGCTACATCCTGGACAAGGACGGCAACCCCAGTACCGATCCCAACGACTTCTATAAGGGTGGCATGCTCCTGCCCGCGGCCGGCCACAAGGGCTACTCTCTGGCGCTGATCGCCGACATCCTGGGCGGGTTACTCGCGGGCAACGAACGGGTGGGGCGCGACTGGAACCTGACGGGCACCTTCATGCTCGCGGTCAACGTCGAGGCCTTCCGCCCTCTGGCCGAGTTCGCGGCGGCCGTGGATGGCCGCCTGGACGAGATCAAGGCCGTGCAGCCCGCCGCCGGTTTCCAGGAGGTGCTCATACCCGGCGAGCCGGAAATGCGCAGCAAGGCCCAGCGGGAAAAGGATGGCATCGGCGTTCCCGAGGCCACCTGGGAGGCTCTGCTGGCGACCGGCGCCAAGTACGGCGTCGACGTGTCCAAGGTGGCAGGCATCTAGGGCCAATGGCAAGCAAGTTCTGTCCCCGCTGTGGGACGGCTATGGGCAGCCGCCAAGAGGGCGGGCGGGAACGACCGGTCTGCCCCGGCTGTGGCTACGTCCATTTCGGCGAGTTCAGCATCGGCGTAGGCGGGGTTGTGCTGCGAGAGGATAAGGCCCTGCTCATTCGCCGCGGCCAGGAGCCCTACAAGGGCTGGTGGCAGATACCGGGCGGCTACGCCGAACGCGACGAGTTGATCGAGCAGGCCGTCGAGCGGGAGGTCTGGGAGGAAAGCGGCGTGCGAGCGAAGGCGCGCCGCGTGCTGGGCCTTCGCAACATGGTCGGCGACAGCAGCACCAACGTCTACGTGATCTTCGCCCTGGAGCTGCTCGAGGGCGAGGCACACCAGGACTCGGTGGAGAGCGTAGAGGCCGGGTTCTTCTCGCTGGCCGAGCTGGAGACGATGGAGCAGGTGCAGAACCTGAGCAAGTGGGCCATCCGTGCCGCCCAGCACGGCGACGGGGGCTTCGTGCGGGTGTCGGAGATGAACCTGACCAGGCCGGGGTATCTGCTCTACGGAGTGGACAAGTAGCCCGCAGGTGGGCTCGTTGACAGTCTTCGCGAGCGGAGCCTAGAATGGCTGATAGCAGTCCGAGCTCGCGTGCGCCGGCTCGGGCAGCGCGGGCGGAGACGGAAAGCTTAGAGGAGAACTGATGAGACCAAATACGGCAAAGCAGCTGCTCAAGGAAGGCAAGCCGGCCATCGGCACCTGGATGAACTTCGCCAGCATCGGCGCGGCCGAAGTGATGGCCCACACCGGTTGGGATTGGATAGTGGTCGACACCGAGCACGGCGCCATCGACCTCGAGACCCTGGCGGCGATGTTCATCGCCATCGGCACGACCAACACCATCCCGATGTGCCGCGTACCCTGGAACGACCCCAAGGAGATCAAGCGGGCGCTCGACGCCGGCTCCTACGGCATCGTGGTGCCGATGGTCAACTCGCCCGAGGAGGCCAAAGCCGCAGTCGAGGCGGCCAAGTACCCGCCGGCAGGCATCCGCAGCGCGGGCGGCGGTCGCTGGCGCTACTGGGCAGGGGCCGACTACACCCAGTTCGCCAACGACGAGATCATGGTCGTGGTGCAGATCGAGCACATCGACGCCGTGCGCCGGGTGCGCGAGATCCTCAGCGTGCCGGGGGTCGATGCCTGCTTCATCGGGCCCAATGACCTTGCCTGGTCGATGGGTCTCCAGTTCGCCAAGGGTACCGAGAAGGCGTCCCACGAGGAGGCGATCCAGGAGGTCCTGCGCGGCGCCAAAGAGGTCGGCGTGCCGGCAGGCATCCACGCCCGGAGCAAAGAAGAGGTCGTGGAGCGCATCGCCCAAGGCTTCCAGTACATCGCCTGCCTCAACGAGGGCCATTTCATGTTCGACGGCGCCGAGCAGGCGGTGAAGTTCATTCGCGGCAGGGCAGGCATCTAGTTCGCCGGCAGCCGGAGTCCGAGTGGGGGAGTGGATGCGCTCCCCCACCTTACGCCCCCGGCCACGAGCGGCAGCGAGAGCGCCGCCAGGCGCGAGCCCTCTGGCTCCGTAACGCCGTCACTCGGCGGGCTGGAGAGCGATGTCAAGGAGCGAGCAGATGCTGGCGTCTTGGTCGTGGTCGCGGCGGCTACCGCCGCTGGTCGCCGTCGCCTTTGGCCTGGCGATATCCTACGTCAATTTGCACAGCGACCAGGTGTCGTTCGTCGTGTTGCCCCTCTTCGCAGCCGCGTTCTGGCTGGCCTTCGCCAGCCCCAGGGGGGCCTGGCGCTGGACGCTCCTTCTAGGCCTCTGGGTGCCTCTGATGCAGTGGTGGGCTCTGCTGAGCGGCCAGAGACTCCCCTACCCGAACGACTGGACATCGCTGCAGGGAACGGCCATCGCTGTTCTATTCTGCTGCCTGCTGGGCATGGCGGCGGGCTTGGTGGCGCGCAAGGTCGTCTTCCGACCGGCAGGCTGAGACGGAACCTTCCTCGCGGCCTGCCAATAGCCAACGCCTCGCCATGGGTAGACGAGCGCGCGGACCCGGTCACCCACACGCACTGACGGGCCGCTACCAGCGGGACGCCAGCTCTCCCGGTGGAGGACTTCCTTTTTGCCTGGCACCTGGTATACTGCGTAGCGAGAAGAGCAGCGCCTTGCCGGAGGCCGGCCTTCCAGTCCCCCACTCGGTTCCGTGTCCAACCGCGCTAGAAAGGGCGGGGCGATGGGCGGCAAGGGGAGCGCGTTAGTCGCGGTTATGCTGGTCTGTGCCTTGGGCACGTCCGCGTGCGCCTCGCCCCTCGCCGGCTCGCCACCCACATCCACCCCTGCCGCCCCAGCGCCGCCAGCCCGGGCGGGCACTGCCATTTCATTTGGCCCCATCAAGTGGAACGCCCAGGACCCCAACGCGAACAGCAATGGCAATGCCCGTTTGGTAGCGGCCTTCCTCAAAACAGCCGACCCGACGAAGTTGCGGCAGGCGGCGGACAACGTCACCCCGTCGGCACTCGCCAAAGCCCCTTGGGACTACTACGGCAAGCCGCTGCGTCTGCGCGGCCAGGTGCTACGCGCCCAGGACCTGCCGCACGGCGGGCAAACGGCGCGTGACTTGGGTGTCGACCAGGTTGGCGAACTACTGCTGGTGGCCGAAGATGGCACGCGTCTGAACTACACGCACCTCGGCAGCGTTGGCGCCATCAAGGCGGGCGCTAAGGTCTACGTGTGTGGCTACGCAGTCGGGCTCGTGCCCCAAGACACAGTTGGCTTAGGCAAGCCATCGGTGCCCGTGCTCGTCGGCCGCTCCATCGAGAGCTGAGCTCCGTCTATAGCGAGGTCACCGCCAGCGAATCGACGGCCACGCCCAGCGGCCCGGCGTCGACCACGGCCTGGATGAGATAGCGACCCGGGCGTGGCGGCGGCAGCCACTGTACGCCCGCTCCCCATTGCTCCAGGACCCCACCGGACGCTAGCCAGGTAACTTGTCCAGTAGGGAAATTGGCCTCCACCGTGTAGACGAAGCGCTCTCCCTTGACCGGCAAGATCCTCAGCGTCAGCCGCCTCTGCAGCGGCAGAGTTGCCAAATCCGGCTTCTGCGTCGCCGACGTTCTGGGCAGCGCGGTCCCCGAGGGCGTAGGGGTGCGAGTGGGCGTGGGAGCCGTCGCGGCGCGGGTCGCCGCCGCGGCCGTGAGGTAGGGTGGGGGCGGGACGGGATCGCAGATTGGCGGCGGCTGGCCCGGCGTACCCTGGTTCGGGCTGGGGGTCGCCCGTGGCGACGTCGGTCGGGCAGTAGCCGACGCCTCAGCGCCCGCGGTGGCCGTCTGGGCGATAGAGGTGGGAAAAGGTGGCGGCGGCACGGGATCGCAAATCGGCACACAGGCGGCGGTCTCGCTGAGCAGCAGCGCCGCCATCGTCAGGCCGGCCTTCTTCCTCTTGCCCATTGCCTCCTCCTAGGTGGCGACCGACACGGGCGGACGCAGCCTCGCCACGCGCCCGTGCAGGCGCTGGCGCCAGCGCCGCAGGCGCGCCTCCAGTTCCGCGTCTACCCGCCCCGTCTCGAGAGCGGCGGCGATGGTGCGCCGGTTGACCTCCGTCTGGTCGTAGAACTCCCCCTTACCCGCCCAGCGCGCCAGCCGGCGGATCAGGGCGACCGAGTGCCGGTTTAGCCGGGCGACGATAGCCGCCAGTTCGCGCGCCAGCGCCTCGTCGTAGTGGTCTGGGTAGAAGTGCCGGTAGATGAGCAGTTCGTAGTACGCCTGAATCGCCGTCTTGCTCAGGCCTTCGGGATGGTAGTTGCGCCGCTGCATCGCCGCCAGCACCTGGCGGAGGAGCAGCTCCACGGCCGGGTCGGCGATCTGATAGTCCCAGGCACGGTAGTTGCCCAGCAGACGACCCTCCTGGCCCAGGCGTCCCTGCAGGGGCGTGCCGGAGTAGATCTCGACCCGGGCGATGCTCACCGGCACCGAGCCGTCGGCGGCCATGTCCTCCACGAACTGTAGATCGTCCTCGACGTCGGCCAACGTCGTATAGGGGTTGAACATCAACAGGTTGAAGTCAGCGAGAATCCCCAACTGCTTGAGCGTGGCCACGGCGGCCCGGTTCTCGGACACGGTGGTCTTCTTGCCGAAAACCTCGAGCGAGTGGCTGGCCCCGCTCTCGATGCCCACGTAGGCACGCACCAGGCCGGCGTCGCGCAGGCGGGCGAACGTAGCGTGGTCGACGTCGCTGGCCCGGCACTTGACGAAGAGCTTGGGGCGGAGCTGCCGCCGCGACAGCTCGTTCAGCAGCTGATCGATCTGCGTCTGGCGATAGGCGGGCCGCAGGTCGAAGAACTCGTCGTCGTTGAAGATGTACAGGTCAACCCCCCAGTCGTCGTGCAGTTGCTGCATCTCGTCCAGCAGATTGCGCACGGAGCGCATTCGCTGGGGCGAGCCGCCGGGCCGGTGGTAGAAGGCACCGATGCTGCAGAAGGCGCAGTTGTGGAAACAGCCGCGGCTGCCGAGAAGGGCGGCGAAGCGTACCCCCAGATGGTCTTTCACGCCGCCGTCGCGCGCCGGGAAAGGCAGGCGGTCGAGGTCGGCCAGGAGAGGGCGGGCGGGCGTGGTCACCACCTCGGAGCCGTGACGGAAGGCGAGCCCGCGAATATCGGCCCAGGTATTGTGGCGGTCGAGATGGCGCAGCAGGTCCAGCACGGTCTCTTCGCCCTCGAAACGCACGACAAGATCGACCGCCGGCTCGTCCCGCAGCAGCGCCTCGTACTCGAAACTGGGGAAGTGACCGCCCAACGCGATCAGCCCGACGTAGCCCCCGGCTCGCAGGCTCGCCGCCAGGGCGAGGAAATCGCCGGCAGAGAACTGGAAGATGACGGAAAGGCCCACGAGGCGTGGCTGTCTCTGGGCAATCGTGGCGAGCACCGCCGGGGCGTCGGCGGGCCCCTCGAAACGGGCGATTTCGGCGCTGTAGCCTTGCTGGCGCAGCACAGAGACGAGATATCGGATGCCGAGGTTTTCCTGACTCTCTGCGCCGACAAACAGGACGTCCAGCACGCTGTGCCTCCCCGTACCCTACCGGTCGACCGCCAAGCGTGTCTATTCTAGCCCATCGGCGGGCGCCGGTCCATTGGCGCCAGGGGCTGCCGCGAGCCAGCCGGCCGGGGCCTCACCGCCAGGCGCCCTCACCAGTTGTGGTGCCTTAGCCCGGCAGGTTCAACGTTTGGTGTGAATTAGGAAAAGTGCCGCTGCTTGGCACCTGTGGTTGGGGTAATGGGTCGTAGCGCGGGGCCTTCCACCCTCCGCCAGGGGGGCGTGCCCCGCGGTCTGGCCTTTACTCGGACCGCGCGGGATGCCACCCCTGGTTGGCGACCCCCCTGTCGGGGGACATGGCCCGCGCGCTACGACCCGAACCCTCCCCATCACTCTCGCATTCCTGCCCAACGGGTCTAACGCACACCAAACGTTTCAGCCCCGGGCGACGGTGCCGCGCCCTAGAGGAAGGAATAGTGGTCTAAATGACCGCCTGGCCGACGCACTGCAGACCGCCCGGCATGATCACCAGGTCGGAGATATAAGTGCGTAGCGGCAGCGAAGCGCAGAAGACGCAGGCGGCAGCGATGTCCTCCGGGCGCATCGCCTTGTCCAGGATTTCGCGCGGCACGGGCACGACCCGGTTCCTGAGAATAGGCGTGTCACACAGGCCCGGGTAGATGACGCTGACCCGGATGCCGTTCTTTCGTTCCTCGACCATCGTGGCATAGGCAAGGCCGGTCATGCCGTGCTTGGCAGCCTGGTAGGCAGCCCCCGAGGTGTCGCCCCACTTGCCGGAGACGGAACTGACGTGGATGATGGTGCCCCCACCCTGCTGGCGCATCTGCGGCAGCACCGCCTGGGTGCAGTGGAAGGCGCCCGTCAAATTGGTGGCGAGGATGCGATCCCATTTCTCCTGGGTTAGCACCGCCATCTCGCGGTAGGGCGCGTTGATGCCGGCGATGTTGCACATCACGTCCAGGCGGCCGAACTTGTCGATGGCCGTCTGAACCAGCCGGTCCACGTCCTCGCGCTTGGCGATGTCGGTCGGGCAGGAGATCGCCTCGCCGCCCTTGTCCGCGATCCTCTTGATTAGCTCTTGCAACGGTCCTTCGCGCCGGGCCGCGGCGACCACCTTGGCCCCCTCGTCCGCGAACTGCCGCGCCGCCTCCCAGCCCATGCCGCTGCTGGCGCCGGTGACTATGACGACTTGACCTGCTAGCTTGCCCACGCGCAACCTCCTGGCGTCTCCTCGACCAGCCTTCACTTGGCCGGCACTTGCCACCATCATAACGCAGCGGCCAGCCCCGAACAAGCAGAAGGCCTCGGGCAGGCACCCGAGGCCACCATCGTTGGGCGCGGTGTTCGCCGCCCGTCATGCGAACCTGCAGTTAGACCCTCAGCCCTCGACCCTTGTCCTTACTGGCCAGCACGCCGAGCGCCGCCTTGGCTACGTCTTCGACCCGTGTTTCGTACTGAAGAAGCAACAGGGAGAGTATTGCCGCGAAACACCGCGGCCCGCTACGACGAGAGAGTGGGATCCATGACCACGCGCACGCCTTGGCGGCCGATGCTCTTGGCGAAAGCGGTTTCGAACTCCGCCAGCGGCAGCACATCCGAAACCAGCGGCAGCAGGTCGGCCGCTCGGGCGTCGATCAGCTTGGCCGCGGCTGCCCAGTCTTTGGGGCGGTAACCGCGCGAGCCAACGAGCCTCTTCTCGGCGTAGACCATCGCCGCCACGTCCACCGGTTCCTCCTGGTGCGGTATGCCGACGGCATAGACGGTACCGTCCCGGCGACAAAGGCTGAAAGCCTGGCGCAGGCCGGGGAGGCTGCCGCTGACCTCGAAGACCGTTTCCGCGCCCAATCCATCGGTTGCTTCGAGAACCGTCTCGCGTAGCGCCGGGTCGCTGGCATGGAAGGTCTCGGCCCCCCATTGCCGCGCCATGGCCAGCCGCTCCTCGTCCTGCGGCAGGCCGACGACGATGATCCGCTTCGCCTTGGCGTTGTGGCAGCCGATGGTCGTCACCAGGCCAATCGGGCCAGGGCCAATGACCACGGCCAGCGACTCGGGTCCCACGCCGGCGCGCTCGGCCAGATGAGTGCCGAGGGCCAAGGGCTCCCCCAGAGCAGCCACGACCGGCGGCACGGTGCGAGCGAGCTTATAGACGTTCTCGGCCCGCACTGCCACGTATTCGGCGAAGCCGCCCGCCGTGTTGTAGCCAATGATCGGGCGGTTGAGGCAGATTTCGTGGCGGTCGGTGAGGCAGTAGTGGCACTGCTTGCAGTAGAGGTGGGGGTTCACCGTGACCAAGTCCCCAACCTGGAGACCGGATACCCCGGGCCCCAGCTCCACCACGTGGCCGCCGAACTCGTGGCCAAAGACGATGGGGAAGCGCACGCCCATCTGCACGGCGAGATGCTCCGGCCACTGGTAGAGCGTCAGGTCGGTGCCACACAGCCCGCACGCCAGCACCCCGATGACGACCTCGCCCTCCTTTGGTCTGGGCTCGGGGACCTCCACGATTTCCACGTGCTTGGCGATATTATCTACCTTGGCTAGAGCCCTCATAGACCGTCTCCCCCCCGCAATTGATCTCTGAGCAAGCAACTACGATCCGGGCGCCACAGGATACCTTGTCGCCGGTGGGCACCCGAGCCCGAGTCTTGCTGGAGCGAGGCCCCGGGCGCGCGCCCGGGGCCTCGTCATGTACGCGAAACCGGAGCCGAGCCCAGTGCTACCTCTTGAGTTCCAGCGCCCGCTTGACGGAGCGAACGATGTTGTCGGTAGTCATGCCGTAGTGCACCATCAGCTCTTCCGGCTTGCCGGTTTCGGCATAGACATCGCGGATGCCCACGCGCAGCACCGGCACGGGCCGGTTCTCGCAAACGAACTCCGCCACGGCGCCGCCCAGGCCGCCGATAATGGTGTGCTCCTCGGCAGTGACGATGGCACCGGTCTCCACCGCTGCCGCCAGCACTGCCTCCTCGTCTAGAGGCTTAACTGTCTGCATGTCCAGCACCCGAGCCTCGACGCCGGCCTTGGCCAGTTCGGTCGCCGCCTCTAGGGCGGGACCCAGCATGACGCCGGTGGAGATGATCGTAGCATCCTTGCCCTGGCGGTGCTGCTCGGCCTTGCCTATTCGGAAGGTGTAGTCGGCGCCGTAGAACACCGGCGCCGCCATGCGGCCGATGCGAATGAAGACCGGGCCCACCCACTCGGCCGCCGCGATCACCGCCTTCTCCGTGGAGACCACATCGGTGGGAGCCAACACCACGAGGTCCGGCACGGCGCGCAGGTGCGCGATGTCCTCCTGCGCTTCATGGGTCGGGCCTTCCTTGCCGCCACTGACGCCGGCCAGGCCGCCGATGAACTTGACATTCAGCTTGGTGTGGGCCACGAAGGTGCGGATCTGCTCGATGGCGCGCAGCGCCAGGAAGTTGCCGAAGGCGTTGCAGAACGGCAACTTGCCCGCCAGGGCGAAGCCCGCCGAGGTCATGACCATGTTCTGCTCGGCGATGCCCACGTCGAAGACCCGCTCCGGGAACTTCTCGGCGAAGGGGCCGCCGCCGATGGCCTTGGCATTGTCGGCGATGACGAAGACCATCTCCGGGTGGGTCTCGCCGACCTTGACCAGACCGGGACCGATGCCGTTGACAGGAACTGCCAACTCGCTCATTGCGCCGCCTCCGCGCCCAGCTCGCGCAGGGCTTGATGGTACTCAGCCTCGGTGAGAGTGCCGATGTGCCAGCGGTTGTCGCCCTCGGTGAACGAAAGGCCCTTGCCCTTCACCGTGTCAGCGATGATGAAGGTTGGCTTGCCCTCGTATTTCTCGGCCTCGTCCAGGGCATCCATCAGGCAGCCGATGTCGTGCCCCCGTGCCTCCAGCACGTTCCAGCCAAAGGCCCGCCATTTGTCGGCGATTGGCGAAAGGGTCGGCATGATGCAGCCCGTGCTGGCGCCGCTCGACTGGAACTTGTTGTAGTCGAGGATGCAGCAGAGGTTGTCCAACTTGAACTTCGGGATCGACATCGAGGCTTCCCAGATCAGTCCCTCGTCGGCCTCCCCGTCGCCGATGATCACGTACACGCGCGTCGGCCGGTCGTCCATCCTAGCCGCCAGGGCGTAGCCCTGCCCGGCCGAGAGTCCGTTGCCGAGCGAGCCGGTGGTCAGCTCCACGCCGGGGGTGCGCAGCATGTCGGGATGGCCCTGTAGCCGGCTGCCGAAGGTCTTCATCGTCCACAGCTCTTCCCGGGGGAAGTAGCCCTTGCGGGCCAGGACGGAGTAGAGCCCCGCCGAACCGTGGCCCTTGGAGAGAATCAACACATCTCGGTCAGCCCATTTGGGGTTCTGCGGGTCCACCCGCATCTTGTAGTAGTACAGAGCCAGCAGAGTCTCCACGATGGAGAAGCTGGGACCCAGATGGTAGCCCCCCGTCTGGTACAGCGCCTTGACCACATCCAAGCGGATGTCCTTGGCCAGCTGCTCGAGGGAGGCTACTAGTTCCGCTCGCGACTGCTGCAACGCAACGCCTCCTTTGCCGTCTAGGCAGACGTATGATCGATTGGCGGCATTCAACCAACGCGGTGCTGTCGCCGCCTGCCCGCCCATTGTACCACTTCGCCGGGCGCCACGGACCGACAATCTGCAGACTCCATCTCCTGGCCGGGCTTGCCGCTGGGGGAGCCCTAAGGCTATACTCGCCTGCGCCGGTAGCCCGGCCAGGAGGTAAGTAGGTGCAGTTCGGGATCATGGCGATGCAACTGGGGTTGATCCTACCATCAGGCCAAGCGGTTGACCGCGCGGCAGTATTAGCTGGGCCGGCCCGCTTTGACATTGCAGCTTTGGTAGAGCGGTTGGCCGACGCCGGGTTCAGTTTGATCGAACTGAACACGGAACTCGAGCTGTTCCTACCCGGCTGCTTCGACGCAACGGCGGTAGAGCGTCTGGCAGCCCTGCGGGCGGCACGCGGTTTGACCTACACTGTACACCTGCCGCTCTGGTCCATGGAACCGGCCACGCCCGATCCACACGTACGCGCTGGCTCTCTGGCGGCGCTGGCCGACGCGGCCCAGCGGCTGGCGCCGCTCGCGCCTGAGATCTTCGTCCTGCACGCGACGGGGGCACTGGCGGGTGAGTTTGCCAGGGCATCCCTGCCGCCCGCGGCCAAAGACTTGATCCTCGAACGCTTCCACGACATGGCCCGAGCCAGCATGAGCGAACTGCTGGCACGCACGGGGCTGCCCCCCCGCCGCCTGGCGCTGGAGAACGTGGAGTTCCCACTGGACTTCGCCTTGCGGCTGGCGGAGGAGTTCGACTGCGGTCTCTGTCTGGACACCGGCCACGTACTGGCCGGCTACTCCGGCCACTACTCCCTGGAGGAGGCCGTTAGCCTATTTATGCCCCGCTTGGCGGAGGTGCATCTGCACGACGCCTTCCGCGGGGAGACAGAAGGGTCCGCGAGGGTGGCCGACCATCTGCAATTGGGAGAGGGCGAACTGCCTTTGGTCTGGCTGCTTCACCAACTGGCGGCAGGGGAGTTTCGGGGGCCGGTGATACTGGAACTCGAGCTGGCACAAGCGCTGCCCTCTTTGGCGCGCATACGGGCAGCGCTCGGCTAGACTCAGACAAGAATAATGGGGCGAGAAAGCACTCGCCCCATTAACCCTCTCCCGACGGGCGCCCCCCTGGCGGCCCGTCCGGTGTCGGGACTACTAGCTGAACCAGCCGCGCCGGCCGCTCTCCCGCTGGTTGTAGGTGGACCAGTACGAGAGGAGCAGGAACAGGCCGGAGATGCCGACCAGCGAGTAGACGAGCCGAGACAGCCAGGTCATCGGGCCAAACAGAGAGCGAACGAGATTGAAGTTGAACAGCCCGACGAAGCCCCAGTTGAGCGCGCCGATGATGGACAACAGACTGGCGAGCCAGCTCCAAGGGTACATCGACGACGACGAGGGCATATTCCTCACGAGCGACCTCCCTCTTGACACGGCGAACCTCGCCGCGGCGTGCTTCGAACCAGCGCGTCAGCGCTGACGCCTAGAGACGCTGGCAGATACCGTGCCAGAGCCGTTTCTCCCCGGGCGACGCCCCGTCCCGGCCGGCCGTCTGGCGGTGGGCCAGCAGCTCTACCCTGCGGACACCTCGTACCAGGTCCAAACCGCGAACCAAAAGTGTGCGTGATATCGCCGACAGCAGGTCGGGCCAAGCCAGGGCAACCTTGGGAGCGGGCAAGGTGGCGAGCGCACGTGCTACTCCCGACCTTTCCTGAGGCGAAATCGCCGGCTAGCGGGAGTGACCCCTTGACGGAGCCCTGCGCCACTACTACTATGGCATTGATTCCTGACTTCGCTCGCGGAGGATGCCCAATGGCCTTCCTCGCCCAGCCACTTGAACTAGCCGGGTTGCACCTGCGCAACCGCCTGGTGATGTTGCCTATGGTTACGAACCTCGCCCAGCCCGATAGCACCGTCAGTGAGGCCACGATTGCCCATTACGGCGCCCGTGCGGCACGCGAGGTAGGCATGGTCATCGTCGAGGCGACGGCCGTGGCCCAGGACGCCCGCAACATCGCGCGCGGTCTTGGCGCCTGGGACGACGACCACGTGCCGGGTCTGGCCCGCCTGGCCAACCGGATCAAGGCAGGCGGAGCCGCCGCCGCCCTGCAGCTGTTCCATTCCGGGGCCCGCAGCGTGGCCGGCCTGCCGGCCGTCTCGCCCTCTGGCGTGTCCCTGCGCCCCGGCGCACCGCCGCGCGTACTGGCGGAGGAGGAGCTGCCCGCCATAGTCGCTCAGTTCGCCGCCGCCGCCCGCCGGGCCGTGGTCGCTGGCTTCGACGCCATCGAGGTGCACGCGGCGCACATGTACTTGCTAAGCGAGTTTCTCTCTCCCTTTAGCAACCACCGGCAAGACCACTACGGCGGCGACGTCGCCCGCAGGGCACGCTTGGTGGAGGAGGTCGTCCGGGTGGTACGCCGGGAAGCGGGGCCGTCCTTCCCCGTTTTGCTGCGCATGCACGGCGAAGAGAGAGTGCAGGGTGGCATGACCCACCAGGACGTACTAGACACGGCGGAGCGCCTCGCCGAGGCAGGCGTGGATGCTTTCGATGTCTCCGCCATCAATACGGCGCAGCTCGTGGAGAAAGGGGGCTACTCCTACTGGTCCACGAAACCGTATTTGACCAAGGACGATCCCCCCGGGGCGGCCCTGGGCAACGCGGCGGCAATCCGCCAGGCCACGGGCGTGCCGGTGATCGCCGTCGGCAAGATGGGCCTGCCTGAGGTCGCCGAGCGTGCCCTGGCCACCTGCCAGGCGGACCTCGTGGGCGTGGCCCGGGGCTTTCTTTGCGACCCTGGGCTGGCCCTCAAGCTCCTCGAGGGACGAGGAGAGGATATCATCCGCTGCGACGAGTGCTTTGTCTGCCTCGACCTGGTCGTGACCCAGCACAAGAGCATTCGCTGCTCGCAGAATCGGTCCCTGGGTCGCCTGGCGGCGACCGCTGAGGCAGCCAAGAGCTAGCCGTTTTGGGGTAGGCATATATAGCCAGGAAGTACTATCCCTTATTGCATTCGCTTGTCGTACAATAGTTTTGCCGGAAGGATGACATCCGACCGGTACTCCTTTTCTCTCCTGGTTCTCTGGGGCGGGGTGGTGGCCAGGTGGTCAACCCGCCCCATTGCGTTCTCTGAAGGAGGGCGTGTCATGGCTAGCGAGACGAAGCCTCCTCGGTTCGTGGGCCCACTTGTCCACTTCGCCCAGCAGGCCGGATTGACGGTCGAGGCCTCCCCTAGCGGCAGCTGGATCCGCTTTCCTGGCCAGCGCGGCACTTTGTACGTAGTGCAAGACGCCTGGGGAGATGGTTGCACGCTGATGGAAATGGCCACCGGCCAGGGCCGCACAATACAGCACTTCCTCGACCCTCGCAAGGCAGTCGCGGCCGCGATTCAGCAGGCGCGAGCTAGGACGAACGCCGGCACCGCGCTTGCTTCCAGGCGGGCCCAAGCTGGCTAGTCAGGTTCAGCGCTCGCCAGGAGTGATGGCCCTAGCAGCCGGCTGCCGGCAGTGCTATAATCCACGACCGTGGGCTACGAGCAGCGGGGAACCGAGCTGGCGGCTGAGCCGTCACCTCAGTTGGCGCGAGTCAGCGCCTCTCCGGGGAGAACGGCGCGCGCCGTTCTCGCCCGGCGCCTTGTGGTCTGGGGCCTGGTAGGCCTCTACGCCGCTTTCTTCGCTCTGGTCACCGTCCTCCGCCACGAGACGTTCCACAGCACCACCTTCGACCTGGTAATCACCGACCAGGCGCTGTGGAACACGCTGCACGGCAACCTGCTCGGACTGACGCTCGAGCCGGACGCCACGCTTAGCGACCTGGGCTACCACAGCGAGCTGATTCTGCTGCCCATCGCGCCCCTCTACTGGCTGATTCCCAACGTCGACGTTATCCTTATTCTGCAGAGCGCGCTATTGGCACTGGGGGCTCTCCCTGCTTCCTGGCTGGCCTACGCCAGGTTGCGCAGCAACCTCGCCGCCATCGTCTTCGCCATCGCTTACCTGCTCTTCCCGGCCCTGCAATCGGCCAACCTCTTCGACTTTCACGCCTTCACCCTGGCCGCGCCGTTCCTGCTGTTCGCCTTCTACTACGTGGACCAGCGTCGGTACGTGGCCTTCACCGTGGCGGCGGTGCTCGCCATGAGCACCCGGGAGAACGTGCCCCTGACCATCGGCCTGATGGGTCTGTACATGCTCGTTCTGCAACGCAGCTGGCGGCCTGGCCTGCTGACCATCGGCGCTGCCGCCGGCTGGTTCCTGCTTGGCACCTACGCCATCGTGCCCGCTTTCAACTTCCACGGCCAAAGCTGGCTGTGGAACCGCTACGCCGGCATGGGCGGCGGCCCTCTGCAGGTGATCGCTTTTCTCATCGCCCACCCCGAGCGGCTGTTGCAGGCGGGGCCCGGATTGGACAACGTGCGGTATCTGCGGCAACTGCTCTTCCCACTCGGCTACTTGTCCCTCTTGCATCCAGCGTCCCTGCTACTGCTGGGGCCGGGGCTGGCAACCAATCTGCTGACCGACTACGAAGCGATGCATCTTATCGAGACCTACCACTACGCGGCTGGGCTGGTACCACTAGTGGTGGTCTCGGCCATTTGCGGGGCAGGCGTCCTCGCCGGCCTGGCGGGACGTCTGGGCGAGTGGCCCCGCCGCGTCGCCGTCTGGGCGATTTGCGCTCTCGTGCTGGGCAGCAGCCTGACCTACCACTACTACCACGGCTATACGCCGCTCTCGCCCTCTTTCTCACTCACCTGGCCGGGCAGCCACGAGGAGATCGGGCGTCGACTGACCACCAGCATTCCACCCGACGCCGCAGTCTCCGCCCAGTTCAACCTGGGGCCGCACGTCTCGCAGCGGGCGCAGTTCAGCATGTTCCCGGCGGTAGGCAACTCGGAGTACATCTTCCTAGACGTGGCCACTCAGCCGAACTCGGTGGGCTTCTGGGAAGGCTTCCACGAGCGCATCAAAGAGGCGCTGGCGCGGCCTGATTACGGCCTGGTCGCCGCCGAGGACGGCTTCCTCCTTCTCAGGAAGGGGGCACCGCACCGCGAACTGCCGGACGAGTTCTTCACTTTCGCGCGCGCTCCCCAGGCCACCCCGCAGCACCAGCTACGGCTCCGCTTTGGCGACGCCCTGGAACTGGTGGGCTTCGACGTGCAAACGAGCCGCGACGCCAAAGCGGACCTAACCCTGTACTGGCGGGCGCTCAAACCCATCGAGCGGGACCTTTCCCTGGCGGTCTATCTCACCGACGGCAAGGGCAAGGAGCTCGGCGCCACGGCCCAGCCGCAACCCGCCAACTTTTGGTATCCCACCAGTCGCTGGCGCGTGGGCGAGACGGTGAAGGTGCAGACACTCGACCTGCCCTGGGACCCCAGGAACGAGGACTTCGGCCTGGGCGTGGCGGTGAGCGCGGGACGCGATCCCTGGGACGTGAGCAAGCGCCTGCCGGCGAGCGTAGTGGAGGCGGCGTGGCAAATCGGCGCCGCCGCCGACGGCACGATCGCCGAAATCGTCAGTTTCCACAACGACCGGGGCTTGCTCACCCCGTGGCTGCCCGGGCGCTCGCGGCAACTGGCGCCGGAATTGGCGCCTCTCGCCACCTTCGGCGGCTCGGCGGCGCTGCTGAGCTATGCGGTTGAGCCCAACCCGGCCCAGCCGGGGGGTGAGGCGCGCGTACGCCTGGTGTGGCGAGTGTTGCGCAATCCGGACGCTGCCTACACCACCTTCGTCCACGCCCTGGCGCCGGGCCCCAAGGTGGCCGCCCAGAAGGACTCGCCACCCCTCGGCGGCCGCTTCCCCACCACTTTCTGGCTGCCGGGCGACGAACTGGCGGACGAGTACGCGATGCCCCTGCCGGCCGATCTCGCCGCGGGCCAGTACGAGGTGGAGATAGGGCTCTACGATCCCAAGACCGGCAAGCGCTTGCCGGTAGTATTGGCCGACGGCACGACCTCAGACCACTTCGTTTTGCCCGGCAAACTGCAGGTGGGCGCCAAGTAAGCGTCGCCGCGGGCGCTTTGCGCGAATCCCGGCAAGTCCCTTCGCAGAGTTCGTCGAGACCCATGGCAGAGCCTGGCACGGGGCACCCGATGGGGTTATATTTAGCTGACAATACATCCCACAAGGGTGATCTTCATGGCAGTCTGGCGCAGGCAGTCGGCCCAGCGGCAACGCTGGCCGCAGCTCTCGGAATCAGATCTGCGCTTCCTGGTGCAGACCGTGGCCACGCAGCGCAATGACCACGAGCGTGTGGTGGAGTTGCTGCGCGACAAACCCGATATCGTCGACCGGATGCTGGACGACGAGCAACTGTTTCGCCGTCTCTTGCATGAGGAGGAAGCGCTCGTGCGGGCCTCGCCCTATCTGCTCTTTACGGTGCTCCTACGACGAGCGGCGCGCGACCTACCACACGAGAAGTTCACCATCGAGCGCCTGGGTTCCGGCGAGCGGCTGCCGGTCTTCGACGCATCCAGGGTGGGCGACTTACTGGGTGACCCCGCGGTTGTCGACTATCTAGCGGAAATGCTCACCTCGTTCGTGCGCACGGAGAGCGCCACGGTCTACTACCGCTCGGGGCGTCGCTACCGGCGGCGCACGTACAGCGACATGGATGTGGACGACATGATCGCCCTGGCGGGGGCGGCCGCGGCCGAGTTTCGCTACCCGTACTACAAACGAATCGGCGACATCTGCCTCTTCATCACGGGCGTCTTTCCCGAGCACGTGCCGGCCGCCTACGCTCCCGCCGTCACCACCCCCCAGGCCGGCTGGTGGCGGAGGCGGCAGAGGCGTGGTTTGGAGGAGTACGAGCTCGAGGCCAAGCGCTTCTACAAGCTGGCGGCAGTGACCCCCACGGCGGGCGAGCAGGGGGTCAACGTCACGCTGCTGAAACTGGCCCAGAACTTCAATCTCGCCCGCAAGCCCCTCAACTACATCACCGACAACTACATCAGACTGCATCGCGCCCAGTTGTTCGGGGGCCCAGACTAGCGGCTCGCCCACTCGCCTTGACGGCAGTCGCTTCTGTGCTACGATTGAGCTGAGCGCGGCGGCCAACTGCCCGCTCCTCCCCGGCAAGGCTCAAGACGACCCCTGCCGTGCCGAATGACCCCGCTAGAGCACAAGGAGGTAGACCCATGAAGGGTGCCAGGGCGATTGCCCAGATTCTCAAGTCCGAGGGCACAGAGTACACCTTCTGCTTCCCGGCCAACGTCGTGATCGAAGCCGGCGCGGAAATCGAAATCAAGCCCATCATGGCCCGCACCGAACGCACCGCCGTGGGCATGGCCGACGGCTACACCAGAGTCAACAACGGCCGCCGCAACGCGGTGGTGGCCGTGCAACACGGCCCCGGCGTAGAGAATACCTTCGGCGGCGTGGCTCAGGCCTTCTCCGACGGCACGCCCCTGCTGGTGTTGCCGGGTGGGGTTCCGGCCAACCGCTGGGAAGTGGAACCCAGCTTCGACGCCGCCCGCAACTACCAGTACATCACGAAGTGGGCGGCGCGGATCAACGAGGTCGGCCGCATCCCCGAGTTCTTCCGCCGGGCTTACACCTACTTGCGGGCGGGCCGGCCGGGCCCCGTGCTGCTCGAACTGCCCCTGGACGTCACCGCGGCCGAGCTGCCGGATGACGCGCTGCACTACAGCCCCGTCAAGCCGGTGCGCTCGCTAGCCGACCCGGAGATGGTGCAGGCGGCGGTGGCGGCACTACTGGCTGCCAAACGCCCGCTGATCCAGGCGGGGTTGGGCGCGCTCTACGCCGAGGCCTGGGACGAGCTGCGCGAGTTCGCCGAACTGGTGCAGGTGCCGGTCACGACCACCATGGTGGGCAAGAGCTCCTTCCCTGAGGACCACCCGCTGGCGCTGGGGAGCGGGGGGCGCTCGGGCCCGCGCCCGGTGGCGGAATGGCTACGCGACTCGGACTTCCTCTTCGGCATCGGCGCCAGCTTCACCGTTTCCGACTACGAGGCCCCCATTCTCAAGGGCAAGGTGGCCGCGCAGGTGGTGGCCGACGAGCGGGACATCAACAAGGACTACGTAACCGCCTTCCCACTGCTGGGCAACGCCAAGCTCGTGCTGCGGCAGTTGATCGAAGAGGTCAAACGGCAGTTGGGGCCCGATGGCCGGCGGGGAGACGAGCAGGTCGCCCGTGCCGTCAAGGCCGCGAAGGAGTCCTGGCTCGCCGAGTGGCTGCCGCGGCTGACCTCGGACGAGGAGCCGATCAGTCCCTACAGGCTCGTCTGGGATCTGCAACAGGCCCTGGATACCCGAAACGTCATCGCCACTCATGACGCGGGCACACCTCGCGACCAGATGAATCCCTTCTGGAAGGCGCTCGTCCCCAACAGCTACATCGGCTGGGGCAAGTCCACCCACCTGGGTTACGGCCTGGCCCTGGCAATGGGCGCCAAACTCGCCCGCCCTGACAAGACTGTGCTGAACCTAATGGGCGACGCGGCCTTCGGCATGATCGGCATGGACATAGAAACGGCGGCGCGCTACAGCATCGGCACGATCACCGTGGTAATGAACAACGGCATCCTCGGCGGCTATGAGAAACATCTACCGGTAGCCCACAAGCGCTATGGCACGCGCTTCCTCAGCGGCAACTACAGCAAGGTCGCCGAGGGCCTGGGCGCCTGGAGCGAGCGGGTGGAACGCCCGCGCGAGATCATCCCTGCCGTGCAGCGAGCGGTGCGAGCGACGCAGGAGGGACGGCCCGCCCTGCTCGAGGTATTGACGCACGAGGAGCCCAACCTCTCCATCTACTGGTAGGAAGCGGCGTGGCTTGACAGCCATGGGTCGTGTGCTAAGATGCCTGAAAAGGGGGCGAGCGGGCCTAACGGGCAGGGTGCGAGGTCGCCTTCCCAGGCTCACGCCCCCGGTTATTCGCTCTCTGGAGGAACCGGATGAAAGGCGCACAGGCGATCGCGCAGTTGCTTAAAGCCGAGGGCGTGGAGCATCTGTTTTGCTTCCCCGTCAACCATATCATCGAAGCGGCTGCGGAGTACGATATCCGGCCGATAATGGCGCGCACTGAGCGCACCGTAGTTGGCATGGCCGACGCCTACTCGCGGGTGACGAATGGGCGCCGGATTGGCGTTCTCGCTGTGCAGAACGGGCCGGGCGCCGAGAACACCTTCGGCGGCATCGCTCAGGCCTTCGCCGACTCGAGCCCCATACTCGCCTTCCCCGGCGGCGAGAGGCAAGAAAGGCTGGGCTTCCTACCCACGTTCGACCCCACGCTGAACTACCAGCACGTGTCCAAGTGGGCAGCGCGCGTCAATCAGGGGCAGCGCATCCCGGAGCTAGTGGGCCATGCCTTCGCGCAGCTGCGCAGCGGCCGGCCTGGCCCGGTAATTCTGGAAGTGCCGCAGGACGTTCAGCTGGGGCCGGTGGACGAAGCGGCGCTGGCCTACCGGCCGGTGCGGGGCACGCGGTCGATGGCCAACCCGGCCGACATGCGCGCGGCGCTCAAGGCGCTGCTGGCAGCCAAGAAGCCCATGATCCACGCCGGCGCCGGCGTGCTCTACGCCGAGGCCTGGAACGAGCTGCGTGAATTCGCGGAGCTGGTGCAGGTGCCGGTGATGACCACCCTGCCCGGCAAGAGCGGCTTTCCGGAGGACCATCCGCTGGCACTTGGTAGCGGCGGCTTGTCCGGCCCACTGATGGCCGCCCGCTTCCTGGTGGATTCCGACCTGATCTTCGGCATCGGCGCCAGCCTCACCATCTCCTCCTTCGCCGCGCCGGTACCCAGGGGCAAGACCTGCATTCAGCTGAACGTCGACGAACGCGACTTCAATAAGGACTACCCGACCGCCTACCCACTGCTCGGCGACGCCAAGTTGGTGCTGCAGCAGTTCATCGAGGAAGCGAAGCGGCAACTAGGTCGGGATGGCAAGAAGGGCGACGACAAGGTAGTGCGCGAGGTGGCGAGCATCCGGGCGGAGTGGCTGGCCCAGTGGCAGCCTCGCCTCGACGCCGACGAAACGCCGATCAGCCCCTATCGGGTGATGCGCGACGTCCAGGCTACCCTCGACCTGAGAAACACCGTCGCCACCCATGACGCCGGCAACCCCCGCGACCAGATGTCGCCGTTCTGGCAGGCGCTGGAGCCGAACAGTTACATCGGCTGGGGCAAGTCCACTCACCTTGGCTACGGCCTGCCGCTGGCCCTGGGCGCCAAAGTGGCCAAGCCCGAGAAGACGGTGGTCAACATCATGGGCGACGCCGCCTTCGGCATGAGCGGCCTGGAGATCGAGACGGCGGCGCGGAACAAGATCGGTACGCTCACCATCCTGATGAATAACTCCCGCCTGGGCGGCTACGACAAGTACCTGCCGATCGCCACGCAGAAGTACGGCACGCGCTATCTGAGCGGCGACTACACGAAGGTAGCCGAGGGTCTCGGCGCCTACGCCGAAAAGGTGGAGAAGCCGGACGAGATCATCCCCGCGGTCAAGCGGGCGCTCAAGTACACGCAGGAGAGCCGCCCCGCCCTGTTGGAGATCATCACCCGCGAAGAGCCGACCTTCTCCAAGTACTGGTAGGACAGAGGGCGCCACGGCCAGGGCGGCGACCGGCAGATACCGGTCGCCGGTGGAGGAGGCTACCGATGTCCCGACGGGACCTAGTGGAGGTTCGCTCGCTGAGCGACGGTGAGGCGGCGAACATCTATCTGGATCTCACCCTCCCCGTGGGGCACAGCCGACCCTACACCGTCACCAACACGGCGCAGAGCATCGACGGCCGCACGGCGCTGGCCGGCAGTTCCAGGGGCATAGGCAGCGCCCTCGACCGCCGGCTGTTGCGCCGGGTGCGCGCCGCGGCGGAGGCGGTGCTGATCGGCGCCAACACCCTGCGAGCCGAGGAAATCCCCTTTCAGTTCGCCCCCGACGTGCTGGCCAGCCGCCTGCGGCGAGGCCTGCCCCGAGAGTTGCTCGTCGTCATCATCACCGCCGGGGCCACGCCCCTGCCCGTGCAGCGCCGCCTCTTTGCCAGGCCGTCGCCGGATATTGTACCGCTCATTCTCACCAGCCAGCAGGCAGCGCCAGGGTTGGTAGAGCAGGCGGCCGGGCGGTCTCGGGTGCTGCCGGTGGGAGAGAACGGGGTGGACCTGCCAGAAGCTCTGCGCCTGCTGCATCGCGAACACGGGGTCCGCAGGCTGGTCGTGGAGGGCGGACCGCGCTTGAACGCCGAACTGCTCACGGAGGGTCTGGTAGACGAAGTTTTCCTCACCCTGGCCCCGTGGCTGCTGGGTGGGACCTCGCCGGGGTTGGTGGCGGGGGAGTTGCCGGAGAGCACGCAGCGCCCGCTGGACCTACTGTCGGCGCTGGGCTATCAGGGCGAGCTATTCCTTCGCTACAGGGTGCGGCACCGCGCTCCCGGCTAGACAGACGGAGGGACCGCCAGGCGGTCGGCCTGTGAGGCCAGAAAGGCCTTGAGGCGCTGGAGTATCGGTCGCACCTGGAGCGAAGCCTCGGCGGAGAGCCCATCGATCTGCCGCTCGGCGTTGTGCAGGGCGCTGACCGCCCGGGCCGCCGGCTGGGGCCTGCCCTGGGCCTGCAGTTGCGACACCTGATCGACCGCCCGGTCGACTGTGTAAGACAGACTGAGAGACAGGGCCAGCACTACCCGCCGCGGCTTGTTCAGGCGCACGGCGCGCTCCAGCTCGCGGGTGCGCTCGGCGATTTGGGCATTGTAGACGTTGAGCTTGGCCTCGCCGCTGCCGGCCAGCAGCAGGCGCACCCATTCGCGGGCGGCCTTGACGTTGTACAGCGGACTGTCCGGCAGGCTGCCGTCGGCAGCCTGGACCACGCCCGCGCCGCCGCCCCCCAGGAGCAAGAGCGCGACCACGAGGACGGCCACGGTGGGCAGCCGTCGCAGAGTCCGCCACAGTGGGGACAGGAAGCCGCCGGACGGGGAAGGACGCCGCCGGGCATCGGCGTAGGCGGCCGACAGCGTGTCTGCCAGGCGCCCCTGGAACTCCACGCCGGGGCCCTGCCCCAGTTCGGCGAGGCGCTCGCCGATCGGCACCAGGCGCGCTAGTTCTCCCCTGTACTCCTCCGGGTACTGCGCCAGCAGGCCCGCCAGCGGCTCTCCCGCGCGGTAACGCCGGCAGCATCCGTCCAGTACGGCGGCGAACTTCTCTTCTTCCTGCATTCTAGATCACCCGGACACGCCGGCCTTGGCCAGCAGCCTTTGCAGGCTCGCCAACGCTCGGTGGTGCAACTGATTCACCGCGTTGGCCTTCTTGCCCACCAGGCGCCCCGTCCGCTCGTTGTCATAGCCGAGCACGTACTTGTAGAGCACTACCTCCCGCTGTTCCGGCGTGAGCTGCTCGAGGGCTCGTCGCAATTCCGCCCGCTGCTCCCTACTGGCGGCCAGGTCCTCGAGCGAGGCCTGCCCGTCGGGCAACTCCCTCGCCTCGTCCAGAGGTTCGGACGGCCGCCGGTAGCGCCGCCGCAGATGGTCGGCCAACTTGTAGCGGGCAATTTGGAACAGCCAAGCGAGAAACTGGGTCTCGTCCGCGGCCCGTAAGCCGTCCAGGCCCGCCAGCGCCGCCAGAAAGACCTCCTGGGTCAGCTCCTCCGCCCGGGGCACGTCGCCAGTGCGCGCGTGCAGGTAGCGATAGACAGGGGTCACCGCGCGGCGATAGAGTTCCCCGAACGCCGCCCGGTCGTTGCCCTTCACCTTCGCCAGCAGAGCCGCAAAGTCACTGTCCTTGGCGGCCGCACCGTCTGCTGATGCCAAACCCAGTTCCTGCGACATCACGCTCAGCATTATAGTCGCCGGGAAGGCCCGTGTCGTACGCCCAATTAAGGAACGCCGCAACCTGCTTCCTGATCTCATAGCGAAGTAGACGTCAAGGCGGCTGGCCCCCAGCCGGTCCGTCGTCCGTAGGGGCGCGTCTCTGTCCCGCCTGCCCGGACTTTCGGGCGGGTGGGCGCGCTGCCGCTAGACGTTGAACAAGACCGAGATTACGTCGCCGTCCTGAACGACGTAGGCCTTGCCCTCCAGGCGCAGCAGGCCCTGGCGCTTGGCCTCCTGCATGCCGCCGACCCGAAGCAGGTCCGCTGCCGGCACCACCTCGGCCCGGATGAAGCCGCGCTGCAGGTCGGAGTGGATCACGCCCGCCGCGTCGGGGGCGGTGGCGCCGCGCCGCACGGTCCAAGCGCGGACCTCGTCCTCACCCACCGTGAAGAACGAGATCAAGTCCAAGAGAGCATAGGAGGCCCGGATGGCCCGAGCCAGGGCAGGCTCGTCCAGCCCGAACGCCGCCAGCATCTCCGCCTGCTCCTCGGGCGCCAGCTCCACGAGCTCACGCTCCAACTTGCCGTCCAGCGTCAGGGAGGAAGCCCGCAGTGCCGCCGCCTGGCTGGCTAAGGCTGCCGTGCCGCCGCCCAGCCCCTCGGGACCGGTATTGGCGACCATCAGCAGGGGCTTGAGGGTGAGGAAGCCGAAGCCAGAGAGCAGCTTACGCTCTGCCGGCCCCAGATCGAGCCCGCGCAGGGGCTCGCCCTTGTCCAGCTGCTCTTTGCAGCGCGAGAGCAGCTGTCGCTCCTGCGCCTGCTGAGGCTTGGCGCCGCCGCGCGACTCCCTGTCCAGCCGCTCTAGGCGCTTCTCGATGGTAATCAGGTCGGCCAGTAGCAGCTCGGAGTGCATTTCGGCCACATCGCGCGCGACATCCACGCTGCCGGCCGGATGGGGGTAGCTGGGCTCATCAAAAGCACGCACCACCAGTAGCACGGCATCGGCTTGGCGCAGCTGGGTCAGCAGGGCCGACCAGCCCTCGGTATTGCGCCCGGCGTGGGTCAGTTCCGGGGCCTCGACGTATTGCACTTCGGCCGGCGTGACCTTGCGCGGATTGAACATCTGAGCCAGGGCCTCGACGCGCGCGTCGGGCACCTTGACGACGGCTCGCGGAGTATCCCCGCGCCGCGGCTGCTCGGCGGAGGATAGCGCGCGCCCCGAGAGAGCGGCGAAAACGGTGCTCTTGCCCGAGCCAGGCAGCCCGGTGACGGCGATCTCCATACTGGCATCCCCAGGGCACACTTTCGGCGCAAGCAAAGGCCCGGCGAGCACTTGGCCGCCGGGCCTCTTCGCACAAGCCCGCCGACAGTATAGCATTATCCGTGCAGGGCCGCCAACTCGCCCGCCTGGCTGCGGGCCCACAACATCCCTTTTCGGCCTCAGCAGCAGCCGTTCTCACCCCGAAGCGCCGGCTCTCAGGCCTCCCCCCGCACCGGGCGCACGGGCGGCCGGCAGTGGACGACTACGTTCAAGCCAACAAGCACCTGTCGTTCCACCAGGAAGATCCGGCCGAGGCGGTGGATTCGCTCCTGAGCCCGACGGTCGCGGGCCAGATCGAAGATGGCGGCGCCGCCCGGCTCCAGCAGCCGCCGCGCCTGGCGCAGGAAGGGGGTCGCCGTGACCTGGCGGGGCACCTGTCCGGCGCGAAAGAGGTCGACGCAAATGTAATCGAAGCGAACCTGGCAGTTGGCGACGTAGTCGAAAGCGTCGTCCACGACGACGCGCAGCTCCGGTTCTTGACCCAGGGAGAAGCGTTGGCGCGCCACCGCCAGGACTTCGACGTCGTCGTCTACGCCGGTGATGGGCAGCGGCCCGAAGCGTCGCCGCAGAAGGTGCACGATCGTGCCGCCCGCCAGGCCGAGGATCAGCGCCGAGCGGGGTTTGGCATCAGGCAGGAGGGCGGGCCAGTAGCCTCGGCCGATGTCGGGGCCGTCGACGGCGACCGACTGGACCACGCCCTCCACCACCAGGGCCTGCTGGCCATCGGTTTGGACCACCTGGACGCGGGGACCCGTGCGCCAATCGGGCACCTCCGCGGCGTCGCCGAACAAAGCGGCCATCGGCTAGTAGCGTCGGCCGCGCTGCCGACTGATGTCGAACTTGGCCGTACTGGCCACGGCCATTACGGCCATCACCCCCGCTTGCAGCGGGTCGCTCACCACTAGATCCGCGGCCTCAGGAACGCTGCCCGCCATGTTGAGCGAGATGACCATGATGCCCTTTTCCCGAACCTCTCTAACGGCACGCGTGATCTCGCCACCCATAAGAGAACCGGCCATTACCAGGGCCGTGACCCGAGGCAGGCGCGCCACGGCGCGCACCGCCGCCGCCAATTCTGCCTCGCCGACGAGCGGGATCGTGTCCACCGAAATGCGCTCGCCGCGAATGTTGTGCCTGTCGGCTTCGCTCACGGCCCCCATGGCTACCTGACCCACCTGCACCCCGCCGCCGATGACGATGATGCGCTTGCCGAAGATGCGCCACAGGGGCGGCACCCGTTCGATGCCGACAACCACCGGCAGGGCACGAAGAGCCGCGACCAGGTCCTCACCGTCGACCACGCCGTTGAGCTCGAAATAGACCGTGCCAAAGCGCTCGTTGCGCTCGGGGGTGTCGACATAGGTTATGTTGACATTGTGATCGGCGATGACTTTGGCCAGTTGCTGCAGCGTGCCCGGCTCGTCCCGGGCGCTGATCAGAAGGGCCAATTGCCCGACCTCGCTCTCCGCCAACGGCCGCTCCTTTCCTCAGACGTCTTGCCCCGCCAACGACGGCGCCAGCCGCGTGACGGTCCCCGTGGCGCCGTCGACGCGCACGGTGTCGCCGGTCGCTAGGCGGTGGGTGGCGCCGGCTACGGCGAGCACCGCGGGCAGGCCGTACTCCCTGGCCACCACCGCCGGATGCGACAGCTGGCCGCCCGATTCCGTGACCAGCGCGACTATCTTCCCGAAAACAGGCGTCCAGGCAGGATCGACACCTGGGGCCACTAGCACCTCGCCGCCACGCACGAGCCCGATTTCGCTTGCCTGGTGAACTACTCGTACCGGACCCACGGCCACGCCCGCGCTCACAGGCGTGCCCCGCAGAGTATTGGCAGGCAAAGTCGCCGCCACCGCCAGAGGCAGGTTGCCCCGCAAGAAGGCAGTATACGATTCACCCGCATCTGAGGATTCGGCGTTGGTGAGTGATTCGAATTCGCACCGGCGTTCTCTGGCTAGCCTAGCAGCCAAAGGCATGGCGTCCTCAGCACACAGGCGCTCGACTTCGTCCGCCGTGAGAAAGAGCACGTCCAAACCCTGGTCCAGCTGGCCCAGGGCCTGAAGCAGATCTCCCAGACGTAGGTAGGCGCTCCGCTCTAGTGCCAGCAAACGCTGCCAGACGAAGCGCTGCTCCTCGCGCAGAGCCAGGTAGCGTCGAGACAGGCCCAACAGCAGCGAAAACCAGGGCCTCTGCCAGAAAGTCAGCGGCAAATCAGCTGGCTCGAAGTCGTGCTCCGGGCCGGGCTCCGGCTCGGCCGCGAGCGCCGTTACGAGCGTATAGACCTGGCGTGGGTCCGCGGCGAAGCCCGGATGGTAGATATCAAGGCTGTACGAACGGTGACCGTAGCGTCTGAGGAACTGGTTGATGCCCTGCCAGAGGCAATTGCCCTCCGCCACCGCCACCAGACGCAACTGCAGATCGGCCAAGTCGGCCGCCTCGGCCAGGGCAGCCCGCCCCCCGGGGCTCTCCCGCGCCACCTGGGCGATGGCCCTCAGTTCGCCATCCAGGGCCGCGGTCACATTCTCGGCGCCACGAACGAGCCGGACCACCAGCGACTGCCAGTTCGGGCCCAACCAGCGATGGCCCAGGCGGCGCAGGGCGCTGAACCAAAGGTCGGCATGGGTCAAGCTCCAGCGGTGCACTGCGAGTAGTTGCTCGCTCGCGGCCCGCAATCCGGCAATTGCCTGCAGCAGGTCTGCCTCGGTTTGCGCCCGCGCCAGACTAGCCTCCGTCGCCGCTACCCCGTCCTCCAACTGCTGCCGCAGCGCCCGCCAGCGCCGGTGGTTGTGCCAGGGCGAGGCGTTGCCGGCTTCCCTGACGACTGTGCCCAGGGCGGCGCGCCAGAGGTGCGAGGCGAACCCGGAGGGAGGATAGGGCGCCGCACGGCGCTGGCTCACGTCTCCCTCGGGAAAGTAGCGGCGAGCATCATCGGGCAGCAGCCAATCGGGAAGTAGCTTGTACATACTGGCTAGGGCCGCCACCGGAACGTAAGGGTGGCCGCGCCAAAGACGAGTCCGACCAAGGCGCTCCGCCTCCGGATGTCCCAGGAAGGCCAAAGGCTCACGCAGGGCCAGTCGTTCGAAGGCGTCCCGAATCAGGGACCAGCCCAGAGGGCTGACTGGGGTCGGGAAGCGCTCGTCCAGAAAAGCCGCGCTCCAAAGGTCGTCGTCGGATACCGTCTCGGAGAAGAAGGAATCCGAGGCGGGACTTGTGCCGTCGTGCATAGTGGCCAAGTATAGCACGCCAGCGGTGGCGGCCGCTGCCCACGGGCAGGGGCGGCGCTGCTGGCTGAGAGGGCCGGCTACCTGTCGAGACCCTGCAGTTCGAAGAGAATGCCGTGCTCGATTTCCGGCAAGAGCTGCTGGTCCATGACCTTCAGGCCGCGTTGGTCTCGCAGGTAGAAGGAGTCCACCGCCTCCGGCCCCCGCGTCGCCACCTTCGCCACGTGAATGCTGAGGCCAAGCTCGTCGAGGGCCCGGGCGATGGCATACAGCAGGCCCAAACGATCGCGAGCGTGGACCTCCACGATAGTGAACTCGGCCGAGCCACTGTTGTCGACTGTGACTTTGGGCTGCCGCTCTGGACCCGTGTGGGATTGGCGGTAGGGGCGCAGTTTGCGCGCCAGCCTGTAACCCAGGGCGAGACGGCCGTCCAGGACCTGTTCCAGGTCGCGCAGCACGGCCGGCCAGCGGTGGCCCGGTATCTCCTCTTCGAAGGCGCCGGCGAGGCGGAAGACGTCCAGAGCGGTGCCCGTGGCGTCGGTGTAGACCCGCGCCTCCAGGATGTTCAGCCCGTGCAGGGCGAAGACTCCACACACTCGCCAGAGAAGGCCTGGTCGGTCGGCGGTTGCCAGGGTCAGCTCGTATCCAGGCCCGGACGACACCGGGGAGACGTCGACCGCCAGAGATGCCGGCCCCAGGCGCTGGCGCAACGCCAAGTGCCTCTGGGCCACGGCCGGCGGCTGTGAGAGTATGTAGGGCTCCGGAAGAGAGAGCAGGAAGGCATCCGCCTGGTCCAGGGGAGCGGATTCGGCCAAAGCCAGCCGCAGCTGTTGGCGTTTGGCCACCGCCGAGCCCGCCTCGACCGTCTCACCCGACTCCAAAACCCGCAGAGTGCGGAAGAAAAGGTCGCGCAGCAGGGTAGCCTTCCAGTCGTTCCAGGCCGAGGGGCCGGTGGCAACGCTATCGGCCACGGTCAGCAAGAACAGCATGCGCAGAGTGTCGGGGTCACCGACCACTGTCGCCATCTGGCGCACCAGCGAGGGGTCATCGAGGTCGCGCCGGGTGGCAGCACGGGCCAGGTCCAGGTGATGGCGCACCAGCAACGCCAGGCGCTGGCGGCGCTCTGCTGCCAACCCCAGTCGCTTGGCCACAGTGACGGCCAGCTCAGCGCCCAGGGTGCAATGGTTGCCCTCACCGCCCTTGCCCAGGTCGTGCACCAGGCCGGCGAGCAAGAGCAGCTCGAAGTCGCTCACCTCGCCGGCGACGCTGGCCCCCAGTTCACCCAGTTCGCCCTGTCCCATTGCTAGGCGGTTGAGTTCGCGCACGGTGAGGGCGGAGTGGCGATCCACGGTGTGCAGGTGGTAGAGGTCGTGGTGGGCAAGGTAGCGCACCGCCTCCCATTCAGGCAAGTAAAGGCCCAGCAGGCCGCAGTCCGCCAGCTGCCCAAGCAGCTCGGCGGACCGCTCCCCTGCTGCCAGAACCGCTAGGAACCGTTCCCACGCCCTCTCCGTCCACAGCGGCGAACCAGGGCCACGAGCGAGCCCCGCCCTGATGGCGCGAATGGCGACGTGGCCCAGCAACACGCCGCGCCGGGCCGCCTCGGCGAAGGCCGCCAACGCCACCTCGGGGTTGCCCAGTGGCTGGTCGGGGTCGGCCTGATCGAGACGATCGCCCCTCACCCGCCAGCTCCCCCGGTTGCGGGCCGGCGGTCGGCCAACCGAGCCCAGCCAAACCGGCCATCCACCTGGGGCGCTCCGTGGTAACAGCAGCTCCTCTTCCACGTGCTCCCAGAAGGCCGTAGTCGCTCGCGTCACGGCGGCCGCCTGCGCGTGGACGGTGCGCATCAAGTGCTCGGCCGGCGCGCGCCCGCTCTGGTGACCGTGACCGAAGAAGGAGGCGACCTCCTCCTGCAACGCGAAGTAGGCCCGGTCGGAGCGCCTGCCGGAGGCATAGTGCAGGCGGTGGCGGACGGCCCAGAGCAGTTCCAGCGCTTGTGCCATTTCTGCCACCTCGTCGGCAGCCAGGTAGCCACTGGCCACGAGACCGGCCGCTGTTGGGGCTTCGAGGATCACGGCCCCGGCCAGGAGCAGGCTCTGCACGTCCCGCAGACCGCCCTTGCCCTCCTTCAAGTCCGGTTCGAGGTCCTGGTCCGCTTCACCGCTCGCCTCGTGGCGCTGGCGGTCGGCGAGCCGGACATTCCGCAAGAAGGCGCGCCCGTGATCGCGCGCCAAACGCGACCGCAAACGCAGGCTGAACTCGCGGCCGAGCGACTCGTCGCCGGCCAGAGGGCGGGCCTGGAGATACGATGTCACCCGGGCGAAATCATCTTCGGGGAGTCTGAGGGCATCGGCCAGATCTCTGACGGCGGGTGCCACTTCTAGCTTGGCGTCCCACAGGGCGTAGGATATGGTGCGCGCCAGCTGCTCCGCTATCTTGTTGGGACGTCGCGAAAGGATCAGCAGATCCACGTCCGAGAACGGGCTCAGCTCGCCCCTACCATAGCCGCCCACCGCGAGCAGTGCCCAGTCCGCGCCCGGCAGCCAGGTCGGGCAGAGGGCCACGAGAGCCGAATCGACCGCCCTGGCCAGAGCGCGGGCGTGCCCCGGCCCCCCGTCGGCGATCGCGTGACTCTGCCGCAGTTCCTCCCGGGCATGGAGAAGGCTCTCTATTGCCGCTTCGGACACGTCATCGGGCAACGTCTTGAACACCTCAGATACCCCCAGAACGACGTGCTAGGGCCACCTTCCTAGAGGTAGCCCTGGCAGCCGCAGGTCCTTGCGGTCCGTTTGCCCTAGAGGGCATCCGGGCCACGCTCGCCGGTACGGATGCGGATGACCTCTTCGATCGGATAGACGAAGATCTTGCCATCGCCGAACTTGCCGGTATGGGCGGTAGTCAAGATGACCTCGACGATGCGGCCGGCAAGATCCTCCTCGGCAACTACTTCCACCTTCACCTTCGGCACGAAGTCCACTTGGTATTCCGCGCCGCGGTAGATCTCCTTGTGGCCGCGCTGGCGGCCGAAGCCCTTGACCTCGCTGACGGTCATGCCGTGCACGCCAACCTTGGTCAGCGCGTCCTTTACCTCTTCCAACTTGAAGGGTTTGATGATCGCCTCGATCTTCTTCAACTACGTCCCCCCCTCCTACAGAGTGTAGGCCGATTCGCTGTGCTGGCTCAGGTCCAGGCCGCTCTCTTCCTCGTCGGGCTTCAAACGCAGCCCCAGCGTGCCGTCGACCAGACGCAGGATAACGTAGCTGACCACGAAGGAGTAGGTCAAGGTAGCAACCACCGCGATCAGCTGGCTGATGAACAGACCGGGATTGCCATAGAAGGCCCCGTTGGCCCCGGCCGAGTTAACGGCCACAGAGGCGAAAAGGCCCGTACACAGGGCGCCCGTGATGCCGCCCGCGCCGTGCACGCCCACGGCGTCAAGCGAATCGTCGTAGCCCAAGCGCCACTTCAGCAGGACGGCACCGTAACAGATTGCACCCGCCAACAAGCCAATGATGATGGCAGGCATTGGCCCCACGAAGCCGGAGGCCGGCGTGATAGCCACCAGACCGGCGACACCACCGGACGCCGCGCCCAGAGTGGTGGGCTTGCCCCGATGCAGCCATTCCACGACCACCCACGAAACGGTGGCCGCGGCCGCCGCCAGGTGGGTCACGACGAAGGCGCTAGCCGCCAGGCCACCGGCCGTGAGGGCGCTGCCGGCGTTGAAGCCGAACCAGCCGAACCAGAGCAAGGCGGCTCCGAGAACGGTCATGGGTAGGTTATGCGGGCTGAGATCAGGGGTACCCAGTCCCCGGCGCCTGCCCATGACGACGGCCGCCGCCAGCGCTGCCGCGGCGGCGTTGATGTGCACGACCGTGCCACCGGCGAAATCGAGGGCGCCCAGAGTGCGAACCCAACCGCCAAGCCCCCATACCCAGTGCGCCACCGGGCTGTAGACCAGTAACGACCAGGCAATGGTGAACAGGAGAAAACTGGAGAATTTCATCCGCTCGGCGAAGGCACCGGTAATCAGAGCGGGGGTGATCACCGCGAACATGGCCTGGAAGATCATGAAGGAAAGGTGGGGCACGGTGGCCGCGTAGCCCGCGAAGGGTTCCTGGCCGACACCGTTGAGCCCCAGCCAGGCCAAACCGCCGATGAGGCCACCGAAGTCGGGACCGAAGGCCAGCGTATAGCCGATGATGGCCCAAAGCAGAGAAACCACGGCCACGATGAAGAAGCTCTGCATGATGGTGCCGAGAACGTTCTTGGCCCTGACCATGCCGCCATAAAAAAGCGCCAACCCCGGCGTCATCAGCATCACCAGTGCCGCGCTCAGAATCAGGAAGGCGTTGTCGCCCGCGTTGACCGCATCCATTGTAGTTGCCCTGTACCTCCTGGGCCGATCTAACCCCTCCCAGCCACCCGCCAGTGGAGAGGTCCTGCCCTACCACGGCAAAAGTAGCACCGCGGTTCGGCCTGAGTCTACGTGCGGCAGCCCACACTTGCGGACGGCGATTTGTGCGCGGAGTACAGGCGTCCAGTGCCCAGCAGCTTGCATCGGCACCTGGTGTCGGCTATCTTGTGTTGGGCGCCCAAGCAGCCCGACGGGCTGTCGCAGGTGCCCAGAAACGCGAGCAGGGCGCTCGGTTTGCTGGCATATGAATTGCTAGTATAATGGACGGCGAGTCAGCGATGGCGCGTCTGCCACCGTCTGGCAGCAAAGGCGCCCGCTGCCGTGGGGCGGTCGCCGTCGGGGTGTGAACAATGGATAGTAGGCCCGTCGGGCGCGCGTCCCGTTTCATTCTTTACGGCGGCATCGCCTTCGTCGTCGCCCTGCTGCTGCTATCCGCCGGCTTCGTGGGCGGGGCAGTGGCCGACCGCAGCGGCGTGCTGCCTGGGGCAACGGCCAAAGAACCAGATTCCATCCAGTCGACTTTCAGCGTCTTCTGGGAGGCCTGGGACCTGGTGCAGAAGCACTACGTCGATCGTAGTGCGATAGACCCAAAGATACAGACCTACGGGGCAATCGAAGGTATGCTGGATTCGTTGGGCGACGTTGGGCATACACGCTTCCTGTCGCCCGATGCCCTGCGCTCGGAGGAGGAGGCGCTCTCCGGGCAATTCGAAGGCATCGGGGCCCATATGGTGCTCCGTGACGGCAAACCAACGGTGCTGGCCCCAATACCCGGCTCTCCCGCGCAGCAGGCCGGCCTCAGGCCCGGTGACGTCATCGAGGCAGTGGACGGCAAAGACGTGATCGGCCAGAGATTGGACGACGTGGTCAAGCTGGTGCGGGGTCCGGCAGGCACCAGCGTAACCCTGAAGGTCCTGCACGCCGACCAAACAACACCCGTCGACATCACCGTGGTTCGAGCACAGATCAACGTGCCGAGCGTGATGTGGGCGATGCTGCCGGGAACGAATGTAACCCACGTTCTGGTCAGCCAGTTCGCCGAACGAGCGACAACCGAATTGGTCGATGCCCTGCAGGCCGCGCAGCAGCAGGGAGCCAAAGCGGTGATCCTCGACCTGCGCAACGATCCGGGCGGCTTACGTGACGAGGCAGTGGGCGTGGCCAGCCAGTTCCTGAAGGACGGCTTGGTGCTGATCGAGGTCAGCGCCGACGGCCAACGACAGGAGTTTCCGGTGAAACCCGGTGGCGTGGCGCAGGCCATCCCGCTGGCCATCCTGGTCAACGACGGCACGGCCAGCTCGGCCGAGATCGTCGCCGGGGCTTTGCAGGACCACAAACGCGGACCTGTCATCGGTACCACCACTCTGGGCACAGGCACCGTACTGTCCATCTACAAGCTGAGTGATGGTTCGGCCATCTTCTTGGGTACTGAAGGTTGGCTCACGCCCAATGGCCGCCGCATCTGGCACCAGGGCATCACCCCGGATATCACAGTGGCCCTGCCAGCCGGAGCGGTGCCCCTCATCCCGGCCCAGGCCGGTGCTATGTCGCCCGAGCAGCTGCAGTCTAGCAATGACGCCCAGCTGCTCCGGGCTTTGCAGGAATTGAATGCCGCCGTCCCGGCCCACTGAACCGGAGGCGGCGCGGTGGGGCGGACGGCTCGTTGCCGGACCGGTTCCCCAGGAGGTTTCTAATGAACGGCAGGAGAATGCGATACGTAACGCTGCTGGCGTTGACGCTGGCGTTGCTCGCTTCGCTCGTGGCGGGCTGCGGCCTGCTGACGTCGTCGCCGCTGGGCGCCACGGCGGCGCCAGCCGCCCCTCTCCAACCAGCCCAGGCCACGCCCGGGGGCAGCGCGCAGGGTGGGGCGAGCGGGACCCAGGCGCAGACTGCTAGCGCCAGCCGGACGCAGGCGACGGCCGCGCCTGCGTCCACCGGCCCGGCGCCGGCTCCGCTCAGCAGCGACTTCGCCGGCGCCGTCCGGGCGGTCGCGCAGCAAGTGAAGCCCGCCATCGTACAGATCACGAATCAGCAGACCCAGAACGTCGGTCCTAATCAACCGTTCACCGTGCCAGCAGGCGTTGGTTCGGGCGTCATTTACGACGCCAAAGGCTACATTCTCACCAACAACCACGTCATCGAGGGCGCGCAGAGCCTGCTGGTGACGCTGCCGGACGGGCGGTCGATGACCGCCAAACTTGTCGGCGCCGACCCCGAGACGGATCTGGCCGTAGTGCAGATCAGCGGCGACAATCTGCCCGTGGCTAAGCTGGGCGATTCCAAGCAGCTGCAGGTTGGCGACTGGCTTGTCGCCATTGGCAATGCGCTGGCCCTGCCGGGCGGCCCGACGGTCACCACCGGCGTAGTCAGCGCCCTGGGCCGGACGGTCCAAGAGCCGGGGACCACCTCGAGCAGCGCCGGGCCGTTCCTCTTCGACGTTATTCAAACCGACGCCCCGATCAACCCGGGCAATTCGGGCGGCGCCCTGGTCAACCTCGCCGGAGAGGTCATAGGCATCAATACCCTGGTGGCGGGTCAGGCCGAGCCGGGCGTCCAAGCCCAGGGCATCGGTTTCGCGATTGCCACGAATACCGCTAAGCCGATCGCCGACCAGCTGGTGGCCAGCGGCAAGGTAGATCATCCCTACCTGGGCATCCACTACCAGTGGCTCGATCCTGTGACCGCGGCGCAGCTCGGCCTCAACCAGAAGCAGGGCGTGTACATTGGACAGGTCGTTAGTGGTTCGCCGGCGGCCCAGGCCGGCCTGCGGGCGCGCGACGTCGTCACCGCGATCGACGGCAAGACGCTAACCAGCGAATCGTCGTTGGCCGAGATCATCGACGGCAAGAAGCCGGGCGACCAGGTGACGCTGACCGTGATTCGGGGCGGGCAGCAACAGCCAGCCCAGGTCACCCTGGGCACGATGCCGAGCAGATAGGGCCAACTGACGGCCCACCAAGAAAAGAGGCCACCCAGCGAGGTGGCCTCTTTTCGCTCGCGCAGCTCGCGCCTCTTCGCCCGGGATGATAGAATTGGCGTGGGTGTACGGTTGGAAACTTCACCTCGTCGCCTCCGCGGCGGCCGTTTGGATCCCGCTCGCTGCTCTCCTGACACCCGCCAACGCCGCCGACAACCAGGAGGCCCCGGCCCTCATCCGCGAACTGCCCGCGGAACCGCGCTTCCTGCTGGGGGATGCCCACTACCTTGACTCCGTCCTTGCGACCCTCCGCGAAGAGCGCGGGATCATCCTCGTCACGACGCACAACACCAAGGGGCATCCCTACCCGCACACCGATCCCGGCGTCGAGGGGCGCCGCGTCTTGCACGAGACCCGTTCGCTGGCCATCGAGAACTTCAACGAGCAGTTCAAGGGCATCTTCGACGGCCACGCTTCCGTGCCGACACGCGGCTTGTGTGCCACGCGCCGCTTCGTACTGGGCGCCATTCTCGTCTATCAACTGACGTTACTCTACCAATACCTGACCGACGGGGATTTGCGTGTCGGTCTGAAAGCCTTCATCAAGACGGCCTGATTTATGACCAGGCCTCATCTAGTTGGAACGGATGGTACAGCGCCCCGCCCCTGCGAGTTTGTGCACGGGTGTCAAATTCGCCGGTTGACAGCCGGCACGAGGCCCGCTATCCTTGCCTTGAAACCGGTTTCAGGGCGGGAGCGTGAACATCAAGAGGATCGCCGAGCTGGCGGGCGTGTCCAAGGCCAGCGTCTCCCGGGTGCTCAACAACCACCCCTCGGTGAGCCCGGAGCTGCGGGCCGCCGTCGAGACGGTGGTGCGCCAGGAGGGCTACGAGCCCAACGCCGTGGCCCGGGCTTTGGCGCGCCGCCGCACCGGCAATATCGCTCTGGTCATCCCCCGCCCGGCGCAGTTCGCCTTCGGCCATGCCTTCCTGACCGAGGTGATGCGCGGAGTGGGCGCGGCGTTGGAGGCACAAAGCCTGGGCCTGCAGATCATCACCTCGGCGGGGCCCGCCAGCCTGTCAGCCATCCACCGCGACCGCAGCTGCGATGGCATCGTCTTCGCCGGCATCTGGGCCGACGATCCGCTCGCCCGCCATCTCGATGACGCCGTGGTGCCGGTGGTAGTGGTGGGCCGGCCCTCGCCCCAGCTGGCCGTGCCCTTTGTGACGATGGACGATGAAGAGGGCGCCTACGCTGCCACCAGGCACCTGCTCGCGCGGGGACACCGCCGCCTGGCGCTGGTCAACGGCCCGGCTTCGATGTGGAGCGTCAACCGGCGGCGCGGCTTCCAGCGGGCGCTGCTGGAGGCCGGTCTGGCGTTCGACCGCTCGCTGGCACTGGACGGGGAGTTCTCCAGCGACAGCGGCCAGAGGTTGATGGCGAAACTGCTAGCCAGGCCCGAGCGTCCGACCGGCGTCTTCTTGGCCAGCGACGTTATGGCCTACGGCGCCCTGGCCGCGGCTCGCCAGACAGGGCTATCGGTGCCGGGCGACCTGGCTGTCGCCGGCTTCGACAACTTCCCTTTCTCAGCGCTGACCGAGCCACCACTCACTACCGTGGATGCCCACGCGTTTACGCTCGGCTTCCGCGCCGCCGGGCTGCTGCTGGCCGCCCTCCGCGGCGAGACGCCGGTAGAGAGCCAGATCACCCTGCCGATGACGTTAGTGGTGCGCTCGTCGACCTAGGGATTGCGGCAGCCGGCCCGCCCCCGTGCCCTTGGATCGTCTGGGGCACGAGAGCATGGTCCCCGCGACCATAGCCTAGTGCACGAACAGATGACCTCTTCGGGGATCGTCGGACCGAGGGACGTTGGCAGCCGCCCATCAGGGACGGTGATCCGCGCATCTGTGGACAACGGGCATTAC
>JAMCYS010000004.1 GCA_023473795.1 Chloroflexota bacterium | reverse complement strand
GACCACCATAGCCCGCAAAGTGGCCGCCTAATGGCGGCACGAGAATGGTCCCTCCCAACATAACGGCGACTAATCGGCACAGCAGGCGGCAACCATCGTCCACTGCACCATTTCGCACCAGAAACTACGCTAGGCGCTGGCCGACCTTGAGCAGACCTACTTCGTCCGCCTGCAGCCACAGTGCCTTCGCCAGAAGTTCGTCCGCGGCGGGAACGCCGGCTCTGACGACCACGCACAGGCGGCCTACGGGCCGCAGGCCAGCTCCCTCGCGGACCTCCACCGGCTGTCGTAGTCTGAGACGGTACACCACGCCCTGGAACACGTTGGAGCGAATCTCAAGGTAGCCGCACTGTGCCAGCTGGCGGGAACTGACACCCAGCACATCGTTGAGGAGTTGCAAGGCGATCTTTTCCGCCTCAGCGTCGGGATCCTGGCCCCACGAGGTCCGGCCCGTCGACAGTAGACGACAGACCTGCCTCAGGGCACCCACGATCGCCCGTGGTCCGCGTGCCATAGCTCTACCGAATGAACTGAAATTCACGAAGACAACCCTCGATGCTAGATCCCGGTTGGCCGCACGCTACCAAGAGGACGGCCGCCCGGCCGGCTCGGCGGCCGTCCTCTTGGTAGCGTGGAAATGGACCGCCGCTCCCGCGGAACTGGTCGGGCTACGCGGCCGTGGTGCTCAGCCTACCCGCCCGCGATCGGCGGGCTTTGCACAATGCGGCTCACCGCTGGATCGAACTTCTCGATGCGCCGGGATGACTCCAACTCCCCGCCCACGGCGAAGGCCGCGTACCCTCTGTTGGCGTTCTCGCGGAAGATGCGCTCAGCCTCTCGTACCGTCTCAGCCGCGTCGATGTCCCACTCGACTTTGGTGTCGCCGCCTGCCGAAAGCACGCATAGGGTTCCCATAATCACACCTCATTTCTCCAGGCCGGACCTGGCCTGGGCCAGCCAGCGCCCGTGGTCCTCCGCTTAGGGTTGGCAATGCCGCCCTGGCTAGAACCTCCACTCAACTGCCCCCTAGGCTCAGTGTATGGCGGAGCAAGGGCAGTTGTCAATTATATTAGTGGTCAAAGGCCCCAAACGAATCGGATAACACAACACTATGAGACAATTGGGATAACCTGGTCCTCATTCAAACGGCGCCCTACGTGCCAAGTAATTAGCCAAAGCCGCCCGCAACGTGCTGACCGCGAGAACAACACAGTGGTGGCTATCTTCAGGCAGCCACCCCAGCGCTTCCAGCACCTGTCGCTCCGTCACCTGCAACGCCTCGCCGACAGGTTTGCCCTTCGCCAGCTCGGTGATCATACTGCCCGCCGCAACCGTGGTAGCGCAGCCATCGGTCCAGAAGGTCGCCTCCTGGATGATGCCGTCGCGGACCTTGACCCAGATTTCTAGGTTGTCGCCACACGACCCGTCGACGCTGGCGAAGCCGTCGGCATCGGCGATGCTGCCCACATTGCGCGGATTGCGAGCGTGGTCAATCGTCTGTTCACTGTATCCCGCCCAGACCTGCCTTTCGATTTCCTCAGCGAGCCCACCTTGTTCCGCAGCCATTTCCGGTCCTCCTTACGGGCGAATGCGACCAGCCACTGCCACTGCGTTGGTTGGCGTTCTTGCCCGGACGGCACCCTCTGGTCTCGTTCGAGAACACGACGGGGAACTGTACAATATGTTGGTTCGTCCTATTGATTAAGTGGCCGCGACGCACTATCATATTAGTTGTAGCGCTTACCGGCACGCAAGTGCGCCCCGCTGTAAGGCTACACGACTTCCACGTGCGCAGGCCTCGGCTTGGCGCAATGGCTGTGCGGCTTCTTGATGCGCAGAGAAGGAGGGATGCGGCATGAGCACAGAGCTCGAGGACAGAGTGCTAGCCTATCTAGCTACGGTTTCCAAGGCCAAGAACCGGGACGTGGCCACCGCCATCGGCGCTGCCAAGCACGAGGTTGACGCCGCTATCAACGCCCTGGCCAAAGAGGACAAGGTCGAGTTTCTGTACCTGGGTACGTCGTACGTTGCCCTCAAGGGCACGAGCGAAGGGCGGTAGCCCCAAAAGGGATTCGTTAGGAGGTGCCGACCGCAATGGCAATGCGTGACTTTGGCGGCGCGATGCTGGAGGTTGACGAGGACGGGTTCATCCAGGACCCGGGTCAGCGGTTTGTCTGCCTTTGGTCGGGCGATGGGTAAAGGCGATGTACGTTGTAGACAGACGGAAGTGCGACGGCTGCGGCACGTGCGTCGACGAATGCTCACTTGAGGCCATAAAGATGGTCGACGGGCGGGCGGAGATCGACCACCTCAAGTGCACCGATTGTGGTCTCTGTGCCTACGACTGTCCGGCCCAGGCCGTCTACGAGATCGTCACGCCATCGGCTACGTAGCCGGCCGGTTAGAGACAGGCGAACAGTGGCGAACGGGTGGGGTCCGCGAACTCTTCTGCTGGACTGGGGTCTTCGATAGTGCTGCAGCGCATCGCGGCCGTTCTGGGAAGAAGAGTGGCAAGGCCCATTGCTGCCCTGCAGGTCGAGATCACCACTCGCTGCTTCCTCCACTGCACGTTCTGTCCCCACGAGACTCTGCGCGCTCAGTGGCGAGCAGAGGATATGTCGTTGGCGACCTTCCAGAGGCTCGTCCCTGCCTTCCGGCTGGCCAAGTTCGTTCACCTGCAAGGGTGGGGCGAGCCTCTGCTTCACCCCGACGCCCTGCGCATGGTCGAGATGGCGCTGGATCTACGAACTGCCCTCCCAGCCTGGCATTTGTGCATAATCCCGTAGGGGCGGGCGTCTCTGCCCGCCCGCCAGCCATGTCCCCGAAGCGTAGCGAAGGGGGCGGCCGCGGCCGCCGTAGCGGCGTAGTTGCCAGCTCGGCGTGGGGATTAGACGGG
>JAMCYS010000034.1 GCA_023473795.1 Chloroflexota bacterium | reverse complement strand
GAGTAATGAGTGATGAGTACCGGACCGAGAGATCCGCCTCATCACTCATTACCCATTACTCATCACTTCGCAAAGCGTTTCCTCCAGGATGGCGACCATCTCGTCGCATTGCGCTTCCGTGATGATGAAGGGCGGGGTGATGAGCAGGTGGTCGCCCACCTCCCCGTCGGCCGTGCCGCTACTGCCGATCAGGTGCAGGCCCTTGGCTAGGGCGGCGCGCACCACCCGGCCGGCAAAGTGAGCCTCGGCGGGGAAGGGCTTCTTGCTCGCCTTGTCCCGCACGAACTCCACGCCCAGCATCAATCCCTTGCCGCGCACCTCGCCGATGGAGGGCGTGCGCTCCGCCAGGTCGAGCAGGCGCCGCTTGAGGTAGTCGCCCATCGCCGCCGAGCGCTTGATCAGGTCGTGCTTCTCCAGGTAGTTCTGCACGGCCAGAGCCGTGGCGCAGCTGACCGGATGGCCGGAGAAGGTGTAGCCGATGAAGAAGGTGTCACGCGGCCCCTGGGCAAAGGCCTGCCAGATCTTGTCCTGGATAACCACGGCGCCGATGGGCGCGTAACCGCTGGAGATGCCCTTGGCGCAGGTGATGATGTCGGGCACCGCCTGCCAGTGGTCGCTGCCGAACTTCTGGCCCGTGCGCCCAAAGCCGGTGATCACCTCGTCGGCGACGAAGAGGACGTCGTGTTGGTCGCAGACCTGGCGGATGACCTCGTAGTAGCCGGGTGGTGGCGTGAAGGCGCCGGCCGTGGTGCCGACGAGCGGCTCGGCGATGAAGGCGGCGATGGTGTCCGGCCCCTCACGACGGATGGTCCGGTCGAGCTCCCAGGCGCAAGCCAGGCCGCACTCGGGGTAGGTGGAGCCGTAAGGGCAGCGGTAGCAGTTGCAAGGGTTGATGTGGGGGAAGGGCAGCGCGTAAGCGGAGTGGTCGCGGCGGCGCAGCACGTTGCCGGTCATGGACATGGCCCCCACCGTGCTGCCGTGATAGCTCTGCCAGCGGGCGATGACCCGCGTCTTGGTGGGCTTGCCCTTTTCCACGAAGTAGTGGTGGATGGCGGTGAGGGCGATCTCGTTGGCCTCGGAGCCGCCGGAGACGAAATAGACCTTGCGCATACCGGGCGGGGCCAGGGCCAGGATCTTGTCGGCCAGGTCCCATTGGGCCTGGTTGGTGAAGGCGCCGCCGTAGGCGAAGCAGACCTTGCGGGCCTGGCGCTCCATGGCGTCGACGACCTCCTGCACGCCGTGGCCGATGCCGACCACGTGCACGCCGCCCGCGGCGTCGAGGTAGCGCCGGCCATCCGCGCCGTAAAGGTACATGCCCTCCGCGCGCTCGATCACCGGGTGCTCGTGCCGCCACTCGCGGAAGAACAGGGGTCCTTGCTGGGCCGATTGCGCCACGGGTGAAACCTCCTCAAGGCGGGGTGTGGGTCTACCGTCCGGCAGGCGTGCGCACCGGCTAAGTTCGACCCGCCGGGTTCGAGACAAGCTACTAGCGGTGTACCTGCCCCTGAGGATACGTCACGTGGCTGGAGTTATCAAGTGGCTGCCGGTCACCACGTTGTCGGCTCCCACCGCGAGGGGCAGGCGGCGTGGTATTGCCGGCTGCCCCTCGTGTTGCGCGCTGTGGATGATTTGAGGGGGCAGCCGGCCCAGGGCTGCCAGCTGCCCCCTCCCGGCTTAGTTAGTAGTTGCCCTGGAACTCGCCGTCCTGCTGCACGTCCGCACCGGTGTCAGGCTCATTGGAGACCGGCTCCGCGGTCTCGAGACCAATCGCCTTGTCGACCATCAGATTATCCCTCCTTTCCTGTCTGTTGTCGGGGTTCAGGCTCTCCCGAACCTCTACGCATAGTATTGAGCGCCAAGATGAAGGGGCCGTTAAACTCGTTTGGGACTTTTCTCATTTTTCCCCGAACTACCCACGGTCGCAGCCGCCGGCTCGAAGGCAGCTGGAGTTTGCTCCAGGAAGAACTGATAGTAGAGTCCACGCGATCTCATCAGCTCCTCGTGGCTGCCCAGTTCCGCCACACGCCCACCGGAAAGGAGCGCGATGCGGTCGGCCCTCCTCGCCGTGGAGAGCCGGTGGGTGACCAGGAGGGTCGTGCAGGCCGGCTTGCTGGTGCGCAGCGATGCCAGCACTATCGACTCCGTGATCGGGTCGAGGGCCGAAGTGGCCTCGTCCAGGACGAGGACGGACGCCTCCGCAAGAAGCGCGCGCGCTATGGCCAAGCGCTGGCGCTGGCCACCGGAAAGGCGCGCCCCTCGCGGGCCCGTCGGCGTCTCGTAGCCCTGGGCCATCTCACGGATGAAGTCATCAGCCCCCGCCGCCACCGCCGCGGCCTCGATCTCAGCATCGGTGGCTTCCAGGCGACCATATCGGATGTTCTCGCGCACGCTTGTCTGGAACAACATTGGCTCCTGGAGCACGGCCGCGATGCGGCGCCGGATGGAGGGAGGATCGAAGTCGCGGAAATCGTGGCCATCAATGCTGATGGTCCCCGCGTCGGGGTCGTAGTAAGCCAGCAGCAGGCTGACGACCGTCGTCTTCCCCGCGCCGCTAGCGCCGACAAGCGCCAACGTCTCGCCCTGCCGAATGGTGAGGTTGAAGTCACGCAGCACCGGCCGATCGGCCGAATACCCGAAGCGAACCTCTCGGAACTCGACCAGCCCGCGAACGGCCGGAAGGAGCGCGGCGGCACGCCGCTCTTGTGCAGACGGTTCGGCATCCAGCACCTCGGCCACACGCTGGGCTCCGGCCAGTGCTCGCTGCACGGTCCCGCCAAGCAGGCTGAGTCCCTGGATCGGCGTATACAAAGAGCCGAGGTAACCTAGAAACACAACCAGCCCTCCGAGGGTGAGCTGACCGGACAGAACGCTCTGGGAGCCTAGCCAGACCACCAGAACCGTGCCGATGGTGGCCACCAGCTCTATGAGTGGCGTGAAGACGGTCCGAGTCCGGACCGAGCGCAGTCGAGCCCGCAGGCTTTCGCTGGACGCCTGGCGGAATCTCTCCTGCTCGAACGGCTCCCGGGCGAAAGCCTTCACCAGCGCGATCGCCGACAGTCCCTCCTCCGCCACCGAGGTGAGCACGCCTCCCTTCTCCCGAATAGCCTGCTGGATCGATCGTGTGCGGCGGGCGTAGCTCACGGTCGCCAGGGCCAGCAGGGGGATCACCGCCAGGGCCACGAGGGCGAGTGAGGTATCGAGGTACCAGAGCATGGCCAGGAAGACGAGGATGGTCAGGACGTGGGCCAGCGTATCGGTGACCCCGGAGACCAGTAGCTCCTCGATCGCTCCGATATCACCGGTCAGGCGGCTGAGCAGATCGCCCAATCGCTGGCCGTAGTAGAAGCGGAGCGAGAGACCCTGGAGGTGATCGTACAGGGCGCCGCGCAGATCTCGCACGACGTTGGCGCCTACCCAGCCACCTAGGGAGTCGTCGCCGAAGGCGACAAGCCCCTTGGCCAGGGCGATGCCGAGATAGGCGGCGCACACCAGAGGCAGCAGCGACGGCTGGTGCCCGCGGACTACGTCGTCGATCAGGACCTTCAGCAGCCAGACCTTCGCGGCGTTCAGGGCTGGGCGGGCGAGGGTAGCAGCCAGCGTCATGAGCAGACGGCCCCGGTAGGGATGGAGTAAGGGGAGAAAGCGCCGGTACAGCGCCGTGCTGGAGGTTGACCCCCTGGTCCCTCTGCTTGTTGCCGTCATTGCTGGTGATCCTCTCAACGCGCAAGATAAGGGGCAGGGAGGTAACCCCCTGCCCCAAATGGCTTGGCCGCCAGAGAGGCTAGTCCTCGGCCCCGCTCTTCTCGGCAGCCCCGTGGCCCTCGGCGCCTTCCGGTCCGTCGGCCTCGACCGCTAGCACCTTGCCGTTGCCGGCGTCCACCTTCACGTCCTGGCCCTGGCCGCTCTTGTCGGTGAGCTGGACGCTGTAGACAACGTTACCGTTCTCGTTGTCCAGCTCGACCTTGTTCACGGTCGCGCCCGGGAACTGGGCCAGGGCCGCTGCCTTGGCCTGGTCGGCTGTGGTCTTGGCCAGGCCCGCCAGCACCTTGGCCTCATCCTGTTCGCTCTGACCCTTCTGGTCTTGCGGTACCGCGATTGAGCCGGTGTAGCTGGGCTGCTGTTGCTCCTGGCTAGACCCACTAGGCGCGGTGGCCTGTGGCGCGGGCGGGGCGGGTGTCTGTGCCCCGGCGACGCTCAATGTCAGACCGCCCGCAAGGAAGGCCGCGATCAGCGCGGTCGCCAGGCCTCCCCCAAGCAGCAATCGCTTAATCATTCGTGTATCCTCCGTCGTTATCTTGTTGCCCCGGCGTTCTCTCGCCCTCGCACCAGCCCCGCCGGGAGTCCGTTGGCTGGTAGGCACGCTCCTAGCTCGCCCCTGCTAACGCACGGGTCCCGAGCCGACGGGCGCCGCTGCTGACGTGATCGACTGGTCCGCATCGGCCACCTCCCTTCTGCCCACTTCTCCGATGGGATCTCGCCCGTCCCATAACTAAAGGTTAGGGATGGCCGATTAAGCGGGGGTTAAGTCAAGAAGGGAGTTCTCTCATTTCCGCTAATGGGGACGCCGCGACCACGAGGCCGCGGTGTGGGGAGGGAGCCCAGCTACGGGTTCTCCGCCAGGGGCAGGTAGACGGTGAAAGTCGAGCCCCGGCCCGGAACGGAGGTAGCCTCAATGTGGCCGCCGTGCGCGCGGGCGATCCAATCGCAGATGGCCAAGCCAAGGCCGGCCCCGCCCTCGGCGCGTGAGCGGGCCTTGTCCACCCGGTAGAACCTTTCGAACAGGTGTGGCAGGTGCTCGGCGTCGATGCCGATGCCGGTGTCGGCAACGGCAAGCACGGCCCTCCCTTGCCGGCGTTCGGCGGCGATGGTCACCCTGCCGCCGGCTGGGGTGTACTTGAGGGCGTTGCCGGTCAGGTTGAACAGGAGCTGCATCAGCCGCGTCTGATCGCCCGCGACGACCACCCCCTCCACCCGGTCGAGTGCCAGAGTCACCCCTCTGGCCGTGGCCAGGGGCCCCAGCTGTCCTACCACCTCGCTGGCGAGCTCGTCCAAGGAGAGCGGCTCGCGCTCCAGCAACTCCTGGCCGGAGTCGGCCCTGGCCAGGGTGAGCAACTCCGAGACAAGCTGCCGCATCCGCTCGGCCTCGCTCCCCACCACCCTCAGCGCATTCCGATACTCCGCCGACGATCGCGGTCGCTCTAGCGTCACGTCGACCTGGCTGGAGACTATGGCAAGCGGCGTGCGCAGCTCGTGGGATGCGTCGGCGGTGAAGCGGCGCTGACGCTGGAATGCCTTATCCAGCCGTTCCAGCATGCCGTCGAAGGTGGACGCCAGGCGTCCCACCTCGTCCCGAGTCGGGGCCATGCCCAGCCGGCGGGAGAGATCCTCGGCGCCAATCCCTCCGGCAGTGCGGGTGATGTGGTCGATGGGAGAGAGCGCCCGCTGGGCCAGGAAGAGGCCACCGCCGGCCGCGAGCGCAAGGGTGGCGGGCACGGCGATGCCTATCAAGAGCAGAAGCTGGCTCAGGGCCGCCTGCAGCTCGCCCTCCGGTCGCCCGATCTCCAGCACCGCCAGAGTACGGCCATTCTCCTGTACGGGTGTCACCAGGACGCGCCACGCCTTGTCGGTGCCGGACTGAACAGTGACAAATGCTACTTCACCGTGAGCCGCCTGGCTCCAGGCTCCCGCGACCGCGGACGTGGACCAGTGCCGAACGCCACCCAGCAGGACTCGGACCGAGGGATCGTACAGAGCTACGGCGATGTCGGGGGAAAGCTGGCTCACGGCATCTCCCAGGCGAGGTTGCCCGTTCTCATAATCGATGTTCGCCTGCAGCTGTGCCGCTGCCGTCTTCAAGCCGGCGTCCTGCTCCTCGCGCAGGCCGCGGGAGAAGCTCAGGTAGAGGAAGCTGGAGAAGGCCAGCAGGATCGTTGCCAGTAGGGCGACATACCACAGGGTGAGCCGCAACCTGATAGGAAGCTGTGCCGGTCCGGGGAGTGTAGCGAAACCGAACCGCGAGAGAACTCTCATCGGGAAACCCTGAGCTGGTAGCCGGTACCACGCATCGTGTGGATTAGCCTCGGTTCGTGGCCGTCGTCCAGCTTGCGGCGTAGGTACCGAATGTAGACGTCGACCACGTTGGACATGGCGGTGAAGTCGTAGTTCCAGACGTGCTCGGCGATTTGAGTGCGGGTGAGCACCCTGTTCGGGTTGCGCACCAGGTACTCCAGAACCGCGTACTCCTTGCTGGCCAAGGGAACCAGTTGGCCTGCCCGACGTACCTCCCGGCTCACCGTGTCCATCTCCAGGTCGGCCACACGCAGCACAGGGTCCTTCACCAGGTCGTCGCGGCGGAGCAGAGCACGGATTCGGGCCACGAGCTCGCGGAAGGCGAAGGGCTTGATCAGGTAGTCGTCGGCGCCGCTGTCCAGCCCTGCCACCCTGTCGTCGATGGCATCTCGGGCCGTGAGCATCAGGATCGGGGTATTGATACGCCGTGCACGCAGGGTCCGCGCGACCTCAAGGCCGCTCAATCCGGGCAGCATCACGTCGAGGACTATCAGGTCGTACTCGGACGTCTCGGCGAGGCTCAGACCGTCCTCGCCATCGTCGGCCGTGTCCGTGGCATAGCCATGCTCCTGAAGTCCCCGCTTCAGGATGCCGGCGAGCTGCTTCTCGTCCTCTACCACCAGGATTCGCATCCGCGCACTCCTCGTCGCTCTCGATGCCGGCTGATTACTTGATCCGAGTATAGCGAACTCATCGTCTTCCACCCAGATTAAGGAGCCATTAAGCCCCGTTCAGGGCTATATCCCTTGTTCGCTCTCGCGGCCAACATCTGTCCAGCAGGCCCGCGGGGGAAGCACGGTCGGGCTACTACTGCCTTTCTTCCTGCCGCTGGCCCTGACGTCGCCGCTAGCCGGTCGGCTCGCCGACCAAATGGGCGCCCGTCGGACGACCTTGGTGGGGATGATCCTCTTGGCGCTAGGAGGTTGTCGGGGGTCAGCTGCAGGCAGCGGAGGCCGGCCGGCTTGCCCTTAGGCATGCCGGGGATGGGAGAGGAGAGCGAGGGCGCGACGCAGCAGGCGCCGCAGCCCGGCTGGCACTCCATAGGTTCGGCGTTCACGAAGGTTAGGCTAGCACAGGCGCCAGCGCCCGGCCAGGGGCCGCCTGTTTAGGGACCCAGCACCTGGACGTAGACCTTGAAGTCGTTGTCGGCCAGGGTGCACTTGCCGGGCGTCACGCCCACGTAGCGCACGGCGTAGAGCGGCGGCGAGACCGACGGGATATTGGAGATGCTGCCGAGGGTGATAGGGGGCGCGCAGACGACCTGCAAGCTCTCTCGCGGGTACTTGGTCTGATCGAGAATAAGACCGAAGCGCGTGGTGATACCGTAGGTGAAGGTGCGGCCGCTGTCGGCGGTCGTGATTTCGTACTGTTGGGTGAACACCGTGCCGGTGGGCGCGGGCGCGGCTGCCGTCGGCGACGGGGCAGGCGGCGCGGAAGTGGGCGAGGGCGCGACCGCCGTGGGCGTCGCCGCCGGCTGGATGGCAGCGGCCGTCGAGGTCGCCGCGGGCGCCTGAGCGACGACCGCGGTCGGCGTGGCTGTCGCCTGGCTGGGCGCGGGCGGCTGGGTGCAGCCCGTCAGCAAGAGCAGCGCGAGGACGGCAGCAGGCATACGAGTAGACAAGGCAATTCCTCCTCCGGCCCACCGGACCCTACCTGCAACTATAGAGCTGATTCGTGGGCGGCGCAGGTGCGGGGGTTATTGGACTTGACTCCGGCGCCGCTGAGCGCTATGATTGGCTTGATCAACAGACCGACGGTCGGTCTGATGGAGTGGGCCTGACGTGGCGGTGCGAAAAGAGCAGGCGCGCGCTGGCAAGCGCAATGAGATTCTGAGCGCGGCGCGGCGCCTGGTGATGACCAAAGGCTACGAGCAGATGACGATCCAGGACATACTGGACGAGCTGCACATTTCCAAGGGAGCATTCTATCACTACTTCGGCTCCAAACAGGCCTTGCTGGAAGCTCTCGTCGAGGGCATGCTGGAGGAGATAAAACCGGTCCTGGCGCCGGTGATAGCCGACCCGAATTTGTCGGCCCTGGAGAAGCTGCGCCGTTACTTCGACACCGCGGTGCGCTGGAAGCGCGCCCGCAAGGACTTCCTGATCGATCTGATGCGCGTTTGGTACGCGGATGACAACGCCATCGTCCGTGAAAAGCTACTGGTGGCGTCGTCCGAGTGGGTCGCGCCGCAGCTGGCCGCGATCATCCGGCAGGGCATCGGCGAGGGCGTTTTGGCGCCCGCCCAGCCTGAACGAGTGGGCGAGGTGGCTTGGGCGCTGCTACAGAGCCTGGGGAATGCCATGGCCAGGCAGCTCACGACGGGCGAGGCGCGGAGCAGGGACATCCAGGAGGTCGAGAGTTTAGTTGCTGCTTACACCGATGCTCTGGAGCGTATTCTGGGAGCCCCCGCAGGCTCTCTGCAGGTCTTCGACGTCGAGACGCTCAAGGAGTGGTTCCCCGTGGCGGCGGGCAACGCCTAGGTTCGTGGGGTGGTAGGAGGCCCGATGGCACTGGTGCAGACCATGGGTTTGACCAAAATCTACGGCAAGGGCGACACTGCCGTCGTGGCCCTCGACCATGTCAGTATGGAAGTCAACGAGGGGGAGTTCGTCGCGGTTATGGGTCCGAGCGGCTGCGGCAAGTCGACTTTGCTGCACCTGCTGGGCGGGCTTGACCGGCCGAGCGAGGGCGAGGTGCTGATCGCGGGCGTGCCGCTCGGTCGCCTGGCGGACGATGCGCTCACCGAGCTGCGGCGCCGCCGGATTGGCTTCATCTTCCAGTTCTACAACCTCATCCCGGTGCTTAGCGCCGCCGAAAACGCCGCCCTGCCGCTGACCCTGGACGGGGCCGATGGGGCCAAAGCCAAGAACAAGGCCGAAGAGTGGCTGCGCAGGGTCGGCCTGGGCAACCGGTTGCGGAGCCGCCCCGACCAGCTTTCCGGCGGGCAGCAGCAGCGGGTGGCCATCGCCCGGGCCCTCGTCGCCGAGCCCGCGCTCGTCCTAGCGGACGAACCGACCGGCAACCTCGATACGCGTTCCTCGCGCGAGGTCGCGGGGATTCTGCGCCAGGTGGCCAAGGAATGGGGGCGCACGGTGGTGATGGTGACGCACGACCCGCAAATCGCCGCCTACGCCGACCGTATCCTTTTCCTTAAGGACGGGGCCGTCGTGGATGAGACGCGGTTGGATCATAAGAATGCCGACAACGCCACCATGGTGGCGGACAAGATGTCGGACCTGGCCGGAGCCACTTAGAGGACCACTATGAACTTTCAACTGAAGTTGGCCGCGCGCTACCTGTGGGGGCGCAAACTGAGAACGTTTCTGACAACGCTGGCTATCGTCTTTGGCGTGCTGGTGATCTTCGGCATGAATATCCTGATGCCGACGATGTGGCAGGCTTTTCAAGCCAACTTCTTGGCGGTCGCGGGCCAGGTGGACGTGACCGTCACCCAGAAATCGGGGGAGACTTTCAGCTCGGCGGTGCTGAACCGGGTAAAAGGGGTGCCCGGGGTAAGGACCGCCACCGCCTCGCTCAGCCGCACGATCAACATCCCCGCCGGCTTCTACGGGCGCGACGCCAACCTGGGCGCGGTCAACGTGGTCGGGCTGGAGCCCAAGGCGGCGCAGCAGCTGCGCGATTACCCGATTAAGGAAGGAAGGTTTCTGCGGCCGGAGGACGAGCGCGGGGCTGTGATCTCGTCCAGCCTGGCCCAGGAAGCGGACGTTAAGTTGGGCGGCACGCTGCGCCTGCCTACGACCGAGGGCGTGGTCAAGCTAACGATCGTCGGTTTGCTGCCCGCCCGGACCCTCCCCGGCAACGAGGAGGTGTTGGTCACGCTGACGCAGGCGCAGAAGATTTTCGAACAGGCGGACCGCATCAATACCGTCGAGGCGAACTTTGACACTACAGACTCGGCCCAGCGTGAGAGCATCCAGGCGGCGATTGCCGCCAAGCTGGGTTCCGACTACCAAATGGAGGCCCTGAGCAGCGGCTCTGAGTTCATGGCCAGCATGCAGATGGGCGAGTCGGTCTTCATGGCTATCGGCGTGCTGGCGCTGTTCATGGGTGGCTTCATTATCTTCAACACCTTCCGCACCGTGGTGGCCGAGCGCCGCCACGACATAGGTATGCTGCGGGCGGTGGGCGCCAGCAGGCGCACGGTAACCCTGATGTTCCTGGCCGAAGGCCTGCTGCAAGGCTTGGTGGGCACCGGACTGGGTCTGGTGCTGGGCTATGGCATGGGGGCGGGAATACTGCTCTTGATGGGCAGCGTGATGGAGAGCTTTCTTCATCTGAAGATCGGCGCGCCTGTCATCAACCCCAGCACGGTGGTCACGGCGGTGGTGCTGGGGGTGGGAGTGACCCTCCTGGCGGCGCTGCTGCCGGCGCGGACGGCGAGCCGGCTGACCCCGCTGGAGGCCTTGCGGCCCTCGGCGTTGGAAAGTGAACGGCGCACGGTGGGGCGGGGCACGGCCATCGGTGGCGGGCTGCTGGTGGCGGCCCTGCTCTCGCTGGCGACCGGCAACATCGGGGTAGTAGTGATCGGCGGACTGCTCTGTCTAGCTGGCCTGGTGCTGGTGGCGCCGGCCCTGGTGAGGCCCATCGCCGGCGTCTTTGCCGCGCTGTTCGCCCGCATGTTCGCGGGCCAAGGGGCAGCCGCGCTGGCCGAAGGAAATCTCAACAGGCAACCGTCGCGAGCCGCCATCACGGCCAGCGCGACCATGATCGGCCTGGCGATCATCGTGGCCACGGCCGGTTTGGCGACGAGCATGATCGGCGGCCTCAACGATCTGACGCGCCGCAGCCTCGGCAGCGACTATCTGCTGATGCCTCCCTCCCTGGGCGTTTGGTCCAGCGACGTGGGCGCTAGCTCGGTCCTGGCGGACCGTCTGCGCTCTCTGCCCGGGGTGGGGGTAGTCAGTACTCTGCGCTATGCCAACGGCTCGATTTCGGGGGTAGCGGCCAAGGGCAGCTCGGGCGACTCCTCCGTGACGGTGCTGGGCATCGACCCGGTGACTTACCCGGAGGTGAGCGGGCTGGGGTTCACCCAGGGCGACGCCAAGACGGCCTACGGACAGCTGGCCGAGGGGCGGACTATCATCGTCAACGGCATCCTGGCGGTGCAGGCGGGCGTCAAGGTGGGGAACACTGTGAACCTAGCCACGCCCCAGGGTGTGAAGCCGTACCGCGTGGTCGGCGTGGCGGGCGACCTGTTGAATGCCAAGATAATGACCGGCTACATCTCGCAAGCGAACTTGAAGGCCGATTACCACAAGACGGAGGACATCTTCATCCAGATTAACCTGGCGCCGGGCGCCGACCGGTCGCTGGTGGAGACGCGGCTCAAGTCGATCGTGGCCGATTACCCCCAGTTCAGCCTAGTCTCCGGCCAGGAGTACCTGACGGAGATGATGCAACAGATGAACAGCATCTTCAGCTTTATGTACGTGGTGTTGGCTGCCCTGGCCCTGCCTTCGCTGATCGCCATGCTCAACACTCTGGCCATCGGCGTGATTGAGCGGACGCGCGAGATCGGCATGTTGCGGGCCATCGGCGCCACGCGTAGCCAGGTGCGGCGGACGATACTGACCGAGGCCGTGCTACTGGCGGCGGTCGGCACGGCGTTCGGCCTGCTGGGCGGGCTGTACCTGGGCTACGTCATGGTGCTGGGCATCCGGTCTAGCGGCATCTTCCCCATGGAGTACTCCTTCCCCCTGGCCGGGCTGCTGGCGGCGATAGCCGTGGGGTTGCTGTTTGGCGTGGTCGCGGCCCTGCTGCCGGCGCGCCAGGCGGCGCGCTTGGAGATCGTGAAGGCGCTGAGGTACGAATAGGACAGAGGCTGGCAGCACTCCTAGCACGCTCCCTACACGCTCCCCGGCTTTCAAAGCCGGGGTAGGGAATCGTCCATCGGCTCGTGGGGAATCAACGAGGATGAAATGGTGGTGACTCGTAGGGGCGACCGGCCCTAAAGGACTTCCTACGGTCGCCGGTCGCCCCTACTACTACAGATGCCAATAAGGTCTAGCCATTTCCATATGAATCTGCCCGCCAACCTTCCCTCTTTCCCCAAGGCTTGTAGGCAGGCGTGAGGCGGGCGTTGCTTGACCCGTGACCCCTGGCGATGCTAGCATTGGCCGGCTAGTGCCGCTCGCGCTGTCGCGAGCCGGCAGGCTCCACAGGGGAGGTTGCGCATGGTCGCCGTCGTGGGCCTAGGCCACGCCACCATGGATTACATCGGCCGGGTGCCCAAGTTGGCCGAGTGGGACGCCGATTCCACGTTCATGACCGAGTTTGCCACCGGCCCCGGCGGGATGACCTGCACGGCGATGGTCGCCGCTCAACGTTTGGGAGCCGAGGCTTCGCTGATCGCCATCGTGGGCGATGACCCTCAGGGTGGGCAGGTTATCGAAACCCTACACCGCGAAGGCGTGCGCACCGACCTGGTGCGCGTTTCCAAAGATACGACGACCCAGTGCACCATCATCTTGGTCAAGGAAGCGACCGGCCAACGGGCGATGATGACCAAGATGGGCCCCAACGTGGACCCGGTGCTGACCGATGCCGACCGCGAGCGCATGGCGCGGGCGAAGGTGCTGCACGTGGATGGGCATCACGTGCCAGTGGCGGTGGAGGCGGCGCGCTGGGCACGCCAGCACGGGGTACTAGTGACCATGGACGGCACCAGGCTGAGCCCCGGCATCGAGGAGTTGGTGGCGCAAGTTGACTACCTCATCACCAACGCTTCCTTCCCCGAGATGTTCACGACCATGGGAGACTACGACCAGGCGGCGCGGCGACTGCTAGAGGTCGGTCCCTCGGCGGTGGTGGTGACCCTGGGGGAGAGCGGCTCGCATACCTGGGTCAAGCGGCGTTCCTTCCACACGCCGGCTTTTCCGGTGGACGTAGTGGACACCACCGGGGCGGGCGACGTCTTCCACGGCGCCTACGTCTACGGCCTGGCGCGCGGCTGGGACGTCGAGTATGTGGCCGAGTTTGCCAGCGCGGTGGCGGCGATGAAGTGCCGCCAGCTGGGCGGGCAGAAGGGCATCCCGCGCCTGGCGGAGGTCCGAGCCTTCCTGACGGAGCGAGGGATCAGGAACCCGGAGTAGGGGGCGGGGTGCTCGTTGGTTGCGCAGACGGGCACGCTGAAGCACACTACAAATGGCCACCGTTCGTAGTAGCGTGCTCTGTGCCCCTGCGGCTAGGGGGTCAGCACGCCGGTCTGCGTGGGGCACGGGCGGACTGAAGTCCGCACTACGAACGGGGCGGACGTTTGCTTGTAGTGCGGACTTCAGTCCGCCCGTGCCGCAATCTACCCTATCCGCAAGGATGCAAGCCGGAGAGTGGTAGAGCCAATAGTCGTAGAGTGAATGAACCCAAGGCCATGGTAAGTTGGCAAGTAAACAAGGAGTGATACGTCTATGCCACTAGTCGGCTCGCGAGAGATGCTTTACAGGGCGATGGAGGAGGGCTACGCCGTCGGCGCCTTCAACGTTTCGAACCTGGACATGGTCCGGGCCATCATCGAGGCGGCGGAGGCGGAGCGGGCGCCAGTCATCTTGGCGGCGGCGTCGCTGCAGATCAAGTATTGCCGCCTCGACCTGCTGGCGGCGACCTGCCGGGCGGCGGCCGACGCGGCCAAGGTGCCGGTGTCGCTGCACCTGGACCACGGCCCCTCCTACGAGGAGAACGTGGCCTGCCTGCGCGCCGGCTTCACCTCGTTGATGTTCGACGGCTCGGCCAAGCCCTACGAGGAGAACGTGCGGCTCACCCGCCAGGTGGTGGAGCTAGGCCACAGCGTGGGCCTGGGCGTGGAAGCGGAGCTGGGGCGGGTGCTGCGCGCCGCCAACGAGCCCACGCCGGCCGACATCCGCGGCTGCTTCACCGTGCCGGAGGAGGCCAGGGCGTTCGTCGAGGCGACGGGGGCCGATTACCTGGCCATTTCGGTGGGCAGCGTGCACAATATGGTCAAGCGCTCGGCGGAGATTGACCTGCCCCGCATCGCCGCCATCCGCGAGCTGGCCAAGCGGCCGCTGGTGATGCACGGCGGCTCGGGTGTGCCCCACGAGGTGGTGAAGCAGGCGGTGGCCAACGGCATCTGCAAGTTCAACGTCTCGACCGAACTGCTGAAGCAGCTGCGGGCGGGCATGGAAAAGGTCTTCGCCGAGATGCCCAACGAGCTGAACTCGCGCGTCCTTATGCCCGGTCCCCTGGCGATGGTGCGGGAGACGGCACAGGAGAAGATTAGACTCTTCGGTTCGGCCGGCAAGGCGTAGGTGGACTAGGAGGTAGCGGATGGCGGAACTGCTGCTGGGGTTGGACATAGGCACGACGAACACCAAGGCCGTGGTCTACGAGCCGGCGAGCGGCCAGGTGATCGCCGTGGCCAGCCGGCCCACGTCGACCCATCACCCTAGGCCGGGCTGGAGCGAGTACGATCCGGCTGAGGTGTGGACGAACATTGCCGCCGTCATCCGCGAGGCGACGGCGGGCCGGGCGGACTCGGTGCGGGCGGTAGCGGCCGGCAGCATGGCCGAGGCCGGCGTGCCCATCGACCGCGAGGGGCGCTACCTTTACCCGATCATAGTCTGGTACGACCCGCGCAGCGAGCCGCAGGGCCGCCGCTGGTACGACTGGCTGGGGTCGGAGCGTTGCTTCGAGGTCACCGGCCACCCGATCCAGGCCAAGTGGAGCGTCAACAAGCTGATGTGGCTGCGCGAGAACGCGCCGGAGACGACGCGGCACCTGCACAAGTGGCTCTGCATGCAGGACTTCGCCACCTTCAAGCTGAGCGGTGTCTATGCCACCGACTACAGCATGGCCTCGCGCACCTTCGCCCTGGACCAGCGCACGCTCAGCTGGTCGCCGGAGATACTCTCCCTGGCCGAGCTCTCGCCGGACGTCTTCCCCACGCCTCACCAGTCAGGCACGCAGGTGGGCGAGGTGACGCCCGAGGCGGCGGCCGCGACAGGGTTGCGCGTGGGCACCAAGGTGGTGACCGGCGGCCACGACCACCTGGTGGGTTCCTTCGCCGCCGGGGCCACGGGCAAGGGCACCGTGGCCAACTCGATGGGCACGGCGGAGGCCTGCCTGGTGATGGTGGACGGCTATATGCCCACCGAGCGCATGCTGCGCCAGGGCTACTGCCACTACGCGCACGTGGTGCCCGAGCACTTCGTGGTGCACTTCGGCAACGTGGCCAGCGGCGGCCTCTTCGAGTGGGCGCTCAGACAGTACTGGCCGGAGGTGGACGAGTCGCCG
>JAMCYS010000074.1 GCA_023473795.1 Chloroflexota bacterium | reverse complement strand
GTCTCCCGGGGCGAGCTTGCCCAGGTAGTAGAAGACGCCCACGGCGCGATACCAGTCGAGGTGGCCATCCAAGAGCGCGTTGCCAACTTCGCCAGGCCGCACGCCCAGTTTGAACCAGCCCACGTCGCCGGCCTGGCTCGGCGCGGCGAGCTCCCCGCCCGCTAGGACGCCCAGGCCGATAATGGGCGCGTCGACGTCGATAGCCGGAACGCGCAAGCGCGCCGGCAGGGCCGGGCGGGGCCGTAGTTCTCCTAGCGGCACCACCGTGTCGCCGGCTGAGAGGTCAGGGGGTATCACAATCCCAGAAACGCTGGCCGGCGGTGTAGATTGCACGGTCGCCGGTTGGCCGACGTCCGTGAGCTCGGGCTCGGGCGCCTCGGCCGGGAGAGCGGCCGGCGGCGCCGCCCGGACAGGGCCGGCCCACAGTTCGGCCACGGGAAGGTACGGCAGGGCCAGGAAGGCGAGGGCCAGGCAGAACACCAGTGCCGAGCCGATGGCGCCGGCCCGTCCCGACGAATGCCCGCGGCTTGCCTTGGCGAGAGACCGGCGCCGTCGGCCACGGACAGGGTAAGCCTTAACGCTGCCCCGCCGCGGCCACGCCGCCGGGCGGTCCGACCTGCCCGAGAGCAGCGCGGCCCAGTAGTCGCCACGGGTGCCGCGACGCGGCCAACTAGAGCCCTTGCGCTCCAACGAGGCCCCCCTCGCCGGGCAGCCGCCCGGCAAGCCACGACCAAAACGAACTCGAATCGCTTCTTCGCTGGCAGTATACCAGCGCTCCCTGGGCCGCACAAGGCTTGCGGCGGCCGCCCCAGGGGCGGGGCGAGGCCTACCGAGCGGATGTTATAATGAGTCTATGCAACTCAGCCGTGGTTCGCGCTGGCGCCGTGCGGCCTTTATCTTCCTGGCCATAGCCGCCCTGCTGGCCGCGACGGCGGCGCTCCTGGGGGATGGGATCCTGGCGACCGTGAGGATCGGCCTGCCGAAGGGCGCGCCCGGGGTGGCGGGCCTGAACGTACCGCAAGGCTTCCGGGTCACCGTGTTCGCCACCGACCTGCAACAGCCGCGCCTGCTTGCTTTGGGCCCTGGCGGCGCGGTGCTGGTCGCCGAGCGGGGCGCGGGACGAGCGGTGGCACTGCTGGGGCTGGCTTTCTACGACGCCGGGCAGTTCCCGGCAACCTACAGGGACAGCCTCTACGTGGCCTTCCACGGCTCTTGGAACCGCGGCACGCCCGTCGGCTACAAGGTCATGCGGGTGCCCCTGGCGAACGGCCAGGTGGCCGGCCCGCCCGCGGACTTCGCCACCGGCTGGCTGAGAGAGGGTGGCAGTTCCTGGGGCCGCCCAGTAGGTCTGGCGGTCGCCGCGGACGGCAGCTTGCCGGGGTGAGCGACGACAAGGCCGGCGTCGTCTACCGCGTCAGCTGGCAGGGCCGTTAGCCCGCAGCCGGCGCCGGCCGGGCAAACCTGATGAGTGATTGGAGGACGAGAGAAGTGGGCTACAACGAACAGGTCGCGGCGCTGACGCCGCAAACGCGCAGCCTCTCGCGAGCGCTTAACTCGCTGGTGGAGGAGCTGCAGGCGATCGACTGGTACCAGCAGCGGGTCGACACGGTGGAGGATGAGGAGCTGCGGCAGCTGCTGGCCCACAACCGGGATGAAGAGAAGGAACACGCGGCGCTGCTGATCGAGTGGTTACGCCGCCGTGACGAGGCTTTCGGGCGCGAACTCAAGAAGTGCCTTTTCACGAACGGCAACCTGGCAGAACTGGGCTAGCTGCCCGGGGGCCTAACTTAGGTCGCCCGCGATGTTGGTGATTAACGTTCGCTCGTCGACCTTATCCACGGTAGACACGGCCTCGCCCGTCTTGCTCTGGGCGCGAATCGTGAACAGCCCCATCTGGGCGTCGATGTCGATGGTGGAGGCAACCCTCTCGGCGACGCCGTTGCCTCGCGGCTCGCTGCCCAGAAAGTCGAGGCGCGTTACCCGCGGCTGCAGCGTCACCGCGTTGTCCTGTTCGGCCTTCTGCGCCTCCGCGGCGATCCGGTCGGCGGTGACCTGCGCCTGGCCGCTGGTCAAATCGTCCAGGCGCCCGTAGTCCTTCGCCTCCAGGGCAGCGAAGAAGTCGCGCACCGTCGCCCTGGCTTTTTCTTCGGATGGCCGCACCGGCGTCGGCGTGCGCGTGGGCGCCGACGGAGGGGTCGGCGTGGCGCTCGCCTCCGGCTAGTGGCCTGTGAGTCCTCGCTATCCTGCAGCCGGCCGCTCAACCGGGTCGCAGAGGTTGCCGGGGCTGGCGGCCACGCGCCCGCAGTGGGCGCAGATGTACTTGCCGTCGCCGACGAGGGACTCGACAGTCTCCATCTGGCGAGTCTCGACCAGATGGCAGAGGTGGTAGTGGTGGCGCTCTTCGTCGTGATTGAGAAGGCGACGTTGAGCGATGGCCTGCTCGACGAGATGCTCCTTCTCGGCCTCCCGGAGGAGGTCCTGGCGGTGATAGGACGCTATTTTGTTCAGTTCGTAATCGGACACGGCATCTGCCTCCGCGGTTCCTGCGGCCGCACGGCCGCTTCAGAGCGTAGGCCGAACCCGGGCGCCTGCGTCAGCGCGGGCGCCGCGCGGGCCAGCCGTTCGCGCCGTCCTGGCACGGTTAATTATACTCACGCCGGCCCGATTTGCGGTTCGGCCGGAATGTGCTCCTACCCCAAGAAATGGGCCGGCAGGGGACTGCCTGAACGATGTTCGCAACCGGCCCCCTGATCGCGCCCGAGCAAGGAATTGCATTGTACCTTGCCACATGCTAGTATAGTTTCTGGTGCGAAATGGTGCAGTGGACGATGGTTGCCGCCTGCTGTGCCGATTAGTCGCCGTTATGTTGGGAGGGACCATTCTCGTGCCGCCATTAGGCGGCCACTTTGCGGGCTATGGTGGTC
>JAMCYS010000047.1 GCA_023473795.1 Chloroflexota bacterium | reverse complement strand
CTCCCCCTGCGCCAGGGCGGGGTCGCCGCGGGCGCGGATGGCCGCCGCCAACTCCGCCGCCGAGGGCAGGCCGTCCACCGCCAGCTCGAGCTGGGCGCAGCGTCGGCGAGCCACGTCGCGCGCCTCCAGGCGGGGAGCGCCTTCCCCCAATTCCACCAGCAAAGCGCAGCCCTCCTGCCCCTCGGCCAGCAGCTCGGGCGGACCGCTGTAGCAGGCGCGCCCGCCCTGGCAGACCCGCTGGCTGTGCCAGTGACCCAGCGCGACATAATCCATGCCGGCCGCCGCGAAGTCCGCGGGCGCGAGGGGAAAGTCGTCCTCTGTGCCCGGCATAGCCAGCGAGCCGTGGGCCAGGGCCACGTTGTAGCGCGCGCCGGGCCGGCGGTTGAGCCCCCGCAGGGGGCTGGTGGGAGAGGTCTTGCTGCAGTTGGCTTGGCCCTGCACCGCCAGTTCCAGCGTGTCCACGGCGAAGGCCGAGTGCTCGGCGTCGAAGAGGCGCACGTTGGGCAGGGCCAGCTCCGGCCGGCGGTAGACCGAGGTGGCGTCGAAGCAATCGTGGGTGCCTGGCAGCAGGAAGACCGGGCAGGCCAGGCGCGCCAGCTGGGCTCTCACCAGGTCGATCGTGTCCTGGGCAGGGCTGTTGCTATCGAAGAGGTCGCCGGCCACCAGCAGCGCGTCGACCCTCTCCGCCAGGGCGAGGTCGATCAAACGCCGGAACGTTTCCTTCAGCTGCAGGCGCTGCTCGCGCCCTCGCGTCCCCAGCCAGCGAAAAGGCGCGTCCAGGTGCACGTCGGCGATCTGGAGTAGCTTGAGCGACATCTACGTTCACCTCCGACCGCGCCGCCGCTTGAGCAGCCTGAGCGACAGGTAAGGCTACCACCGAGCGCGCGCTGCTTCAGCAGCGCGCTCAGGTGCGAAGCCCATTCTGGGCTCGGAGGCGCGGTTCCCTACCGAGCACCGATCAGGCCCAATCCGACGATTGTCGTTTTGGTGCGGCGAGTAGTACGCCACGAAAGCCCCTAGCACCTCTCCAACTGAGCTATGAGTGATCGCTCGGCATGGTGCTGGGCCTGAGCAGAGCCAATCCGCCGGGCCGTCGTTCGTGCTGAGCGCTCCTCGCGTTTGTAGTGAGCGCTTTAGCGCTTTCCGGTTCCCGACTGGGGATAAGACGAAGCGCTGAAGCGCTCACTACAAATAGGCCGTGCCTGACAAGTGAGCGCACCACTACAAACAGGACTACACCTCACCCGCCCCGGGGCCGATTCCTGGACTTCCCTTACGGTTGAGCGGGACCACAAGCCTCTACCCGCCGAACGACCCACCGGCAGCAAGCCTAAGCCAGGCAGCGCTCCCTGTCAATCCCCGGCTCTCCTTGTCCCTACCCCTTGCTCGTGCTAACATGAGCGCACGGCGAGCGGCCCACGGCCACCTCTCTGCGGCCGGCGCCGCCGCGGGAGGAGGCCACCTGTGAACGCGCGCATCGAGCACCTCAAGAGCACTCTCCTCGACCACGAACCGGCCCTCTGCCCCGAACGGGCGCTCTTGCTGACCCAATCCTGGCGCGAGACGGAGGGCCAGCCCCTCCTCACCCGCCGCGCCGCCGCCCTTGCCCGCGTCCTGCGGGGAATGTCCATCTACATCCGCCCGGGCGAGCTCATCGTCGGCAACCAGGCCTCCCAGCCGCGGGCCGCGCCCTTCTACCCCGAGTACGCCGCCGCCTGGCTGGCCCGGGAGATCGACGAGCTGCCTACCCGCCGCCTCGACCCCTTCCAGGTCAGCTCCGAGACCAAGGCGGCCCTCCTGCCGGTGATCGAGTACTGGCAGGGCAAGACCCACAACGACCTGGTCAAGTCGCTGGTCCAGCAGCTGCTGCCGCCAGAGGCGCTGGCGGCTTTCGACTTCTCCGTCTTTTGCATGAACGAGGCCTGGTCCAACCTGGGCCGCAGCAATAATGGCGATGGCCACGTCGTCGCCGCCTACGGGCGCGTCATCGCCACGGGCTTCCTGGCCCTCAGCCAGCAGGCCCGCGACCTCTGCGCGGCGCTGGACCTGCGTCGCCCGGAGAGCCTGGCAAAGAAGCTCTTCTACCAGGCGGTGATTGCCAGCCTGGAGGCAGCTATCGACTACGCGGCGCGTTACGCCGACCTGGCCGAGCGCCTGGCCAGCGAGGCGACCGACCAGGCGCGCCGGGCCGAGTTGCTGCAGGTGGCGGCTGCCTGCCGCCAGGTGCCTGCCCATCCCGCCCGCACCTTCGCCGAGGCGGTGCAGTTCTACTGGTTCCTCCAGGTGTTGATCCACGTCGAGTCGGACGGCCACTCCATCAGCCCCGGCCGCTTCGACCAGTACCTCTATCCCTACTACCAGGCCGATCTTGCCGCCGGGCGCCTAACCCGCGAGCAGGCCCTGGAGCTGGTGGAGTGCTTCTGGATCAAGTGCTGTGAGATCAACAAGGCGCGCGAATGGAACTCCGTCCACTTCATGAGCGGCTATCCGCTCTTCCAGACGGTCACTCTGGGCGGCCAGACCCCGGACGGCCGCGACGCCAGCAACGATCTCAGCTACGTTTGTCTCGAGGCCACGGGGAATCTCCAGCTGCCCCAGCCCACGGTGGTGGTGCGCGTGCACGACGGCTCGCCCGACGAATTCCTGCTGGCCGCTGCCCGCTGCGTGCTGCGCCACGGCGGCGGCATGCCCGGCTTCTTCAGCGACGAGGTGACGGTCCCCGCCCTGCTCAACGTGGGCCTGAAGCTGGAGGACGCGCGCGATTGGTGCGTGATGGGCTGCTCGGAGTTCCAGGTGGCGGGCAAGTTCAACACCGGCACCGGCGGCCTCTGCCACGTCAACACGCTCAAGATCCTGGAGCTGGCGCTCAACGGCGGCACCAACCCTTACACCGGGCACTGCCCTTGCCCCGGCGAGGGGGACCTGAGCACCTTCCGGTCATTCGACGAGGTCCTCGCCGCCTTCCGGCGCCAGCTCAGTTACTACCTGGGCCTGGTGCCGATCATGGACGGCATCACCTGCGGCGCCTTTGCCGAGCTCACGCCCACGCCCTTCCTTTCGGCGCTGCTCGACTACCGGCTCGAAATCGGCGTCGACGTCTCCCAGGGGGGTGGGCCCAACTACAAGAACCTACAAAGCTTCGCCATGGGCGTGACCAACGTGGCCGATTCCCTGGCCGCCCTCAAGAAGCTGGTCTTCGAGGAGCAGCGGCTCAGCGGCGCCGAGCTGCTGGCGGTTCTGCGCGGCGACTTCGCGGGCCCGCGGGGCGAGGAGATCAGGCAGCTGCTTCTCAACCGCGCCCCCAAGTACGGCAACGACGACGACTACGTCGACCTCCTGGCGGCGCAGGTCTTTCGCGAGTTCGCCCACGAGATCAGGCAATACACCCCGCCGCGCGGCGGCTACTACGGGCCCACCACCCAGTCGCTCACGGCCAACGTAACCTACGGCCAGCGCGTCGGCGCCACGCCCGATGGCCGCCACGCCCGCGCCCCCCTGGCCGACAACTCCTCGCCCTCGCCCGGCGCCGACAAGAACGGCCCCACCGCCGTGCTCAAGTCGGTGGCCAAGCTCGACCACGTCCTGGCCAGCAACGGCACCATCCTCAACCTCAAGTTCCACCCCTCGGCCCTCAACGGCGAGGAGCGGCTGCGTAAGTTCGTGGCCCTCATCCGCACCTTCGTCGACCTGAAGGGCATGCAGGTGCAGTTCAACGTCGTCTCCGCCGACGTGCTGCGCGAGGCTCAGGCCCACCCGGAGCAGTACCGGAACCTTGTGGTCAAGGTCGCCGGCTACAGCGCCCTCTTCTCCACTCTGGACAAGGAGCTGCAGGACCAGATCATCGCCCGCACCACGCATTACCTGGGCTAGCACTCGCTAAAGACAGCCTATTTGGCGCCCTTCGTGTCATCCCTCGGCCGCTAGAAGCGGCCGAGGGATCTGGCAGGCGTAACGATGGACCTACCCCGTCGGGCCGTCTATGATGGTACCAGCACGGCCGGTAGCTTGCATTGGCTTGGCTATTGCATAATAATCCGCGGCAACGCACGGACCTGCTCCCGAGAGAGGAGGCAAGTATGTCCCTCGGCATGCTGCCGACGCCACAAGCGAACACCCTGCGTTTCTGGCTGGTTACCAGGGAGCGGTGGATTCGCGGCCGACTCAGCACCACCCATCGCCGGCTCATCGATTTCCTCAATGCCGAGGATCAGACTCCCTCCATCGTCGTGCATGGCGTTTCTCTCGCCTCCCAGCCGGGGGCCGAAGATGACCGGAAGGCCCCAGGCGACGCCGTCCCCGCGTCCTTAGATCGCGAATGGCGCGGGGACACGGTCCACGTCAACCTGCGCAACGTGTTGTTTGGCGTCGTGCTCGAGGGGCCCGACGCTCCGCCTGCCGCCGCCGAGCGTCACCTCTGGATCCGAAAGGTGCGCGAGCCGGCGCGCATTGGCGTCGGCCCCTACGAGATAGACGGCCAGATGCACTTGCCCGAGGGCAGGGATCCCGAGGGCGGACTGAGGGCCACGGGCACCATCTTCTTCGCGGTTACCGACGCCACCATCAGGCGCTTTGCCGGTGGCTTCACCGCCCTGGAGCCGGTCGTAGTCATCAACCGCGAGGCGGTCGACTACCTGACCACCGCCGTCGAGCCGGCTTTAGACACTCCTGACGCCCTTTTTGTGGAGCCTGAGGGGGCCGTTTAGCCCGACTTGGCCCTCTCAGCCCCACTTGTGGCGCCAACCGCCGCCTCATGCCCGCCTCCCTCGGCCTCCGCTCCCGCTTGGCCTGACAGCACCTGATACAGAAAGTGTTGTCAAAAGTGTTGTCGGCTGCCGCGAAACGCCAGGCCCGCCGGGTTGTCTCCCAGGCGGGCCGTCGTGCTAGAATTGGTCCGCCAGGTTGCTGACACCGACTTGGCCACGCCTCGGGGTGCTACCAACACCGTCGGGGCATCCTTTGTCCTAATGGCCTAACATTAACACTATCGACGGTAAAATTAACTGAGAGCACGCTCGGGTTGCGAGCGACTGTAGGTGAAAGTCGGAGTGGCACCCGCATTCGCACGGAGTCTTGCCATACCGCATACAATCGCTTCATTGCTGTGAGTGCCGCGGTATGGTAACATCTCCTTTGTGCCTGGCTGTCTATGGTTGGTGTACCCGGCAGAGCGAATGAGTGTACAAGTTGATAGGACGGGCCGAGATGATTCGTGCCACCGAGTTTCGCCTTTCTAGAATACAAGCGTCTGCCTTTTTTGCTGGCCAGCAAGTACGGCCTGCGCGGCTGCTAGTATCGATGCCCAGTGGTTGGACATCTGTGTATGACGGTGACCCGGTCTCCTTGCCAATACCGCCGGACGCACCTGCCGAGATTCCTAGCGTGATTCTCAGTAGTACGGACCGCAGGCAAGCCGCACAGATTTCTCGTGCACGATTGGACCTAATAAGAGACTGCGAAGGTCCGCAAGAACCTGTGCTGGCCACTGAACTCTCCATGCTGGCGACGCGCTTGGTCGAGCTGCTGGACCGAATGCCCAACGTTCAGTTCGGACGTCTCGCAGCCATTGTAGCGCGGATAGCGGAAAGGGCTAACCCTGGTATTGCGCTTGCCCAGCAGTTCTGTCAGGAACGATGGCTGCGTGGACCACTTAATCGCCCCGAGGGTTTTGAGCTGCACGCGCACAAGGTGTTCGACCTCTCAGGCAGCGGCGCAGTGAATAGCTGGATGAGAATACGAACAGTCAAGCTGGGGAACGAGCCCTTTGGGAATATCTTGGTGGAGCAGGACATCAACACCCCAGCGGAGGAAGCGGAAGCGCGTCGGTTCACTTCGACCGATGTCACTGCGTGGTACGACGCTGCCGCCCAGCAGTTTGACCAAGTGCTGTCCATGTATTTCCCCAATGCACCTAGTGATGCGGGAGTCTAATGGTAGCACACTCGTCACCTCGGGATAGCACGTCTGCGGACCTGTACGGTTTGGTGCAGTACGATACGACTGGGACGGCAAACTCGTCCTTAGCGTCACTAGGCCATAGTAGCTACAACGCCCAAGTCTTGATTCCCTCTCAAGAGCGTAGACTCCGGTTCCGGAACGACGAGAGCGAGTTGAGGGGCCTGCGGGGCATAGTGTTGGAGTGGCAGTGTGCGACCCCCGCTCTGCGCCACGGCGTGTGCGCGTTCATACGGTATGACTGGGGACGGGCCCTCCGTGAGGGCTTTGCAGCCTCCACATGCCCTGCCACGGTGCAGGTCCGAAGGCATCTGGCTGTACTTCAGGAACTCGCCGGGCTTGAACCAGATTGGGACAGTTACGGCGCGGCTCGTATCTCTGGTCGAGCCCTCACTGCCGCGGGAGACCTCATTGCAGACGCGGCCAATAGGCTAGGTGATGTGGTCGGGGAGCGAGCGGCCCCATACGTTGTGGCGCCCGTTGCAGACGGTGGCATCTTCATTGAGTGGCGCGGACCCGTGAGTCGCCTCCAGGTGCGAGTCGGTGGGGGCGCGGAACTTCAGTATCTTCTTGTAGCGACCGACCAAGACGGGCAAAAAACGTTTGTGGAAAGAAACGGCGTGACGCGGCCCCAGGTCTTGAGCGCTCTGGCAATCGTACTTTCTCAGTAACTGGTGGGTGAGGTCTGGAGTGCCCAGGGCCCTAGTTGAGGTCATTCGTGATGATGATTCGCTTTACCGCCGGGTCTTCTGGCGCCATCTAGGTTCGGGTGATGAAGTCCTGCCAATCGCCTTCACTAGCAATGTGGTGCCAGACGACAAGATATCGGTCGACCTGGCAAGATTGACAACCGAAGAGCAGACACTATCCGGCGGTCGAAAGCCTGCTGAAGAGTATGCTCTGGGCCTGATTGTGGCCGCGCATCCACGCTCGCTGGGTTTCGAAGTCATTCACCGTCCTTCCCCAACTAACGTTGCGCATAGCCAAATCGAGGGCGAGAACACAATGACGAAATGCTACCTGCTAGCCGAGGGCGTGCGTATCATAAGGCGACCAGGAGCGGGGCAAGTCCGGCCCAAGGGACTTGATGACTGATTGAGTTGACGGTAACCGAATAGCTCACTATTTACCGCGACGGAGGTCATGAAGGGGTACGCAGACCCGCCTAGCCGGCTGTGTTTCTCGGCCCTCGTGTTAGCTCAAGTCATCTACACCTACACCACCTAAGCCCAAATCGGTGTGTTGACATCCTGGGAGGCGTTCCGAGGCAACGAAATTGCCGCGCCCCGTGCAATCCGCACCGCCGTCCAGGCCGCAGCGCAGGCATCCAGGAAGTCGTCGGGGCCCACCCCCTTGGGGCGCTCGTTCAACTGTTGGAGTAACGAGGGCCCCAGAGCCTGAGCTATTGCCTGGGCCCGCGCTGCGCGTCCCACGGCACTCTTCTTGTTCCGCATCGGTTGGCCCCCCGACATGACCGCGAACGAGACCTCGGGGTGGACTTCGTAGACGAAGCGAGGCTCGGTTGCGGCCAGGACGGCGTCCACTTGGGCAATCTTGGGCAGGATGCCGAAGGATTGCTTCGTAATGCTTCCCAGCGCCTTAGCCTCCTCGAATGTCTGGGCCCCTAGTTGTGCACGAACCGCTGGGCTGAAGACAGTACAGCCACGCCTGCCCAGAATGGCCCTGGCCTCCTTGTCGCAGGGCCGGCCGCCCGGTTTCGGAGTATCAAGAAGACCGATTGGAATGTCCACCGCAATCGCTTTCGCGCTGTGGGTCTTCCCCCAGGAGAGGACGTCAGCGAAGGTGGAAGCCAGGAAGTGCTGAGACTGCTCGACGCGGCTTCCATCCACGCCGAGCACCACCACGAACCAGCCCTTGCGACAGCCATCAACGCCAGCCACCCAATCCATCGGCCTCACCCTCGACTTGTTTCAGATTACGCCTCCGCACCTGCCAGCTCCTCTTGGCAGTTGGGGCGGCCATCCCCGAATGGTGCAGCCGGCGGCGGGGGCGACTTTGACCGCACTCCGGCCCGCTTTCGACCTGTAGCCCGGGGCTTGCCCCCCGCGGCGGATTTGCCTCTCGGTCACAGGTTGATTGGCCGCCCGTCGATGCTGAGCGGCTTATCGTAGCCCGCCAGCGCCCCAAGCTCGGGCAGGTTGGCGGGGTGCCAGCCGAGTCGCCGTTATTGTACTACTCACAGACACCGGCAGTGAAACAGGCAAGTGGCAGTGCTTCGCCGTGCATCAGAGGCGTCGTGCAACACCTTGGCGTAGCAGGTTGCGCCGGGTGCGCCGGCAATGGCGGGGGGCCTTCCCGGCGTTTGCCCGGAGTCATGAGGGGGCCGAATGGCCGGCGCGGTCCCCTGGCGAGGATAGAGAAGGCCGGCCACCACGGCCGCCGCCATGGCGGTAACAGAGACGAACGGACGGGGCATGCCCCGTCCCTGCGAACCGGCGCGCCCCGCTTGCTAGCCGTAGGGGCCACCGGCCACGGAAGAGAATGAGTCAGAGCTGGTCGCCGCGCCCCCTCCGGGCGAGTCAGTGTAACCAGCTACACTGTCTATCAGTACGCCGGCTGGACCCGTCTAGCCCACCAGCGCCTCGAAGCGGTCCACGTCGGCGCGGATGACCTCCAGGCTGGAGCTCCAGAAGTCGGCGCTGCGCACGTCGATGCCGAAGCGCCCGGCCAGCGTCGCCGCCTCCGCCAGCCCCGTCGCCGAGAGCAGCTCGTCGTAGCCGGCCTTGAACGCCTCCGGCTCCGCCAGGTAGCGAGCGTATAGACCCAGGCCGAACAAGAGCCCGAACATGTAGGGGTAATTGTAGAACTGCACGTCGGCGCTGTAGTAGTGCGGTTTCACCGCCCACATGTAGGGATGTAGCGCCATCTCGTCTAGGCCGTCGCCGTAGGTGTCCCGCTGGGCCTGCAGCATCAGCTCGCTCAGTTCCCCCGGCGAGAGCTCCCGCTCGGCCCGCTTGGCGAACACCCCCTGCTCGAAGAGAAAGCGACTCGTGATGTCCAACACCACCTGCGTGGCATCCTGCAGCTGGTCGTTGAGAATCAGGATCTGCTCCTCTCGGGCGGCGTGCCGCAAGGCGGCCAGGCGCACCATGGTTTCCGAGAACGTGCTCGCCGTTTCCGCCAGAATCATCGGCGTCGCCCGCTGCAGCGGCTGATGGTCGGCCAGGTCGAGGTTGTGGTAGGCGTGGCCCAGCTCGTGGGCCAGCGTCGTCACGCCGCTCAGAGTGGTCTGGTAGTTGGCCAGGATGCGCGACTCGCCACCACGCAGGTGCATGCAGAAGGCCCCGTCGCGCTTGCCCTCCCGCGGCTCGGCGTCGATCCAGAGCTCGGCGAAGGCCCGCGCCCCCAGCCCCCGCATCCTCTCCGAGAAGGAGCCGAACTGCTCTAAGATGAAGTCGCGCGCCGACGGGAAGTCCCAGTTGCTGCTGCTCGCCCCCACCGGGGCGAAGAGGTCGTACCAGGCCAGCCGCTCCAGCCCGAGCGCCCCCGCGTCCTTGGATTGTTTAGGTCGCGGGGACAAAGCCCGCGCCTTGGCCCGCAGGTAGCGGCGAAAGATCGGGAAGTACTCCCGCGCCACCCCGAGCATTGTCTCCAACACCGGCCGATCGATGCCGTTCTGGAACAGCGAAGCGTCCAGCGGCGTGGCCCAGTGGCGCCGCGCGGCCAGCGTCTGGTACTCGCCCTTGATGCCGTTCATGGCCGCCGCCAGGGGCACCTCGTGCCGCCGCCAGGCCGCCAGCTCGGCCTCGTAGGCCCGCCGCCGCAGCTGCCGGTCCGTCTCGTGGGCCAGGTTGCGCACGGCGCTCATCGGCAACTCCACCGTCCCCGCGTCCGCCGATTGGTATTGGCGCGGGGACACCGTCTGGCCGTCGCGCTGCACCGGCACCGCTATCTGCGAGCTCACGTTGCCCCACAGCTTCTGCCAGGCCACGCCGCCGCTCAGCGACAGGTCAGATGCCAACGCCTCCTCGGCGGGCGACATGAGGTGCTCGGCCCGGGCGTGGGCCCGCCGCAGCGGGTAGGCGTACTCCCGGGCCACGGCCGAAGCCTGGAGCAGCGCCTCGACGTCGAGCGAGCCGATCCAGGCCGTGAAGCGCGTGCCCAGCTGCGACAGCCGCGCCTCCAGTTGCTCGTACTCGCTGCGCCGGGCCTGCGCCATGGCATCGCGCGAGTCGGTGGCGACGAAGGCGTAGAGGTAGGCGTCGATCGTGTTCGCCTTCTCCAGCAAGACGTTGAATCGCTCTATCGTCTCCTCCGCCGTGCGCGCCGTCCCCGCGTCCGCCGATTGATAGTGGCGCGGGGACAGCCCTATCCCGCTAGCGTCGCAGAAGGCCTCCAGTGCGGCCACCTCCTGGCCCAGGCGCTGGAAGTCGTGCGCGAACTCGGGTGACGCTAGGCTGGGGTAGACCACGTTCATATCCCAGCGGGGCAGACTGGGGGCTGCGGTTGCCATACGGGCTCTTCCCTCCCTCGGGTGTTTTCCTTGGCTTGCATGCTGCAAGGTCGGGGCCACCGCTAGCGCGCTGAGCCCGCGTAAGGCGTGACTTGCGCCCACCACCATTCGTCGCGCACCACCGCGGGCTCGGCCAGCGCCGGCCCCAGGGCTTGGCGCAACGGCGCCGCCTGTTCCTGGCGGTCCTCCTGGCTGAGGACGAACCAGACGCGGGCGTGGCGCTCCTTCAGCCCTGGCACCAGCGCCGCCGCGCGCGTGGCGACGTCGTCGGCCAGGAACGGCGAGCCGGCGAAGTGAATGACATAACTGGGAGCGTCGCCGCGTCCGCGCAGCTGGTAGAGGCCGGCGCGGGCGTAGTCCATGAAGATGATGCCGTCGCCTGCCGCCAACCTGGGTTCCAGGTAGCCGAGGCCAGGGTCCTGTTCGTAGGGTATGCCGGCAGAGCCGGATAGATCCGTGTACCAGAGGCCCGCGGGCAGCGCCAGCACCAGCAATGCCAAAACGCCTACAATCTGTCTGGTGCGCTGCCCGGGGGAGAGCAGCGCCGCCTGCGCCAGCACGGCGAAGGGCAGCAGGACGAGGAAATAACGAATCACGAACGTGCTGTAGACCCAGCGGCCGCCCAGCTCGTAGGCTATCACGCCGCCCAGGCAAACCCCCGCCGCCACGCCGACGGCCAGGGCGCGGCCCTGGGCTCCGCGCCACCAGAAGGCCAGCCCTGCTAGAACCAGCAAGGCCCAGTAGCCTAGGACCGCCTGCCAGGAAACCAGAGTGGTGCCCACCAGGCTCTTGGCGGCCTCGGCGGCGAACGCCGCCAGCGCCAGTTCGCGCGGCGCCTCGCCGCTCACGGTCACCCCGCCCGCGGCCTTGCCCCAGAGCGCGGGCACGGCGGCGGCGTACCACGGCAAGGCGAGCGCCGCCCCCAGAGCCATGGCGCCAACTGCCGCCCGCCAGCGCCGCGGCCGGCGCCAGGCCAGGTAGGCCAACGCCAGACCCAGGTAGAGCAGGTGAAAGTACCAGGTGAGCAGCGCCGCTGCCGTCGCCAGGGACAGCGCCGCCGCTAGCCAAGCGACGCGCGGCGCGGGCGTGTCTTCGCTCGTCAACACCAGAAGCACGAGCAGGGCCAGGGCCGAGACTAGCATCCCCAGGCCGAAGTCGCGCACCGTGGCCGAGAGAAAGATGTGGGCCGGCGAGATGGCGAGCAGCAGGGCCGCTGCCAGGCCAGCCGCGGTTCCCAGCGTGCGGCGACCCAGCTGGTAGAGGACCGGCAGCGCCAGCACGCCGGCCGCCACGGCCGGCCAGCGCGCCGTGACGAAGTCGACTCCCGCTGCTTGCAGCCAGGCGCCGAGCAGCAGGTAGAAGAGCGGCGGGTGCACGTCGCGCAGGTTGAAGGCCAGCATATCGCCGAGGGGCGCCAGAGCCAGCCCCACGGCGAGGTGCCCGTCCAGGCCCAGCTCCTCCGTACTGAAGACGTGCCAGCGCAGCCAGAAGGCGACGGCCAACGCTGCTGCCATCGCCAGCAGGCCCAGCCAGCGCCGATGCCCCTGTCTCATTGCCGCCTCTACCCGTGCCGCCGTCTTCGCCTGGCGGACGCCGGGACAGCATAGCAACGGCCCCCGCGACCGTCAAGGCGCTCTCCCACTCAGGACAAGTCCTACGATGCGTTGGCCGATACCCGATGCCGCGGCGGCCGGCGGTGCGAGCCGGGGGCCATCGTCTACCGTTACCCCGGCCTGCAGCGACTGCGCTTGCCTAGAGAGCAGGGCGGCGGCGAGTATGCCGTTCTCGGCCAGGTCGAGACCGCTCGCTAGCCGGCGGCCTGATGACCGCCTAAACGAGCAGGCCCCGGCGTAGGATGTCGGGGATCGCGCTGTTGCTGGGTCGTGCGTGTTCGCGGGACGTCGCCCGGCGCTGAAGAGCCTGTTGAATTAGTGGCACTTTATGGTCATTCTCTCCGCCGCTCTCAAGGGCATCCCCAAGGACCTGCTGGAGGCGGCACGCGTGGACGGCGCCAACGAACCGCAGGTGTTCCGCTTCATCACCATCCCCACGATCAGCTCGACCATTGCCGTCGTCGCGACCACCATGGTCATCTTCGCCCTCAAGGCCTTCGACATCGTCTACGTGATGACCAACGGCAACTTCGACACCGAGGTGATCGCCAACCGGATGTACAAGGAAATGTTCAATTACTTGGATTTCGGCCGGGCCAGCGCCATCGCCATGATCCTGCTCCTGGCGATCGTCCCGATAATGATCGTCAATATCCGCCGCTTCCGGCAGCAGGAGGAGGTCAGCTAATGTTGAAGAGCGACACCGCCGTGCGGGGGCGAGCCTGGAGCGGCGTGAGCCTGCGCCTCGATAGGCTGCTGCAGCGCACGCCCATCCACATTGCCTTGATCGTGATCTCCATAATCTGGATCACGCCCACGATCGGCCTCCTGGTCAATTCGGTGCGGCCGCCCTTCCTGATGACGCGCAGCGGCTGGTGGACCGCCCTGCAGCCCCCTTCGTCTTCACGCTGGAGAACTACCAGGCAGTGCTCACGACCAACAACCTGGCCCAGAGCTTCGTCAGCGGTACTCCCTCGGTGGCGCCGCTCACGGTCACGGTCAGCAACCTGGTGAACTCGCTCGGCGGCAACTGGCAGCTGCTCACCGCGGCCGCCTTCATCTCGATGCTGCTGCCGCTGATCGTCTTCTTCAGCCTGCAGCGCTACTTCGTCCGTGGCATCCTCGCCGGCTCGGTCAAAGGCTAGTAATGCCCGTCCCCTGCGTTCGCTCTTGCTGTAAGAGAGGGGCGCGGGGGACAGGTATCAGGCTATTGTTCGGGGTAATGACAACGCCCCCGCGGCATAGTACACTCCTGGCGATGCCCAGGCCACAATCCCGTATGGGAGACCGGGCCGGCACGAGGAGGTAGCCGATGCGGCTCCGGGGCGTTCATCTGCTTCTTACCTACCAGTGCACCTACGAATGCGACCATTGCTTCGTCTGGGGCAGCCCCCGCCAGACCGGCACTATGACCCTGGCCGCGATCCGGCAGATTCTGGCCCAAGCCGCGGCCCTCGGCACACAGTGGATCTACTTCGAGGGCGGCGAGCCGTTTCTCTATTACGCGACGCTCGCGCGGGGCGTGGCGGAGGCGGCGCGGCTGGGCTTTCGCGTGGGCATCGTCTCCAACGCCTACTGGGCCACCTCCCCGGAGGACGCCGAGGAGTGGTTGCGGCCCTTCGCCGGCCAGGTGCGGGAGCTATCGCTGAGCGGCGACCTCTACCACTCCGCCACGGAGTCCGCCGCACAGTTGGCGGCGGCGCGAGAAGCAGCTCTGCGGCTGGGCCTGCCGGTGGACACCATGAGCGTCGCCCAGCCGGAGGCCTACCGTGGTCCCGCGCCCGTGGGCCAGTTGCCGCCCGGGCAGTCGGGCGTGATGTACCGCGGCCGGGCGGCCGAGGCATTGGTGGGACGCGCCGCTCATTTCCCTTGGCACGGCTTCACGACCTGCCCGCACGAGGACCTGCGAGAGCCTGGGCGGCTGCACGTCGACCCCTTCGGCAATCTCCACCTCTGCCAGGGGCTGCTGGTGGGTAACCTCTTCGCCCGCCCGCTGGCAGAGATTTGCGCCGGCTACGAGCCCGCGACACACCCCGTCGTCGGCCCCCTGCTGCGCGGCGGGCCAGCGCAGCTGGTGCGTGAATACGATCTGCCCCACGCCGATTCCTACGCCGACGCCTGCCATCTCTGCTACGAGGCCCGGCGCGCCCTGCGCCCCCGCTTCCCCGAGGTCCTGGCGCCGGATCAGATGTACGCGGGCACGGCGACCGGCTAGTGGCCTATCGCCCTGCGGGCTTCTGATCGGCACGAGGACGGATGCGTCTGGTAGGGAATGCCGACGGCGCCACGTTTTGGAGTGCGCAGGCTTGCCTGCGCTCTCGAAGGCGGCGGCTTGCCGCCGCACTCCACAATGGATCTGCCTGCGCCCTCTGCTAGGCACCGCGCCGCTAGACACCTACGATTACGAGGCCGCACTCCACAATGGATCTGCCTGCGCCCTCTGCCGTAGCACCTCGCCCCGTTTCCTGACCGGCCGCTACGCGCTCCGCTCCCTCCGGTCTCGGTGTTCTCGGTGCCTCGGTGGTTCGTCGAGCCGGCCGTACTTGTCCTCGCTACTCCGCCTGCTGCTTGCCCCGCACCAGCGAGGTCAGCACGCCCAGTGAGCAGATGAGCGCCGAGACCACGAGCGCGTCCTGGAAGCCGCCGACGAAGGCTCGCACCTGCAGCGCCGCCTGGTCGAGCTCGCCGCCCTGCGCCAGCTCGGCGGCGTGGTAGGCCATGCGGCCGGTCCAGACCGCGCCCGAGATGGCCGTGCCCACCACCATGCCCAGATTGCGCATCGTCGCCTGCATGCCCGAGGCGATGCCCATCAGGCTGCGGGGCAGCGAGCCGAGGAGGGCGCTGTTGTTGGGCGAGCCAAACAAACCGACGCCCGAGCCCACTGCCGTCAGGCGCAACGCGACCTCCGGGTAGGGCGTGCCCGCGTCCAGGCGGCTGAGCGCGAACAGTCCCAGGCAGATGAGGGCCATGCCGGCCGTGCTCAGCAGGCGCGAGCCGATGCGGTCGGAGAGCGAGCCGCTGAGCGGCGCTACCACCGACATCGCCAGCGGCAGCGGTAGCAGCATCAGGCCCGCGTCGCGAGGCGAGTAGCCCGCCGCCTGCACCAGGTAGAAGGGCATCAGCAGGCTGACCGCGAACTGGGCCATGAACATCAAGAGGCTGCTGGCCGAGGCGGCGGAGAAGAGGCGCACGCGGAAGAGCGATAGGTCGAGCATCGGTTCGGGCGTGCGCAGCTCCACGGCGACGAAGAGGAAGAAGCCCATCAGCGCGGCGGCGAAGAGGCTCAGCGTCGCCGGCGAGTCCCAGCCCAGGTTGCGCCCCTGGTTCAACCCCAGGGTCAGCGCCGCCAGCCAGAGGAAGAGCAGCGCCCCGCCCGGCAGGTCGAAGCGGCGGCGGCCCAGGCCCGACTGCGCCGTCAGCAAGCGCCAGGCCAGAAACGTCGCCAGCAAACCGAACGGCACCCGGAAGAGGAACACCCAGCGCCAGTCCAGCGCATCCTGCAGCAGTCCGCCCAGCACCGGCCCTGATATGCC
>JAMCYS010000095.1 GCA_023473795.1 Chloroflexota bacterium | reverse complement strand
GTCGCCGGGGACCCCCCGGCGACGGACAAGCAGAGGGACGGCCCGGGGCCGTCCCTCCTTGGTTCCTTGCCACCGTTGCCGGTGGCTTTGCGTCACCTGCCGTCCGCGGCTGGCTAGCCCAGCGCGGGCGTCAGGGAGTCTTGACGAGCGTCAGGTTGGGCGGAGCCGCCTGGTCGACCACGACGTCGTTGACCTTCGTCTCGAAGGTGTATGTAACCGTGGCCGGGTTCGGCTTCGTCAGCCCAACTACGCTCTTGCTGTCGTACTTGACGCCGACGATGAAGGTCCCGGCACCAATCGTGTCCTGGACGCCGGTTCCCGCCGCGTTCAGTGTCAAATCCCTGATGAAGTTGCAGTTGGAGTCGTAAAGCTTGGCCCACGACGCGACTTTGAAGAGATAGGCGGGCTGGGAAGCCCCCTGAACGACTGTCAGGCTGCCTCCACCGGAGGTGAATTTCGACCAGTAGAAGAAGACGCCCGGATTCACGCTCTGACTGATCTTGTTGCCGCTCACGCTGTAGTTGATCTGGTTGAGCGGCGTGGCCGTTCCGGCGTTGAAGGTGCCACAAGTCGTCTCAGTCGGGAACGTGTCACCCTTCGTCACCTTGCAGGTCGCGCTCGCCTGGGCCGTCACGGTTACGCCCCACGCCGTGCCGCTGGCAGTGACGGTGTCGGTGCTCGGGCTGGAGGTCGGCACGTACGAGCCAGTGTAGTTAATGGACTCACCCACAGCCAGGGTCGTCTTGGAGAGGGTGACCGGCCCTGCCTTGTCGTCCACCAGGGTCACGCCAGTCAGTGGCGTGTTCCCGGTGTTGGTAATCGTGCCAGAGAAGTTGATTGGGTTAGTCCCGCTGGCATCGGTGCAGCTCTTGGTAACGGCGATGCTGCAGGTGTGCCCCGTCACGGTGGCATCGGCCGTCGCCGACACGCTCTTGCCTCCAGACGTCCCGGAGGCGGTCGCTATGTTCGTGCGCGTGCCATTCACCGTGAAGGCCTTGGTCAGAGTGGTGCCCGTATCGGCACCTGGCGCCAGCGGGCCCCAGCTGCCGATGGCCACGTCGTCGCTGGTATCGCCCGGCGTGCCATTGTCGTCGACCAAGGTGCCCGAGGCGTTGAAGAAGTCGCCGGTGTTCTTCACCACGTAGGTGTAGGTCACCGACGTGTTGGCCCCGTCACAGACGTCAGTCTTGTTGGGGGTCTTGGTCAGCGAGATGGTGCAGGCGTGCACGTTCACCGTCGCCGTCGCCGTGTCACTGACGGAGGCCCCGGCGACCGAACCCGTGGCCGTGACCGTGTTAGTGGTGGTCGCGGTCAAGGTCGTGGTCTCGGTGAAGGTCGCGGAGGCACCAGACGCCAGGATGGTGCTGTTGCCGTTGGCCGCCTTGAAGTCGTTCGTGAGGCTCCCGAGTTTGTCGTCCGTCACCGTGACGTCTAGCGCCACCGCGCCAGGGTTGCTCACTACGTACGTGTAGGTGACACTAGCATCCTGCGCGCAGACGTCCGTGGCCGAGGGCGTCTTCGTGACGTCGATCTTGCAGAGGTCAAAGTCGCCCAGCGCGAAGTCGGAGAGCGTGGAATCGAAGGGCGTGGAGCTACGTGTCTCTCCTAGGAAGCTCTCCAGGCAGCCCGCGTCCGGGATCAGTTGGGTGATGTCGATGCCGCCCTCGTAGAAGCTGTTCTTCTGGAAAGTCCCCGCGGGGCCGATGTTGGCCTTGGGGGTGTAGTCCCAGGGGGAGGGTACCGGCCCTTGGTTCGTCGTGGCGCAGGCCAGCACATCGCTGCTGCTGCCGCCCACGCAGTCGGCGCCGGTGTAGACCAGATCCAGTGGGGAGGCCCCTCCCACCCACTTGAAGACGGAGAGGCTGGCGAGGTCTCCGCCCCGGCTGAAGTTGGCCTGGACCAGAACGTCGCCAACCTTGTGTTCGCCGCTGAACGGAGAGCCTCTCCCCGAGCCGTCGCCCGTCTTGCCGATCTTGTTCTGGAAGAACCAGAAGGCGATCTGGGCCGAGCCATCGTTGGAGAATCTATCGGCTCCGAAATAGACGATCAGGTCGCCCTTTTTGATGTTGTTGAGATCGTCGCCATTGTAGGTGTAGGCGGCCGCGTAGGCGTGGGTGATGTCGTCCTTGTCCTGAACGCTGCCGACCTTTCAGAGCCAATCGGCGATAACGTGGTTGTCCTTCGAGCCGCCGCCGGTGAAGATATCGTCACCCGCGCCGACGCCGTCGGCAAGGAATTCCGTGGCCTTGGCCGAGTTGGCTCCGTATGTTAGCGGAGCGTAGATGCGGTCCCAATCGTCGGGTGGGCCGGCGGGCGCCGCGTCGGGAGTGGCAATGGTGTTGCCGTCCGTGAAAGCGTTGCCGTCGAGTTCGAACAGACCGAGGCCGGAGACGGCAAGGGCCGAGGTGATCCCGGACAGGGCCAGGACAACGGCCAGGAACACGGCGAGAACTGTCGGCACGCGCGAACGCGCCAGCCGCGCGAACAGAGGACGCGTAGTATGACTAGCCAAGGATTGGTCTCCTTTCCAGAATCCAGTACGTCTCAACCGATAGCGCCTTTGTCAGTCTTCCGTCACGGTAGAGCGCGAGATGTCGCTCCCCGTTGCACTTGCCTGTGTTGCCGTCTCTTCGCCTGCCATACCTCCTCGTTCGCCGCCGCCGGCACGGCCCCAGCGGGGCGACCTCACGGCCGTCCCAGGCCCCGCGGGCAGCGGGCAACGCAGTATCAGAGAGGGGGAGACATTCCCTCAGGGCAGCGGTACAGAAGGTAAGCGAGTGCGTCGAAGAGCCGCCACGCCGGCCAGCGCACCGTCGTGGGGGAACGAACGGCACCACCGCCGGCTCGTCCCGCGCAGACGGGACGCGCTCGGGCTTCTCTTCAACCACGCTCCCGGCGCCGTCGCCCGGCCAACCCCGGGCGCCAGCCGGCACCGGTAATGCATATCGCGCGGCCGCGCCGGCCCAGGCCGGCTCGACCCTTGCGCCAGAGACAACGAACGCCGCCCACCAGGCGGTGGTCGGCGCCAACCGATCCCAACCAGTGACTACCCCTGCCCCACCAGCACGGCAACGGAGCCCGTGCGACCGGTCGCAGCCACCGTCACGCGGAGGGAAGAACAACCTGCAGTCGTTCGTTCACCTGGTATAGTACTTTCTGGCTAGTCTGCTGTCAATCCATGGGTGGTCAAACGTATAGGTTTAGTTAAGAAAGTCGTTGACGGATGGTGAACGTTCGCGACCGCCCTGGAGACGAACGCCGGATGGGGCGACCGGCGGCGCCATGTCTTGGAGTGCGCAGGCAATTGTCCCCCGACAGGGGGGCTTGCCTGCGCTCTGGCAGGCGGCGGCTTGCCGCCGCACTCCACGTTGCCCCCACGGTCGCTCGGCAAGTGCCCATTTCCGTAGGAATCGTCCATCACCCTACGGGCCACCAACGGGAACGAAAACGGCGGCGCCAGGTAGGGGCGACCGGCCGGTCGCCCCTACGGATGCCAACCGAGTCTAGCCATTTTCATAAGAATCGTCCATTGCCCTATGGGCCACCAACGAGGATGAAAACGGGCATTCCTCGTAGAGGCGGTCGGCGGCGCCATGTCCTGGACTGCGCAGGCAATTGTCCCCCGACAGGGGGGCTTGCCTGCGCTCTGGCAGGCGGCGGCAAGCCGCCGCACTCCACAATGACCACCCTTCCTACCCCCGTCTTCCAAGGCGGCGAGGGCAACCGGCGCTGGACTCGGGGTGCTCACCCACCCTCTCAGCCTCCGCGGAGGGTTTGTTGACTGAGCCCGGTGCTTCAACGCCGGGCGAGGCTGGGGCAGGCGGGCGGCGGCGCCGTGGCACGTCTCTCCCTCTCCTCGACGGGGAGAGGGAGAAGCACCCTGCCGCTCGCCTAGAGGCCGGCTGCGTCGTCGAGGGCGGCGTGGTAGGCCGGCTGCAGGTCGACCTCGCCCGGCAAGAGCCGGGCGGCCTGCGCCAGCAGGGCCTCCGCGCCCTCGGCGGCCGCCAGCAGCTCCGCCGCCGCCGTCCCCACCTGCCCCCTCAGGACTTCCGCGGCCCCGGCCGCGTCGCCCCCGGCGACCAGGCGGGCCGCCTCCGCCTCGGCCCCTGCTGCCCGCTCCCGCCAGCGCCGCTCCCAGCCGTCCCAGAGGCCGCGCAGCAGCGGCGCCAGAGCCGGCTGGGCGTCCGCCCGCCGCTGCAGCCGCTCGCAGAGCCACCAGGGCGAGGCGTCGTAGACCCGCCCGCCCTCGTTCAGCCGCTCCGGCAGGCCGACCCCGCCCAGGTAGACGGGGTGGAAGGCGTTGAGGCAGGGGGAGGAGAAGCAGTGCCAGGCGCTGACGCGCGGCGCCGCTTCGCTGGTGCGCGGCACCGCTTCGCTGGGGCGCGGGGGCCCCTCGACCGGGCGCAGCACCGCCACCAGGCCGGAGGCCGTTTCGCTCGGGTTCCGCGCCGAGCCGTGCATGCAGAGGGAGGGGAAGAAGGTCTCCTGGGGCGACCAGCGGGGCGCGGCGAAGGTGCCGTCGTAGTGGTCGCGTAGGTAGGCGAGCATGCTGTCCACGGTGACGCAGCCGGCGTCGCGCGCCAGCAGCTGCCGGCCGCGCTGGTAGCGGAAGTTGCGCGGGGCGAAGGGGCGCTGCCAGTCGCCGTAGGCGCGGGCGAAGTTGAAGTCCCCCCGGCTCCGGCACCAGCCCTGGCGCAGGGCGTGCTCCACCAGGTCAGGGGAGCCCTCGTCCCATTCGCTTTCTATCGTGTAGACGTTGGAGATGTTGCGAGCGCCGCGCACGCGTTGGGCGGCCCAGCGGCGGCCGGCGGTCTCCAGCACCCAGGCCTCGTCGGGGTCGGCAATGATAAACGAATTGTCGTAGTAGCGGCTCTCGGCGAAGGAGGCCGAGCCGCCCTGGCCGTAGCGCTCCAGATGGTCGGTGACGACCCGCAGGGCTTCGTGGGCCGCGCGACCGCGTTCCAGGCCCAGGCGCACGAGGTCCATGCCCAGCAATCCGGTCTCTTCGGGCGGCTCCTTGGAGAAGACGGCCTCGTTGCCGATGGCCACGCCCCACTCGTTGAGGCCGGTCTCGAAGCCCCAGAGCCACCAGGGGCGGCAGCCGACCACCTCCCAGGTCGTCTCGGCCTGCGGCAGCTCCAGGTACTGGCAGCGCACGCTGGCGCCGGGGGCGTGCTGGCGGCGAGGCGCCCAGAAGAGGGGCTGGCACTCGTTGGGGTGGCGATCGGAGTTCTTGGCGAAGATGGTGTGGCCGTCGGCGGTAGCGCCGCCCAGGGCCACGGCGGTGTCGCACATAGCCGGTTCCCTCCCGCGGTGGTGGTTGGTCGATTATAGCATCCGCGCGGGAACGAAAAGTGCTGTGTGGCCGGCGCGGCGCCGACCGTCTGTGCGGTTTCGGGTGAGAAACCGAGCCTACGCCGGTCTTGCTGGCCCCACCAGGGGACAACCTGGCACGGAACCTGCTGCCCACTAGTCTATTAACCGTTGGAGACTGTTGTTCGTGGGCGGCCGTGCGGTCGCCCACTAAAGATAGAGGGAACCACGGATTGCCGGAAGCGCCTGATTCCTGTTGGGAAGGGGAAGGCTCCGATCCCTACCGGCTGCTCTTCGAATGCGCGCGCGACATCATCCTCTTCATCCGCCCCGGCGACGGCCGGCTGCTCGAGGCTAATCGCGCCGCCGCCGTCGCCTACGGCTACTCGCACGCGGAGCTTCTCGAGCTCACCATCCAGGACCTGCGCACGCCGGAGACCCGGCCCCTAACGCAGGCGCAGTTGGCCCAGGCTGAAGCGGGCGGTATCCTCTTCGAGGGCATCCACCGCCGCAAGGACGGCACGCCGTTCCCGGTGGAGGTGAGCTCCCAGGGGGCGGCCTTCCGGGACGAGCGCGTCCTGCTGAGCCTGGTGCGCGACATCGGGGAGCGCAAGCAGGCGGAGGCCGAACGCGAGCGCCTGCTTGCATTGCTGGAGGCCACCGTCAACTCGGTGCCCGACGGGCTGATCGTGTACAACCGGGCCGGGGATGTCGTGCGCGCCAACGAGCGGGCCCTGGAGATCCTCCGCTACTCGCTCGAGTCATGCCGCTTGCCCTTTGGCGAGCGCCTGGCGCGGCTGCACCTGGAGACCCCCGGCGGCGAGCCGCTGGCGACGGAGGAGTCACCGCCGGCCCGGGCGTTGCGCGGGGAACTGGTGCGGAGTATGAACCTCGTGATCCACCCGGAACCCGACGTCGCGGTGGCGGTCTCGGTCAGCGCCGCGCCGATCTGCCTGGCGGATGGCAATCTGCTGGGGGCGGTGCTCACGCTGCGTGACGTCACTGCCGAGCGGGAGGTCGAACGCCAACGGGAGGACTTCTCCCTCGCCTTGGCCCACGACCTTCGCCAACCACTCACCGCCCTGCGCGGTCACGTCCAGCTGCTCAACGCGGCCGCCGACCGAAACGAGGGCCCCGCCGACGCTGATGGCAGGCTGCGCCTGAGCATGCGCGCCATCGTGCAGAGCACGCGCCGCCTGGAACGGATGATCGACGACCTGGTTCTGTCGATGCAGCTGGAAATCGGCCAGGCGGAACTGGAATGCCAGCCACTCCCGCTAGACCGCCTGGCAGCGCGGGTGCTGGACGAACGGTACTCGCGCATGGAGGCGGGCCGAGTGCGTCTGGTGGTGGTCGGCCGGCCGCCGGCCGCTTGCGGCGACCGCGAGCTCATCACCAGGGTAATCCACACGTTAGTGGACAACGCCCTACGCTTCACGCCCGCCCACCTGCCGGTCACCGTCACAACCGAAGAGCGGGACGAGTTGGTGGTCGTCGCCGTGCGCGGCAATGGTGCCGGCATCCCGCCGGCGGAGCTGACCCACGTCTTCGAGCGCCACCGCCGGGCCACCAGCGGCAGCGGGCGCCAGGGGCTGGGGCTAGGCGTGTACCTGGCGCGGCTGATCGTGGAGAGGCACGGCGGCCGCATCTGGGTGGTCAGCGAGCCCGGCCGGGGAGCGACGTTCTCGTTTTCTCTGCCGGTCGCGAAGTGAAGTTGCTCTCACAAGTCTAGGCAGCCCCACGGGGCTGCCTAGACTTGTGAGGAGGAAGGGAAGAGTCTTAAGTCTAGTACGCGTAGAGGCGCCCGTAGGGGCGCAGGGAGAGCGGCAGCAGCTTCAAGAACCGGCCGCGCAGCAGCTCCTCGGTGGCAAAGCCGAAGTGGCCGGCGAACTCCCCCACCAGCGAGCGCAGCAGCTGCCAATCGGCCTCGTCCGGCTCGCGCACGCCCACCTCTTTGCCCAGCTGGTGCTGCTCCACCGAGCCCCGCAGGAAGATGACCCCGTTGTGCATGCCCGTGCCGATGAAGTTGGCGCGATGGCGCTCGCCTTCTTGCAGCCCCATCCCCAGCACCACCAGCACCCCGCCGGCCATGTACTCGCCCAGGAAGGGCTGGGCCGTGCCGCCGACAACTATCGCCGGCACCTTGCCCTCGTACTGCTTCATGTGGATGCCCACGCGGTAGCCCACGTCGTCGCGCACGAAGATCTTGCCGCCGCGCATGGCGTAACCCAGGGCATCGCCCGCCCGGCCGTGGGCGACTATGGTGCCGGCGTTCATCGTGTTGCCGCAGCCATCCTGCAAGTTGCCGTGGATGGTGACGGTGGGCCCGTTCATGAAGGCGCCCAGGTCGTTGCCCGGCGTGCCATGCACCTCCAGCTCGACCTCTCCCGGCAGGTCGGTACCCAGATAGCGCTGGCCGGTGATGTTATTCAGCACTACTTTCTTGACGCCGTTCTCCACCGCGTCTCGCAGCCGCGCGTTCAGCTCGCGGTAGTAGACGCCCTTGGCGTCGATGGTCAGTACCTGCTCGGCTTCGTCTAGAAGTATCATAGTTTAGCTCCCCGCCATGCGCACGCCAAGAATCTCCAGCTCGGTGTCGCTCAGGCCGACGCCGCGCAGGTGGTGCCGGTTGCCACGGAGGCTCTCCAGGGCGTTGATGCCCATCCCGCCGAGCATCTCCTTGATCTCCAGGCTCCAGCCCCGCAGGAGGTTCGTCAGGCGGCGCGAGGCAATGTTGGGATTGATGCGCTTCATCAGGTAGTCGTCGGTGGTGGCGATGCCCCACGAGCAGCGCCCCGTGTAGCAGGCCTGGCAGACGTGGCAGCCCATGGCGATGAGGGCCGCGCTGCCGATGTAGACGGCGTCGGCGCCCAGGGCGATGGCCTTGATCACGTCGGCGCTGTTACGGACGCCGCCGGCCGCCACGAGCGAGGCCTGGTTGCGAATGCCCTCCGCCCGCAGGCGCGAGTCCACGGCGGCGATGGCCAGCTCGATAGGGATGCCCACGTTGTCGCGGATGATCTTGGGCGCCGCGCCGGTGGCGCCGCGGATGCCGTCGATGGCCACGATGTCGGCGCCGGCGCGGACGATGCCGCTGGCGATGGCCGCCGAGTTGTGCACCGCGGCGATCTTGACCGAAATCGGCTTGGTGTAGTTGGTGGCTTCCTTCAGGGCGTAGATCAGCTGCGAGAGGTCCTCGATCGAGTAGATGTCGTGGTGCGGCGCTGGCGAAAGGGCGTCGGTGCCGCGCGGGATCATGCGCGTGGCCGCGACCTCGGCCGATACTTTCTCGCCCGGCAGGTGGCCGCCGATGCCCGGCTTGGCCCCCTGGCCGATCTTGATCTCCACCACCCGAGCGGCGTCCAGATATTCCTGGTGCACGCCGAAGCGCCCCGAGGCCACCTGGACGATGGCGTTGTCGCTGTACTTGTAAAGGCTCTTGTGCAGGCCACCCTCGCCTGTGTTGAAGAAGGTGCCGTACTCGGTCGCCGCGCGGGCCAACGACTCCTGCACGTTGAGGCTGATGGCGCCGTAGGAGATGGCGGAGAACATGATGGGCGTCTCTATGGCCACCTGCGGGGCGCGGCGGGTCCAACGGCCGATATTGCCGGCGGCCAGGTCGATCCGGTCCGGCTTGCGCCCCAGGTAGGTGCGCAGCTCCATCGGCTCGCGCAGCGGGTCGATGGAGGGGTTTGTCACCTGACTGGCGTTGAGCAGCAGCTTGTCCCAGTAGATGGGGTAAGGCTTGTCGTTGCCCATGCCGGTGAGCAGAATGCCGCCCGTCTCCGCCTGCTTCATCAGGTCTTCGATCGCCTCGGGCCGCCAGGAGTAGTTCTCGCGGTAGGAGAGCGGGTTCTTCTCGACGGTGAGGGCGCCGGTGGGGCAGAAGACGACACAGCGGTGGCAAGCGACGCACTTCTCGTCGTCGCAATAAAGGCTATCGTCTTCCTCGTCATAGTGGTGCACGTCAAAGCCGCACTGGCGCTCGCAGACGCGGCACCTGATGCAGCGCTCGTCGTCGCGCCTCACTCTAAACCTGGCAGGTAGATATGTCTTCATCTACGCCACCAGCACCTGGCCGGTCGGCGCCACGACCGCCGCTTCGCTCTTCACCCTGCCCACCACCGGCTCGCCGCCCAGCGGCGTCCAGACCTTGTCCAGCTCCGGCGAGACCAACCGGATGGCGGCCTCCTCGGAAGAAAGGAAAAGCACGTCGCCCTTGGTGGCGGCGGTCAGCGGCCGCAGGCGAATGCGATCGGTCAGGCCAATCATCTCGTTCTGGTGAGCGATGATGATGGTGAACGGGCCGTTGAGCAGGAGGCTGCCGTACACCTGGCGCAAGGTCCTATACAGATCTTGCTCCTCGCCTTCCATTCGGTCGATGTCCGCCCAGAGCGGCGCCGAAAGCACCTTGCAGACGAGGTTCAGCGGCAGGTTGTGCCGCCGCGCCAGCAGGTCCACCGCGTAGGCGATCACCTCGGTGTCCGTGTGCATGGTGCAGTGGTAGCCGTACATCTCCAGGTAGCGACGGTTGATGCCGTAGGACGAGATTTCGCCGTTGTGCACCACCGTCCAGTCCAGGATGCTGAAGGGATGGGCGCCGCCCCACCAGGCCTGGGTATTGGTCGGAAAGCGGCCGTGGGCCGTCCAGAGGTAGGCCCGGTAGTCGTCCAGCTTGAAGAAATCGGCCACGTCTTCGGGATAGCCCACGCCCTTGAAGACGCCCATGTTCTTGCCACTGGAGAAGACGAAGGCGTCGCGGTGGCCGGTGTTGATCTCCATCACCCGCTCGACCACGTAGTCGTCGGCCGATTGGCCGATCAGCGCTCGCTCTTCCGGTTGCAGGAAGTAGCGCCAGACGGTGGGCGGGTTGCTCACCGCCGCCTGGCGGGTGGGCACTTCTTCGCCGTGGGCCACGTGGAAGTTGCTTCGCAGCGTAGCCTCGACCTCTTTGCGCCCGGCCTGGCTGGTGTACATTACGTGGAAGGCGTAATGGTCGGGCCAGTCGGGATAGAGGCCGTAGATGGCGAAGCCGCCGCCCAGACCGTTGCCCCGGTCGTGCATGTTGGCAATGGCCTCGATGGAGTCGCGGCCGCCGATGCGCTTGCCGGTAGTGTCGAGCATGCCGAAGAGGCAGCAGGCGGCGATCACCTTGTCGTCGCCATAGGGGTTGTTGCGATTACGGGTGGACTCCATTGAACTTCCCCTCCAGTCTGCTCTGGCGCAGTTCGCGCGGCAGCGAGATGAGGCCAAAGCCGTCGGCCAGCAGCTCTTCGGCGAAACCGGCGACGGCGGCGCCCTCGCGCATCAAGCCGAAGGCGATGCCGGCGCGGTTGATATCGCCCACGTAGATGAGGCCGGCCAGTTGCTCGCCTCTGAGAACCAGCTTGCGGTACAGCCCCCGCTCGGGCTCGACGCGGCTCAGCACCTGGAAGCCGTCGTTGGCGGGCGGCAACAGCACGCCGGCCGAGACGAGCGAGAGGCCGAAGTAGTTGAGCGAGCTGCAGGCGGTGCCGCCCGGGTAGACAGCCGCGTCGCCGGCCATGTTGCGGCCGGCCGTGCGACCGCCGAGGTAAGCGTTGGGCCAGACGGGCGTCGGACGCACCACGTCGGCGGCGAAGTCGTAAGCCTCCACGCAGTCGCCGCAGGCGTAGACTCCCGGAGCATCGGTGGCCATATGCTCGTCCACGACAATGCCCCGGTTGACCTTGAGGCCGGCGGCCTTGGCCAGGTCGGTGCGCGGCACGACGCCGATGGCCACCACCAGCAGGTCGCAGGGCACCTCGCGCCCGTTGTCCAGGAAGACGCTAACCACCGCGCCGCCGTTCTGCGGTCGCCCCACCACCGAGGCCACGGTGGTGTTGCAGAGGACTTCGACCCCGGCGCGGCGCACCGCCTCTTCGGCGATGACGGAGGCGGGCTCGTCCAGAACCATGTTGAGGATGCGATCTTTCAGCTCGACCACGCTAACGGCGAGGTTCTTCTTGGCCAGGGCTTCGGCAACGCTGATGCCGATGAGGCCACCGCCGATGACGACGGCGCGCCGCGCCGCGCTCAGCTTGGCCGCCAGGCGCTTGGCGTCGTCCAGGGTGGTGAAGGTGAAGACGCCCTCCCGGTCCAGCCCCTCCGTGCGGGGCACGAAAGGCGTGCCGCCGGTGGCCAGCAGCAGCTGGTCCCAGGCCAGGCGGCGACCGTCGGCCAGGGTCAGCGTGTGGGCCTGCAGGTCCAGAGCGCTGGCGGCGGTGCCAGTGAGCAGCTCGATACCCTGTTTGGCGTAGAAGTCGGCCGGGCGGTAGAGCATGTGCGCCAGGTCAGCCTCGCCGGCCAGGTACTTGGAGATCATCGGCCGCGAGTAGGCCGGATAGGGCTCGTCGGAGACGATGGTGATCTGCCCCTCGCGGTCGACTTGGCGGATGCCCTCGGCCGCGCCGACGCCGCCCGCGGAGTTGCCGACGATAACGTAGCGTCTGGCCATCTACGGCACCTCCTCGAGCACGAGCGCCTCGTTCGGGCAGTTCTCCACGCAGGCGGGCGTGCCCTGGCCGCCGCAGAGGTCGCACTTGGCCACCACTTTGCCGTGGGCGGCGTCCTTGGCAATGGCGCCGTTGGGGCAGAAGAGCAGACAGGTCCAACAGCCAATGCAGCGCTCGGGGTCGTGGACCACGGCGCCGGTCAGCTCGTCCTTATGCATCGCCCCGGTGAGGCAAGCGTAAACACAAGAAGGCTCGTCGCAATGGCGGCACTGCAGGGAGAACGACTCGGGGCCGCTTTCCTCCACGTGGATGCGGGCCGTGGGCCGCACGCGCTCCTTCTTGAAAGCCTTGATTATGTTCTTGGTGCGCGAGTGCTGCACGACGCAATGGACCTCGCAGAGGCGGCAGCCGATGCAGTACTCCTCGCGGGCGACAATCCTTTTCAACGTTGCCTCCGAGAAACGACAAGCCCTCGACGGCGGTAGGTGCCGCCGTCGAGGGCTTCTTCGCCTTGGCTGGGGACCTTGCTGCGCAGCATCGCTGCGGCTGCTTTTCAAGCTAAATGTACGGGCTGCCGGCGACGCAAACCACGGGAGTTTGTACGAAAAGAGGGGCCTCTTTCCTGTGCAGGAGGCACAAGGGGCGACCAGTCCTGGTCATCCGACCGAGCTCAATCCCGGCTGACCGGCCAGGTAGCGGACTCTCCTCCTGGCTGGCGTGCCTGGCTTGGACGAGGACTATACTGCCGCCAACGTCATTAGCCAGTCTGGTTGGTCCGCCCGAGGATGCGCCAGGAGGTGAGTGAAGGAACACGGGCGGCAGACGTGCATCGCCCAGTACACGCGAGGAGCCTTGCCGTGAAGACACCCAACCTGGGGCCTCACTCCACCAGTCGGCAGTGTCTGGCCGAGTCCACCGCCACAACGGCGGACGCCCACTGGCAAAGCCTCTTCAACATCGGCGGCGCGGCTGCCCTGGTGACAGCCGTGGTTATTCCAGTCCAGGCCATCGTCGTCGTCGCCTGGCCACCTTCGAGCAGCGTCATTGGCTACCTCACCCTGTTTCAGAGCAACAAGATCCTCGGACTGTTGGACCTCGATCTCTTGTACATCCTTGACTACGCTCTCCTCATTCCCATCTTTCTCGCCATCTACGTTGCCCTGAGGCGAGCCAGTGAATCTCTGATGGCAATCGGCACGACCCTTGGCCTGGTAGGGATAGCGGCCTACTTCGCCTCCAACACAGCCTTCAATATGCTTACCCTCAGCGACCAATACGCGGTGGCCACGACGGAGGCGCGGAGGGCTGCGCTCTTGGCGGCGGGAGAGGCCATGCTCGCGATGTACAGTGGCACTGCTTTCATCGTGAGCAACCTCGTCGGCTCCGTCGCCATGATCGTAATCTCGGTCGTCATGCTGCGGAGCAGTATCTTCGGCAAAGCAATCGCCTATTTGGGAATTCTGGGGAACGTGCTCGGCATGGGCCTTTTCGTGCCGACGATAGGTATCTACCTCGCACTCGTCTCTGTCGTGTTCTTGTGGATATGGTACATCCTCGTGGCCCGCAGGCTCTTCCAGCTAGGTTCAGGGCGCCTCTAGGAAAGGGGCGACGCTGGACCGAAGTAGCGACGGCGGCACGGCTCGCCAGGGCGGCAACCGTGCTCACCGTTGTCCTCAGGAGGGAACAATGCCTGGCAAGCGCGTCTCCCGCCGTGGCTTCGTCAAAGGAGTGGCAATCACCCTGGCCGGATCAGTCTGACCAATGGTGGCGGGCAAAGAGGTTAAGGCTGTCGCCTAGCTCAGGTCCTTGATCTTGAGGGCGAGCTGCAGGCAGAGGCGGTCCTCGGGGTCGTGGAGGGAGAGACCGGAGATGTCCTCGATGCGCTCCAGGCGATAGGCCAGGGTGTTGCGGTGCAGGAAGAGGGCGTCGGCCGCCCGCTGCAGGTTGCCGTCGTTGGCGAAAAACACCACCAACGTTTTCACCAGCTCGCCGGAATGCTTGGCGTCGTACTCCACCAGACGACCCAGCGTCTCCTCGTAGAAGGAGCGCAGCTCGCCGGTGCCCGCCAGCGGAAAGAGCAGACGATAGACGCGTAGCTGGTCGAAGGCCGTGCTGCGGTTGCCCCCCAGGAGCCTCTGGGCTATCGAAAGGGCGTGCTCCGCCTCGCGGAAGCTCCTGCGAATGCCGGCCACGCCGCAGCCGACGCGACCGATGCCCACCGAGAGCTGGCAGCGCAGGCGGCGCATTGCCTGTTGGCGCGCCTCTTCAGCCCGGCGGTGCAGCCGATCGACCGCCAGAACTTCGGCCGCGCCGTCGTGGTGCCCGCCGACCCCCGCTTCGCCGGCAAGCGACTCCTCGGGCAGCGGCAGCACCATCACGACGCTGCCCGCCCGCGGCTTGACGAGGGCGCGCTGGGTGCGCGCCGCCATCTCCTCGCGCAGCACGCTGGCCAGGCCGCGTTCGCTGGGCGTGGCCACGCCCGCCAGCGGCCCCGCCGGGTCGCGGCCGAAGACGAGCACCACGGCCGGCGCCGCCAGGTTGTAGCCCAGGCTCGCCGCCCGCCGCGACAGCGCCTCCTCGGCCACCTGGTCGTTAGAGAGAAGGCTATCCACGAACTCGCCCCGACTACGGTTCTCGGCCTCCACCACGGCGTGCTCTTTAGCCATCTCGATGGCACAGACGGAGGCGGCGCGGCCCACTGCCACCCGGTCGATTTCCCCCAGCTCCAGATCGGGCGCCAGAACAGAGATGTAACCCACGACGGAGTCGTAGACGATGATGGGGGCCGAGTAGCGGGCGATCTCCAGGTCGGGCAGGCTGAACTTGGCGATGGGCGGCGCGGTGCTAACCAGCGCCTGGCCCTGGGGCCACTCGCCCACCCAGCCGGCCGGGTGCAGCAGCTGCGACAGCTCCTCCTGCCTGGGAGTAGCGCCCGGCGGGCAGACCCCCAGCCGCAGGGAGAAAGTATGGTCCTGCAGGGCAACCGTCTTGCCGGTGATCTCGCTGAGGGTGGCGACGATGGCGTCCAGGCCCTTGCCCGCGGTGATGCACTGGGCCAGCTGGCGGTACATCTGCACGCCGCGCTGTTCCATCTCAGCCCGCCGGTTGAGGACCAGGCGAATCACCGTCTTCTCGACCTCGCGCAGGCTCAGCCCCCGCGGCAGCTCCAGCAAAGCCAGGCCGGTTTCGTCGGCGGCGGCGGCCGCCGCCGGGGGCACGTCGCCGCTAACCCCCAGCGCCGCCACTCCAATTTGCGCCAGCTCGCGCACCACCGTGGCGGGAGAGAGCAGTTCGTCCACCAGGCCGATTATCTCCAGGGAGAGCAGCGCCAGGTCGCCCTCCTCCAACTCCTCGAAGGCAGGGGCCTGGGTGCGCACCACGCGGGCCCAGGCTATCTCTTTGCCCAGGCCGGTGCTGCCGCCAGCCACCCGAGTATCCGGGGACAGCGCTAAGTTGAGCACTTCGCGAACGGTGACCATAAACTCCCAAGACGGAAGAAAAAAGCCCACCTTCGGGGCGAGCCCCTGGTGAGCACCATTGCCGGCCGCGGCGAGGCGGCGCCGGCGCGAGCAGACCGCGACCAAGGCAACTTCCGGCTCGCTCGCGCCGTAGGCTATACTAGAAGGCAGGATGGGAAAAGTCAAGTTGAAGTCGCCACAACTGCTGATGACCGACCTGGCGCGCGACGCCGGCCTGGCCGTCCGCCAGAGGGAGGTCGTCGTGCAGTTGGCAGTGCCGAGCGAGGTACTGGCGGCCGAGAGGGTCTGAAGGAGGGGCTGCTCAGGCTAGAGCAGCCAGTCGGTCGAGGAATCGCTCCACGGCGTCGACACCCGGCAGCGCATAGTCGGCCTGGGCCACGACCTCGGGCGGGGTTTCGACGGCCAGCACCGCCAGGTTCAGAGCTCGCCCGGACCGCTCCGCCGCCCAGAGGCGCAGCGCCTTGAAGGCGTCGACGTCGGTCGTGTCGTCGCCCAGGTAGACCGCTCCCCGCAGCTCCTGCGCCCGCAGCAACGCGCCCACGGCCGTTCCCTTGTCCACCGCCAAGGGTGGCCGCAGCTCGACCACCATTCGGCCCTCGGTCCAGCGCAGCTGGCCGGCGCTGGGTAGGCTGGCCAGCGCCGCCAGTATCTCCCGCCTGGCCAGCGCGGGGTCGGCGGCCAGGCGGTAGTGGATCGAGGCGGTGGCGCCCTTTTCCTCGAAGATGACCCCGAGTAGGCCAGGCAGCCTCGCCGGCAGGTCGCGCAGCACCTGGCCCAGCAGCGGCACGAACGGAACGGCCTCCGGCAGAATCTGGAGCACGCCCTCGCGCCAGACCTCGAAGCCGTGATTGCCGACGTAGGCGATGCCCGGCAGGTCCAGCAACTGCTGGGCCTCCCGCGCCGGACGCCCCGATACTACCGCCACCAGAGCCAAGCGCCCGGCCAGCACCGCCAGGGCACGCCGGCAGAGCGGGGAGACTCGCGCGGCCTCCGGCCGGTCGGCGATGGGGCTGATGGTGCCGTCCACATCCGTAAGCAGCGCCACGGGCGGCTCGCGCAACACTTCCAGCGCCGCGCGCACAGCCAGATCCGCTGCCTGTTCCATTCTCGTGCCTCCCCACCCCCACTCTAACCGCCGTACGGCGCCCTCGTCAAGACAGCCGTCGAGCTGTCTGTCAGGCACATTTCCTGCTGGAACAATGCGCCGGATGGTCCACGGGGGCGCCCAGCAACTGAACCGTGGCTGCATCCCTGGGCTCGTTCGGCCAGGCAGCGTCAGGCGGGGGCAGAACAGTGCTTGACAATCCTTCCTGGCGCTGCTAACATGCCAACAGCAATCGGTTTCGGGGCGGCTGCTTGCCATCCCAGCCGGTGCAAACAAGTGAATAGCGTTGAGCCGAATTCCTCCTTGGGGAGGAAGCGGGGGACCCAATCGGTGGGGTGAATCCTCGGCCTAGGCCGAGGTAGGGCAGCTCTTTCGGCCCGAACCCGTCAGCTAACCTCGTAGGCATTCGAGAGAGGCGCAGCCGGAGCTAACATACGCCCGAGGCCGACGCCTCGGGCGTTTGCGTTGCCGAGCAATCGCCTGCCATCCCGGTGCGAAGTGGACCGGAGTCGCAGGAGGTGAGAGAAGAAGATCAACTTGCGGCCCATAGGGTTCCGGCGCCCGCCGATGGGCCTGGCGAGGTTGGCCGGTGGTCACGGAGTCGTGACGCAGTCGGGCCCGAAGCTGGGACCGACAACTGCAGCGGGCGGCAAGGAAGCTGCTCACTAGTGGGCAGCGACGCCCGCCAAAAGGGTCGGGGCAGCGTCGCCCTCAAGTACAAGCCAAGCGGCTCGATCGAGGGAGCGGTGGACCGGATGGCCCGGTCCACCCAGGAGAAGAAGGTGCGCCGTGGCACCAACTAAGCCGGGCGCCCCAAGCTGAGGAGGCAGGGTTGTTGGCTGTCAGCGTTGCGGAATGCGGCGAAGGCAATTCGGCGGTCGGCCCAGGCAAGACCGCCTCTGAAACGGCAGCCGTACGAAATCTCATATCGGTAGGGATAGATGACCTGGCGAAGTATCGCATTGTTCAGTTGTTTCTGCGCAATCAGGGTGCCCCATTGAACGCCCAAATCTGCGCGGCCGACCTGGGGCTACGCTCCGCCGAGCTCACCGACGAGCTGTTGGCCGAGCTGGCCCAAGCCAATGTCATCAGCGCGGACAAGAAGATGGGCCCGCAGGGCCCGTACTACCGCTGGCCCGGGGACCTCAGCGTTTGCCGCTGGGTCACCAGGTTGCTGGCAGCGGCCCGGGTGCCGGGCTGTAACGAGCGCCTACTGCGCTCGCTGGCCCTGCGTTCGCTCGCCAAGAGCGAGGCCCGGGCCCGTACTCTCAAGGGGCAAGGTGACAGTGGCCGCGCCCCGCGTCAATTCGACCAGGCGATCAGCGCCTAGGTCGGCATACCTGCCAGGTTGCGGTTACCGCCCTTTGACAAGTGAATAGCGCAGCCGAATCCCCCGGCAAGGGGGAACGGGGGAACCATTCAGAGGGGTGAATCGCCGGCTTGGGCCGGCGCAGGGCAGCTCTTTCGGCCCGAACCCGTCAGCTAACCTCGTAGGCATTCGAGAGGGAGTAGCACGAGCGGACTGCCAGCAGCCCCGGGCTATTGCCTGGGCTTGTTTGCGTGCTGGACCCTACCGGCCCATCGCCGTGCTGCTAAGGAGTCCATCCAAATTGAGGACTCCAAAGCCGTGCTGCACGGCCCGACGTGCAGCGCCGTCGAGCAACGCCCAGCCAGGGTGGCCAAAAGAGACTCGCTGCTTCCCGCCGCCCAACTAGGCCACAGTGGGATCGGCCGACTATTGCTCCGGCCGATCCCATCCCCTGACCAGGAGGTGACTCTTGACGACTACCGAACAACGCTCCAAACAGCTAAGCGGTCCCGCAACGGCCGCTGACGTAGATGACTTGTTGCAGGGCCGCCGTCTCGTTCTGGCGAGCAACCGCGGCCCTCTCGAGTACTACTGGGATGAGGACGGCGCACTGCAGGCCCGCCGGGGTAGCGGTGGTGTCGTCACCGCGCTCTCGGCCTTGGGGCACCACGCCAAGCTGTCCTGGGTAGCCAGTGCCCTCACCGAGGCCGACCGCTTGGTCGGTATGGGCTGCCTCGACGGCAGCGTGCCGGGACAAGGTGAATGCCTCAACGCCCGAGTGCGTTTTGTCGTCTCGCCGGCAGAGGAATACGACCTCTTTTACAACGTTTTCGCCAACCCCGTGCTCTGGTTCGTCCAGCACAATCTGCATCACCTGCTGCCGTACAGCGGCTTGACTTCGCTGGTAGCGCTTGCCTGGCATAAGGGCTACCGCCCCGTGAACCGTGCCTTCGCCGACGCGGTTCTGGCGGAACTGCGGCGCGACGACGTGGCGCCGGTGGTGATGTTGCACGACTATCAGTTCTACCTGGCCGCCGGCTTCATCCGCGACCGGGCACCTTCGGTGATCTTGCAGCAGTTCATCCACATCCCCTGGCCCGAGCCGAGCAGTTGGCGCACCCTACCGTCCGTCATCGTACGCGGCATCTGCCGAGGGTTGCTCGCCAACGACATCATCGGCTTCCAGACCAACCGTGACGCCGCCAACTTCCTGACCACCTGCGAGGCGTACTTGCCGGAGGTAAGGCTGGATGGCGAGACGGGCGAGGTATTCTGCGCGGGGCGGACCACGGCCGTGCGTTCCTACCCCATTTCGGTGCACGTCGGCGCGCTGCGTCAACTGGCCGAGTCAGAGGCTGTGCTGCGCCACGAACGGCGGCTGCGAGCCCTCTGCGGCGAGCGGACAATTGTCAGGGTCGACCGGCTCGACCCCAGCAAGAATCTGCTCACTGGCTTCCAGGCATTCGCCAAGCTCCTGGAGAGACGACCTGATCTGCGTGAGAAGGTAAGGTTCCTGTCTTTCCTGGTGCCTTCGCGCACAGGCATCGCCGAATACCAGCGCTACGCGCGCCAGGTGTTCGAACTAATCGAGACCATCAACGGCGCCTATGGCCGCGATGGTTGGCGACCGATTGAGGTCTTCTACGAAAACAACTATCACCAGGCCATCGCCGGCATGCGTCTCTACGATGTGCTGATGGTCAACTCCGGCTTGGACGGCATGAACCTCGTCTCCAAAGAGGGACCGATAGTCAACACGCGCGATGGCGCGCTGGTGCTATCGCGAGGCGCTGGCTCATACGAACAGCTAGCCGAGGGGGCATTAGGAGTAAGACCGTACGATGTGGGCGACACCAGCAGAGCACTGGAGTACGCCCTCGAAATGCCTACCTTCGAGCGCCGCCTGCGGGCCCGGGTGCTGCGCAACGCCGTGGAGCGCAACGACATCGCCGACTGGCTGCAAGCCCAGCTGGCCGATCTGAGGGCCGTGGCGGGCTCGGGGCGCGACGAAACTGAACGCGAGGCCGCGGCTCGCAGCGCCTAGCCAGACCGGCGAGACCACTAGGGCCGGCTGCGCGCCGGCCCGTCCGTTTCTACCATCGATCGGTGGGTAACCTGCCGTGTTGGCAAGCAGCTTGTCATTCTGAGTCCCGCGGAGCGGGACGAAGAATCTGCTCGGTGCCACGCCGGCGGCCTACTAATGCCATTGGCCTGGCGGGAGAGATCCGTCCCGGTACTCGTCGGATTCTTCGGCCGCTAAAAGCGGCCTCAGAATGACACGGCAGAAGGAATCTTTCCCTGCCAGCCCTCCGACTTGCGATAGCGCCGACCCTAGCACACGCCCTACTGGGACTGCTCCTCGCCTTCTTCCTTCGGCGCGGGCAGCTCGCCGGCGGTGACTTTCTCTTTGAGCGCCTGCAGACGCTCCTCGAGCTGCGGGTCGGAAGTCTCCAGCGCCTCAAAGCGCGCGTCCAGGGTCTCCCCGGCCAGCTCCTGGTGGGCCGCGGCCAGCGCCTCCTGCCGGCGGATGCGCTCTTCCATTCGCGCCAGGTCGGCCGTGGGATCCATCGTGGAGACGGTCGCCGCGACCTTGCTGATCTGCTCCTGGGTCTTGGCCCGCCGGTAGCGCGCCAGCAGCATGTCGCGGTTGCGGCGCGTCTCCTCGTACTTCTCATCCAGGGCGTGCAGCTGGGCCTTCATCTTGTCGACGACGTCTTTCTGGGCGACCCACTGCTGCTCGTAGACCCGGGCGTTGTCTTCGTAGTCCACCTGTCGGTGTAGGGCCTCTCGGGCCAGGTCGTCGGCGCTCTTGCGCACGGCCAGTTCGGCCTTCTGGCCCCACTCCGTGCCCAGCTGCCGGTTGCGGTCGGCTTCGGCGCGCAGGCGCTTCTCTTCGGCGATGGTCTCGGCCACCTGGCCCCGCAGCTGGCTCAGGCCCTCGGCCTGGTCGCGGATGATCTGGTCGATCATCTTTTCCGGGTCTTCCGCCGAGTCCAACATCGCGTTGACGTTGGCCTTCAGGATCGTGGAGACGCGGTCGAGGATCCCCATTGCGTAGCCTCCCTCGTAAGATAGCCCACTCCCTCGAGGCGCGGCGCGCCCGGAAGCGAGATTAGACAATTATACTACAAGCGCCCCGGCCAAGCGCTAGCGCCTGACCGGGGCGCTGACGAGCCGGCGCGAGCCATCAGCTTTCGTACTTCAGTGACGAGATGCGTAGCAGCTTGCCGAAGTTGTGAGTCGACTCGATGAAGCGCATAGTGCCGGAGCGGGCGCGAACCGCCAACGAGGAGGTCTTGGCGCCGCTGGCGGTGTAGCGGACGGCCCGCAGCAACTCGCCCTCAGTCACGCCGGTGGCGGCGAAGAAGATGTCGTCGCCGGAGACCAGGTCGTCGGTGTAGAGAATTCGGTCGAAGTCCATGCCCACCTCCTCCGCCCGGCGCTTCTCCTCCTCATCGCGGGGGTAGAGCTGGCACTGGATTTCACCCCCCAGGCACTTGAGAGCACAGCCGGTGATCACGGCCTCGGGAGCGCCGCCGATGCCCATCAGGACGTCGGTGCCGGTGTTCTCCAGGGCGGGCATCAGGCCGCCGGCGATGTCGCCGTGGGAAATCATCTTGATGCGCGCGCCGACGTCACGGATCTCCTGCACCAGATTCGCGTGGCGTTCGCGGTCCAGCACGACCACGGTGATGTCTTCCACCCGGTAGCCTTTAGCTTCGGCGATGCGGTGCAGGTTCTCGGCCACCGAGAGCCGAATGTCGATAGCCCCGCGAGCCTCCGGACCCACGGCTATCTTGTTCATGTAAAAGACGTTGACGGGCTTGAACATCGCGCCTCGTTCGGCGATGGCGATGGCCGAGATGGCATTGGGGAGGCCCTTGGCGAGGAGGGTAGTGCCATCCACGGGGTCGACCGCCACGTCCACCAGCGGCGGAGAGCCGTTGCCGATTATCTCGCCGTTGAAGAGCATAGGCGCCTCGTCCTTCTCGCCCTCGCCGATAACGACGATGCCGTCCATGTCCACGGACTGGAGGGCGAAGCGCATGGCGTCGACTGCTGCTTTGTCGGCAGCCTCGCGGTCGCCCCGGCCCATCCAGTGAGCCGCGTTGAGGGCGGCCGCTTCGGTGACGCGCACCAGCTCGAAAGCCAGGTTGCGATCCATCGGTTTGCGCATCTTCTGCCACCTCTTCAGCATATTGCCGGCGTTCAGCCGGGCCCGTGGCCCAACTCCTGCGGTATGGCTGGGCGAGTGCTTCGGCTAGTTCCGCCGACGCCTTGTCACTATCTAAAAGGGTACCACAAGGCATCGTCACTGCCAATCGGCGACTAGGGGACCAGCAAGACGTTGCGTCACTTTTTCAGTCCTGGCGCGTTCTACTAGCAAAGACGGCGACGGCCGTCGCGCCCAGGCAGAGCTAGAGAGGAAATACCATGTCGGACTCCAATCGCCTTCCTACTTTGCTCCTGCTTGTGTTGATGTTCCTGACGCCGCTCATGCTGGAGGTGTTTCGCCAGCTGGGCATCGGCGCCCTCTCCTAGCGCCAGGTCAGCCCCGATAACTCCGCGTGGACTATGTGCCCGCGGCCGCGGGCAAACGCGTCGAGCACGCCTTGCCGCGGTTCTGGTTGCCGGCCGGCCAATCGAAGAGGACCAGAGGCCTCACCCCGAGCGCGGGTTCTTCGTCGTTCGTAGCTCCACGTTGGTAGCGCGGGGTCGCCACCCGGAGGGTGACATCCAGGCGATATCCCTCCTCCTCGTGCGGGGCTAAACGCCCGCGCTTAGACTACAAAACCTCGGCCAGGTCGAGGCTGAGAACGTCCTAGCCCCTTGAACATCGGCAATCGGGCTTGTACCGAGCGACTCGGAATTGTCACCCCGAGTCGGCTTCCAGCCGGCGAGGGGTCTGAGGGGTGTCAGCAGGGTGTCTGCACCTTAGCCCCGCTCCTATGTGTTGAGATCAGCGCTCGGGCAAGCAGATCCCTCGCTACGCTCGGGATGACAAGGTTGGCGCCCGGTACCTGTCCGCCTTGCACGTCTACCGAAACTGAGAACTTCCCAGCCCCCATCCGGGGGCTTCGTTTCTTCAGCCCGGGGGTTCAGCCCCGGGCTGGCGACCGGAACGACCGTCGGCTTGACCAGTTTGCCTTGTTGGCGGCAACAGTCGGGTATCCCGCCGGCGCCGCCGCTCGCCAGGAGCCTTGTAGACGAGCCCCCTTGCGGTTACTATAAGGCCATCTCGCCTTCCCGCGACCGGCTCCGCCGGTCCCGCAGGCGGTCGGTTTCAAGGAGGCATTCGTGGCTAAACGGCTACTCTGGATCGGCATGGACGGCGCCTCGCTCGGCTTCATCGACAAGTTCGTGGCCGAGGGCAAGCTGCCCACGTTCAAGCGTCTGATGGAGAGGGGCGTCTGCAGCATCTCCCATCCCATCCCGCCCTGCGACACCCCCACCAACTGGTCGTCGCTACAGACCGGCGCCCACACGGGCACGACCGAGGTGGTATCGTTCTTCACCCACGTGCCGGGCGAGCCTCTGAACGTCGCCCACTCCAACACCCATTCCGGCGCGGTGAAAGCCGAGCTCTTCTGGGAAGCTGCCGAACGCCAGGGCAAGAAGTGCATCGTCCTCAATTGGCCCTGTTCCTGGCCCTCGCGACTCAAGGAGGGCTGGCAGGTGGACGGCACCGGCCCCTACACACCTTCCTGGCGGATCAGCTACGGGCAAATCTTTCTCCAGGGCCAGTTCGAACGGCGCACCCTCGACCCGGCCATCGTCAAGAAGACCGGCGGCATGGCGGCGCCGCTGTCCCTGGCTCCGGCCGAGGGCTGGACCAACCTGCCGCCCTCCCACCAGCCGCCGCTGGCGGCCAGCTTCAGCCTGGTAGATGGCAAAGCGGGTGAGGAGAAGGGCCAGTACACATACCACCTGCTGGTTGTGGATAGCGCCGGCCAGGGCTACGACCGTGTGCTCGTCGCCCACGTGCCGGACGCGGCGCGGGCCATCTGCTCGTTGGGCGTGGGCCAGTGGAGCGACTGGCTGACGGACCGCTTCACCCGCGAGCGCGTGCTCGACCGCACCTACGCCGAACATGGCCCCGAAGTCGAAGGGGTCTTTCGCTGCAAGTTGCTCGCCCTGGCGCCCGACGCCAGCCGCATCGCGCTCTATCGCACCGACATCTGGACCGGCGATGGCTGGGCCCGGCCGGCCGAGCTCTGCGCCGAACTGCGCCAAGCGGTGGGGCCCTTCACCGAGGGCAGCGAGCTGCCGCCGGCCACCGCGCGCGTGCTCGACGATTGGCAGACCTATAAGGAACAGCTGGCTTGGACCCGCGAGTGGTACGTGCAGGCCGCCCGCTACCTGACTCAGAAGGAGCCCTGGGACGTGCTGGCCATCCAGTGGCACACCCAGGACGGCATCAACCACGTGCTGGCCCGCGACATCATGGAGGATGAAGCGGAATACCAGCCGGCAAAGGCCGCCAAGGCCTGGCCTGCCTTCGAGGCCTGCTACGTGGCCTGCGACCAGCTGGTGGCAGGACTGCTGGAGGCAGCTGCCGACGACGAGACGATAGTCTGCGTCGTCTCCGACCACGGCGCCTTGCCCACCTTCCGCACTTGTTACGTCAACGTACCTCTGGTCCGCGCCGGGCTGCTGAACTACAACTTCGACGCCGCCAAGGGCAAGTGGGTGGTGGATTGGTCGCGCACCAAGGCCTTCCCCCGCCGCGGCCAGCTCTGGCTGAACCTCAAGGGCCGCGACCCCGAGGGCATCGTCGAGCCGCTGGAATACGCCAAGGTGCAGGAGCAGGTCATTCAGGCGCTGCTAGGCATGCGCGACCCGGAGAACGGGGCTTCCTGCATGGCGGCGGCTTTACGCAAAGAGGAGGCGAGCTTCCTCGGCCAGTGGGGCAACGCCGTGGGCGACGTACCCTACTTCATGGCCCCCCGCTACGCCGACTCGGAGCTCGACTACTACGCGGTAGAGTTCGATCCCTACACCAAGCCGGACGCAGGGCCGACGGATATCGGCTGCGCCCACCACCTGTACCTGCCGTCCGCCGAGCATGGCATTTGGAAGGTGGCGGCGGTCTTCTTCCTGGCGGGACCGGGTGTGAAGCAGGCCTACCGGCGGCCCCATCCCATCACCCAGGCGGACGTGGCGCCCACTTTGGCGCACCTGCTGGGGATCGAACCCCCCTCCCAGTGTGAGGGCATGATAGTGGCCGACGCTTTGGCGTAAAGGAAGGTTGCTCTATATATCCCGCTCACTTGGCCCACCAGCGCCACCGCGTCGCCGTCGTGCAGGCGGTCCTGCTCGCCGGCATCGGCGCCGTTGACCAGAATCTTCTGCACCTGCTGGGCTGCCCCCTCCACCTTGCCCAGCAGGTCCTTCACCGTGGCGCCGTCCGGCAACTCCACGAACTTCCTCCGACCCTGCTCCTGGGCCATGGCCTCTCTCTCGGCGTTCTCGTGCTCGAAAGGAAGGCCGATTGTCGTCACCTCAACCCGCATTCTCGTCCTTGACCCCCTTGCCCGGCAGCCACTCCTGCCTTACCCGCTGCCCCCAGCGGCGCAGGACATATGCCAGAAGCGGCCAGGCGAGACCTGTCGGCACGGCTCCTGCGCCTCGCATAAGCCGAGTAAATGGGGGAGGTAGGAGCGCAATGCCCGAGAATAACTTCGCGCGCATAGACGCCTCAGTCGAAGAGGACTACAAGTGCTCTCGCTGCGGCAGCATATTCGACAAGGACGGGCAGGACGAGGCGCAGTGCCCCGTTTGTGGCAACGTCTGCACGCCCCAAACGTGCCGCGTGCTGAACGCGTCCAAAGAGGGGTTCTAAGGTCTAGCCCGACCGGCTAGGAATTCTCGGCAGAAGGCGAGCGTAGTCTCTTGCCGAAGCTGACCAGGTGCTCGTCCTGGTAGCCCAAGCGCTCGTAGAAGCCGGCGATGGCCAGATTGTCGGCGCGCACCTGCAGGTTCAGTTTGCCTACGCCCCGGGCGGCCAGGGCTTGCTCTAGCGCGGCGGCTGCCGTTACCCCTTGCCCGCCGCCCAGACGCCGCCCAAGACGAAGGCCCCACCCAGCAGCTGCAGCGGCGCCAGGCTCTCCCCCAGGAGGAGGACCGCGCCGGCCACGGCCACTACCGGCACCACGTTCGTGTACACTGCCGCCTCGCTCGCGTCCACGTGCTTCAGGGCGAGATTCCAGAGAAGGAAGGGCACCGCCGAGGCCACCAGGCCCAGGTACGCCACAGAGAGCCAGGCCGTCGACCCCGGCGCGCGCCAGGGGCCAGCCAGCAGCTCGTAGCCGGCAAACGGCACCAGGAACAGCGCCCCGAAACCCACGCTGGCGGCCGAAAGCACCGCGGGCGTCACGCGCTTCTCCAGGCCCTTGACCTGCACGGTGTAGAGCGCCCAGGTGAGGGCGCTGCCCAGCATCATCAGGTCCCCCAGCAGGCTGCCGCCCTGCCACAGGTCCTCGCCACTGCCGACCACGATCACTGCCACGCCCAGCACCGAGGCCGCCACCCCGGCCAGCCGCGCCCGGCCGCTGCGTTCGCCCAGAACGAGAAACGAAACGATGGCGGTGAGAGCGGGCACGCTGCCCACGATCAAGGAGCCCTTGGCAGCCGTGGTGTAGACCAGGCCGACGTTCTGCAGGGCGAAGAAGAGGAAGCCACCCAGCAGCCCCGCCAACGCCAGCTGCCGCCAGGCGAGCGCGCCCCGCGTCCGGCGCTGCTCCCACCAGGCCAGCGGTAGCAGCACGAGCAAGCCCAGGAGAAAGCGCAGCAGCGACAGCGTGAACGGCTGCAGCTCGCGCAGGGCCACTTTGGTGGCGACGAACGTGGTGCCCCAGATCAGAACGGTAGCGCTGAGGGCGATAAGAGCCAGAGTCCGATTGCGCACGGCGGCAATCTTAGCACAGATTGACAAGTCGTCCTTGCCTGGCCTAGACTTCTTACTAGGCGCCCGCCGTTACGAATGCGGCGGGCTTGCTATGTTCGCTATGGGAAAGGAGCGCCCATGCTGCGTCTGGTTCTGCCGAAGGGCAGCTTGGAGCAGAATACACTCAAATTGTTCGAGGAAGCCGACCTGCCGGTGCGGCGGGGCGGCGAGCGCAACTACGATGCCAAAATAGACGACCCGCGGGTCAGCCTCGTGAAGATCCTACGCCCGCAAGAGATACCGGTGTACATTGCTCGCGGCCTTTTCGACTTGGGCATCACCGGCTTGGATTGGATCGAGGAGACCAACAGTGACGTAGTGGACGTCATGGACCTCGGCTACAACAAGATGAGCATCGGCCGGCCGGTCAAGATCGTGCTTGCCGTGCCCGAGGAATCCGGCATTATCAACGGCCGCCAACTGCCGCCCGGAACCCGCGTCTCCACCGAGTACCCAGGCCTTACGCGCCGCTACTTCCAGCGCCTGGGCATCGCCGTGGAGGTGCTGCCCTCCTATGGCGCCACCGAGTCCAAGGTGCCCGAGATCGCCGATTGCATCGTGGACGTCACCGAGACCGGCACTTCGCTGCGGGCGAACCGGATGCGCGTCGTGGATGTGCTTCTCGAGTCGCGCACCAAGCTCATCGCCAACAAGGAGTCCTACGCCGACGAGGCCAAGCGGCAGGCGATGAATGAGCTCTCGACCCTCCTTGGCGGCGTCCTGGCGGCGCGGGGCAAGGTGCTGATCAAGCTCAACGTGGCCGAGGAGAATCTGCAAAGCATCATCGACGTGTTGCCGGGGATGAAGGCGCCAACCGTCTCGCGTCTCTTTGGCTCTGGCTACTACGCCGTCGAGGCGGTGGCGGTGAAAGCCGAGATCAATCTCCTAATCCCCGAGCTCAAGCGCCGGGGGGCGGAGGACATCCTCGAACTACCTATCTCCAAGATCGTCCCGTAACCGAGCGCTCGGCTCCCGCGTCCTAGTAAACGAGCCGGGCTCGCGGGTGGAATTCGGTCTAGGAACCGAAGGGGAATGACAATGGCTGTCATGCTGAGCTCGCATAGCGAGCGAAGCATCTCTCGGCCGCCGCAGCGGCAACCTTGCTCCCCCTTGCGGGGGACATCGCCTGCGGGCGCCAGGAGATTCCTATGAAAATGGGCACTTGCTGAGGGACCGTGGGGGCAACGTGGAGTGCGGCGGCAAGCCGCCGCCTTCCAGGGCGCAGGCAAACCTGCGCAGTCCAGGGCCCGGCGCCACCGACCGCCTCTACGAGGAATGCCCATTTTCATTCTCGGTGGTGGCCCGCCAGGGCAATGGACGATTCTTCGCGGCCGGCAGGCCGCTCAGAATGACATTAGCCATCTTTCAGAGCATCGATCAGAGTCAGCGGAAAGGAAACTTGAGGGTACGCAAGTAGCTATGGATTGGGCGGCAGCGCCGGCGGTCGAGACCGTCGGTTTGCGCAAGGTCTTTGGCAGCAAGGTCGCCGTCGATAGTCTGACCCTGACTGTCGAACGCGGCGAGGTTTTCGGTTTTCTGGGGCCCAACGGCGCCGGCAAGACGACGGCCATCAAGATGTTGATGGGCCTCGTCCAGCCCACCGCCGGCCAGGCGCGCATCCTCGGTCGCCCCGTGACCGACCTGAGCATGCGCCGCCACATCGGCTTCCTGCCGGAGCATTTCCGCTTCCACGACTGGTTGCAGGCGACTGAGTTTCTGGATTGGCACGGCGAGTTGTACGGCATGAGCCCGGCGGAACGGCGGAAGCGAATCCCGGAGGTCCTGGCCGCCGTCGGTCTGGCCGACGTGCCGCACCAGCGCCTGCACACCTTCTCCAAGGGCATGCTGCAGCGCATCGGTCTCGCCCAGGCCCTGCTCAACCACCCGGCGGTGGTGTTCCTCGACGAGCCCACCTCCGCCCTGGACCCCCTCGGCCGGCGCGATGTGCGCGACCTGATCAAGCAGGTCAAAGCGGAGGGCGTAACGGTCTTTCTCAACTCCCACCTGCTCAGTGAAATCGAGATGGTCTGCGACCGGGTGGCCATCATCGACCACGGCCGGGTAGTTAGCCAGGGGAGGTTGAACGACTTGCTCGCCAGCCAGCTGGAAGTGGATCTGCGGGTAGAAGGCTTGAGTGCGGAGGGTCTGGCGGCCCTCCAGGCTCTGAGCGCGTCGCTGAGTGTCACGGGTGACCGGCTGCAGGCGGCGGTGCGTCAGGAAGAGGACATCCCCCGCCTGGTCGAGGCAGTGGTGAGCAGCGGCGCGCACCTCTACGAATTGACACCGCGCCGGCGCTCGCTGGAGGACCTCTTCGTACGCGTGATCGAGGAGGCGGAGCGATGACCTGGGCGGTAGCGCGTTTCACTTTCCGCGAGGCGGTGCGCAAAAAGGTGCTGCTCGGTGCCCTGGTGCTGAGCGTCGGGTTCCTGGTGGTCTACGCCCTGGGGGCGCAGCTCTCCTACAACGACTTCGCCATCCATAACCCGACGATGCGCGGGCCGGCCGGGGTGGGCTCGCTCAAGCCGGTGATCGCCTCCGCCCTGTCATTGGCGGGCCTCTACGTCGTCAACTTTCTGGCCGGGGCCCTGGCCATCTTCACGGCCGTCGGCACCATCGCCAGCGAAATCGACTCCGGTACCCTGCACGCCATTCTACCCAAGCCGATCCACAGACGCGACGTCGTACTCGGCAAGTGGTTGGGCTACGCCATCATGCTGGTGATCTACCTGGCGCTGATGGCGACGGGCGTGCTGTTGATCATCTACGTTACCTGGGGCCAGGCGCAGCCCCAGCCACTGCTGGGCATGGCTCTGATGTCACTCTCCACTTTACTCCTGCTCTCCCTCACCATCCTGGGCGGCACGGTCTTCGGCGTCCTAGCCAACGGCATCGTGGTCTTTATGCTCTACGGCGTGGGGCTGATGGGGGGCTTCGTCGAGCAAATCGGCAAGCTGCTGAGCAACGATACGATGGTGAACGTGGGCATTGTCACCAGCCTGATCATCCCCAGCGACGTGCTCTGGAAGATGGCTTCCTACGTGATGCAGTCGCAGGCGCTGCTGGCCCAGGCCGTCACCACGCCCTTCTTCGGCAGCTCGGCCCCCAGCTCGGCGATGATAGTGTATGCTATCGTCTACACGGCGGTCGCCGTGGTTCTCGCCGTCCTTATCTTCAACCGGCGGGACCTGTGAAGGCGCGCAGCGCGAACGCTCGCGGCTAAGGAGGGACAAGTGAACGCGGAAGCCAAGATCAAGGAACTGGGCCTGGAGCTGTCGGCGGCCGGGGCGCCGCTGGCCAACTATGTGGGTGCGGTGCGAACAGGCAACCTGCTCTTCGTCTCCGGCCACGGGCCGCGCCTGGCCGATGGCACGATGGGCTATATCGGCAAGGTCGGCCGCGACCTCGACGCCGCACAGGCCTACGAGGCGGCGCGCGTGACCTGTCTGGCCTGCCTGGCCACCGTCAAGGCAACCATCGGCGACCTGGACAAGGTGCGCCGGGTAGTGAAGCTACTGGGCTTCGTCAACAGCGCCCCCGGTTTCACCGACCAGCCCCGGGTGATCAACGGGGCCTCCGACCTGCTGGTGGCCATCTTCGGCGACAAGGGCCGCCACGCCCGCTCCGCCGTCGGCATGGCCGAGCTCCCCACAGGCATCGCGGTGGAAGTCGAGATGGTCCTCGAGGTCGACGATTAGTGAAGAGGCTCCCAACCTCGCCCTCCCGGGCGAGGTTGGGAGCTCAGTGGGGCCAAAGCCCAGCCTGCTAGCGGATGTGCCCCAATTTCCTGGGCACTATCCTATAGCCAGCAGGTGCAACGCACGGAGGGAAACAAGATGTACCGCGCGCACGAGCCCCGTCTGCGCAGCCACGATGTTCACAACCAGTGGGTGGGCGGCGCCATTCTCATCGGCCTTGGACTTATGTTCCTTTATCAGAACTTCACCGGCTGGGTGCCGGGCAACTGGTGGGCCCTATTCATTCTGATCCCGGCGGTCGCCTCCTTGAACCAGGCTCGGCTACTTTACCAGCAGTCGGGGACGCTGACGCCGGCGATGCGTGGGCCGCTCACGGGCGGGCTGGTCTTGCTTCTGGTAGCCTTGGTCTTCCTCTTCGGCCTCAGCTGGACCCTGTTCTGGCCGGCGGTCCTGGTCGTCGTCGGGGTGGGGATGCTGCTGATTCCGGCCGGCCAGTAGGCGACAGCGCTAGACAGTAGGGGCCCGGTTGGTTATAGTGCTGGGGCGGAGGACAGGCTAGTTGCGGATCGGGGCTCACGTCTCCAGTGAGGGCGGCCTACCTAAGGTGTTCGAGCGCGCGGCAGAGATCGGGGCCGATTGCGTCCAGTTCTTTGCCAGCCCTCCCCAGAGCTGGCGTTCACCCTTTCACGGTGAGACGGAAGTGGCCGAGTACCTGGCCCGGCGAGCCGACGGCGGCGCCACACCCCAGTTCCTGCACAGCATCTACCTGATCAACCTGGCCTCGGGCGACGAGGCCCTGCGCGAGCGCTCGCTGCGCTCGCTCGTCACCTATCTGCAATGGGCGGCCAGGCTGGGAGCGGCGGGCGTGATCACCCACCTGGGTTCCGCTCGCGACGTCGGACCCGAGGAAGCCCAGCGCCTGATCACGGAGACCGTCGGCCGGGCTCTGGCGGACTCGCCGGAGGAAGCGCGGTTACTGCTCGAGACCACGGCCGGGCCGGGGGCGACCTTCGGCAGCACGTTCGCCGAACTGGGGGCCGTGATCCAGGGCCTGGGCGGGCCGCCGCGCCTGCGGGTGTGCTTGGACACGGCCCACGTCTTCGCCAGCGGTCTCTACGACGGCACGCCCGCGGGTCTGGACGAGCTGCTAGCCGCTTTTGACGCCGAAATCGGCTTGGACCGGCTCGCCGCCATTCACTTCAACGATAGCAAGTCGGCTTTCGGCTCGCGGGTGGACCGCCACGCCAACCTGGGCGAGGGCCGGCTGGGAGCCGCCGGCCTGCGGCCCTTCTTCGCCCACCCGGCGCTCGCCAAGCAGCCGTTTCTCCTCGAGGTGCCGGGGCGCGAGCGCAGCGGGCCCGAAAAAAGGGACATCGCGGCCGCCAAGGCGCTCGCCCAGGGCGAGGAGATGGCGGCGGACGAGGGCAAATCGGCCTGAGCCTCAGCTCAGAATCCGGCCGACCGTGACTATTGGCATCGGCGCCACGCCCAGCCGCCAAACCCCGTCGCTGCCCTTTGACTGGCCGCCGCCTAGCTCACCGCCTCCAGGGCGGCCTCGGTGGCGACGATGGTCTTCTCCACGTCCTCGTCGCTGTGCGCCAGCGACATGAAGGCAGTCTCGAACTGAGACGGCGCCAGGTAGACCCCGTTCTGCAACATGGCGTGGAAGAAACGGCCGTAGGTACAGGTGTCCACTGCCTTGGCGCTCACATAGTCGGTGACAGGCTGCTCGTTAAAGAAGGTGCACATCATCGAGCCGACGCGCGTCTGGTAGATGGGCACCCCCGTCGCTTTCGCCGCCCTGGCAATGCCGGCGGCCAGGCGCGCCGACTTGCGCTCCAGCTCCTCGTACACGCCCGGACGCCGCAACAAGCTGAGCGTGGCCAACCCCGCGGCCATCGCCAGCGGGTTGCCAGACAAGGTGCCGGCCTGGTAAACCGGCCCCGTGGGGGCCATCTGTTCCATTATGCGGGTCGGGCCACCGTAAGCGCCCACCGGCAGGCCGCCGCCGATGATCTTGCCCAGGCAGGTGAGGTCGGGCGTCACGCCGTACAGCGCCTGCGCCCCGCCGTAGCTCAACCGGAAGCCCGTAATCACCTCGTCGAAGATGAGCACTGCCCCGTGCTGCCGCGTGAGATCGCGCAGACCCTGGAGGAAACCCTCGGCCGGCGGCAAGACGCCCATGTTGCCGCCCACGGGCTCGACGATCACCGCCGCGATCTCCTCGGGATAGCGCCGGAAGACCTCGCCCACGGCCGCGAGGTCGTTGTAGGGGGCGGAGATGGTGTTGGCAGCGGCGCCGGCCGGCACGCCCGGGCTATCGGGGGCGCCCAGGGTCAGCTGGCCCGAGCCGGCCTTGACCAGCAGCATGTCGGCGTGGCCGTGGTAGTTGCCCTCGAACTTGACGATCTTCTCTCGCTTGGTGTAGCCCCGCGCCAGCCGCAGGGCGGTCATCGTCGCCTCGGTGCCCGAGTTGACGAAGCGCACCATCTCGACGGAGGGCACGGCGTCCACCACAACCTTGGCCAACTCCGTCTCCAACTCGGTAGGGGCGCCGTAGCTCGTGCCCCTTGTGGCGGCATCCTGGACGGCGGCGACCACCTCGGGGTGGGCGTGCCCGGCGATGAGGGGCCCCCAGGACATGACGTAGTCGATGAATTCGTTGCCGTCCACGTCGTAGAGGCGCGAGCCCTGGCCGCGGGCGATGAAGAGGGGCTGCCCGCCCACGGAGCGAAAAGCCCGCACCGGGCTGTCGACACCGCCGGGGATATACCGCTGGGCCTCGGCGAAGAGGCGTTTGGAGTTCTCGAATTGCATCGTGGCTCTCCTTATGTAGGCCCGTCGTGCGTCGCACCGTATGCCGTCTGGCAAAGATAGCGGTCGCACACCGGCCCACCGCGCGGTGCTTCAGCGCCGCGCTCATTTGCGAAGCCGCTTCGGGGGCTACGAATCGCCATTAGAAGCGGCTCAGCCCCCGCGGGGGCTTTGTGTATGAGCCCGACCGTTCACGGTCGGGCTGACTCAGCCGCCGCCGTGTCTCTCTGCCCGTAGTTCTGCTTGTAGTAGTCCAGATACTCGCCCGACTTCAGCTGGCGCCACCACCACTCGTTGGCCGCGTACCAGTCCACCGTCTCCCGTAGCGCGGCCAGGAAGTCGCGCTGGGGTTGCCAGCCAAGCCGGCGCACCTTGGCGCAGTCCAGACTGTAGCGCCGGTCGTGCCCGGGACGATCGGCCACGGGCTTGATCAGACTCCTGGGCTTACCCAGCAGCTGCAGAATCGTCTCCGTCACGTACAAATTCGTGCGTTCGTTGCCGCCCCCCACGTTGTAGGCCTCGCCGGCCCGTCCTTCGTGCAGCACGAGGTCGATGGCAGAGCAATGGTCGCCGACGTAGAGCCAGTCCCGCACGTTGAGCCCGTCGCCGTATAGGGGTAGGGGCAGGTTGTCTAAAGCGTTGGTGACGAAGAGCGGGATGATCTTCTCGGGGTACTGGTAAGGGCCAAAGGTGTTGGAGCCGCGCGTGCTGACGACGTGCAGGCGGTAGGTCTCGAAGTAGGCCTGCGCCATCAGCTCGCCCCCAGCCTTGCTGGCAGAGTAGGGGCTGCGGGGCTGCAGACGGTCGGACTCCTGGAACGAGCCCTGCTCGATCGAGCCATAGACCTCGTCGGTGCTGACCTGCAGGAAGCGCGCTTTGCCGCCCGTGCGGCGCACGGCTTCCAGCAGCACGTGCACACCGTACACGTCGGTGTTGATGAAACTGCCCGGGTCCAGCAGCGAGCGGTCGACGTGCGTCTCGGCCGCGAAGTTGACTATGGCGTCGGCGCCATCCACGAGCGGCTCGACGGTCGTAGCCTCGCCGATATCGCCCTGCACGAAGCGGTAACGAGGGCTCTCCGACACCGGCCGCAGGTTGTCCAGGTTGCCCGCGTAGGTGAGCTTATCGAGCACGACCACATCGTAATCGGCGTGGTTGGCGAGGGTGTAGCGCACGAACTCGCTGCCGATGAAGCCGGCGCCGCCTGTAACCAGAATGGTAGTGATGGCTCGCCTCCAGGGGGAAGGATGGGCACGCCGGGACAGCCGCACGCCATCCGGCTAGGCGATTATAGATTTGGCCACAAGGCAGTGTCAAGGAGGACGGGCAGGCGCCCGCGACCCCATAACTCTGGGTGGAGCAGGCGCCTGGGTGGATTGAGCACGACCATTATCCTAGTGCACGAACAGATGACCTCTTCGGGGATCGTCGGACCGAGGGACGTTGGCAGCCGCCCATCAGGGACGGTGATCCGCGCATCTGTGGACAACGGGCATTACCGACGACCTGTTCTGAGGCTGCACTAGAAAGACTAGGGTTTCCCCTAGTTGTAGAGGCTGGCTTCAGTCGCTACTATAGGGCTGGCAACGGGCCAAGGCGACTCTTCGCTTGCCGACCAAGTCGCCCGCCGGATTCGATAGGCTGTCTCAAGGGTAATGGCGCTGAGGTTCGCCACCGTGACCTGAACCGCACACTGTCGAGAGGCGCCGGGAAGCTTGTGCCGTCGGAGTGATGCCGGATGGAAGGTGATTCGTCACCCGAGCCTACCGCGAACAGCGGCCTCAATCAGTCCGTGGCTCAGAAGCAGAGCCGGCGGCAGCGCTCGGGGTCCGGGCATGGTTTCCATGAGGCCGGGTCACCGAATGCCCTTGCCGCACCTGCCGCGGCCATCGTTGCCAGCGCTCAGGAAGCCATCCTCAGTGCGTCACTGACGGGCACCATCCACACCTGGAACCCAGCCGCGGAACGCCTCTTCGGCTTCAGCGCCAGCGAAGTCGCGGGCAAGTCCCTCTCTATCCTCATCCCCCGGGAGCTGACCGACGAGCTGGGACGGCTGCTAGCGAGCGTTCGGCAGGGTGAAAATGTCCCTCCCTTCGAGACAGAACGAGTCCGCAAGAACGGCCGGCGCGTCGCCGTATCCTTGAGCGTCTCACCGCTGAGGGACGAAGACGGCAGCACAGTCGGGGTAGTCTGGATAGCGCGCGAGCGCCAGCAGGTGGGTGACGAGCAAGCGGACCTCCTCGCCAGCGAGCGCGCCTGCCGGCAGAGGGCCGAGCAGCAAGTGGTCCAAATGCAGGCGGTGCTCGAGAGCATGACCGCCGGGGTCCTCATCTTGGCCGGAGACGGCGCCCTCACCCTGCTGAACCAGGCAGCCAGGGACATCCTGCGTCTGCCCGAGACCAAGGAAGCCTTGCCGCCGGAGGGCTACCGTTTTCTCAACTTCCGCCGGCCGGACGGCACACCACTGGCTCCAGCCGAATGGCCAATCAGCCGCACCCTACGTGGCGACCGCTTCAGTGAAGTCCAGGTCGTCCTGGCCCACGCCGACGGTTCCCAGCGCTGGCTGGCCTTCGCCGGTAGCGCGGTCCGCAACTCGGAAGGCAAGGTGGCCCTCGCCATCTGTATCTTCCGGGACGTGACTCGCCTGCACGAGCTGGAACAAGCCAAGGAAGACTACGTCCGCGCCATTTCGCACGATCTGCGCGCACCGGTGACCATCGTCCTCGGCCAAGCCCAGTCTCTAGAACGCGTGCTGGGCAAGCGTCCCTCTTCGGCGCGGACCCAGACCTCGCTCGGCGCCATCATCACCAGCGCCCGGCGCATGCAGACGATGATTCAGGACCTGGTCGACTCCGCCCGTTTGGAGAGTGGGCAGCTGAGAATTCGGCCCGCCGCTTTGGACCTGCGATCGTTCTGCCGCCAGCTCATAGACCGTTTGGCCGGCGTTCTGGATACCGAACGCATCAGTCTCCAGTTGCCGGAGCGGCCGCTGCCCGTACTGGCGGACCCGGACGGTCTTGAGCGCATCCTGATCAACCTCCTGTCGAACGCGCTCAAATACTCGGCGGCAGGCAGCGAGGTTGCTCTGGTCGTGAACCCTGGCCCCGAAGGGGTTGTGGCTGCGGTAGTCGACCGTGGCCCCGGCATACCCGCCGAGCAACTAGGCCGTCTGTTCCAGCGCTACTACCGAGCCGCGGCTGCTCGTGACCGTCGGGAGGGCCTTGGGCTCGGCCTCTACATTACTAAAGCCCTGGTCGAGGCCCATGGTGGCCGCATCTGGGTCGAGAGCGAAGTGGGCAAGGGCAGCAGGTTCTGTTTCACCCTGCCGCCCGCCGGTCCCGACAACCGCAGCGACAATTTTGCAGCCAACCAATGAGCTAATCCTCGTTCCGGTTAGGCCACCCGCCCGGCGGCCGGCCACCCGCGGCGGGCTGGAGCCAATATTGGCTACTTTCCTCAACCATTTCATCGCGTCCCCTTCACCGATTGGCTACTGAGTAGAAGCCCCGTTCGTGTGATACTTCTGAGTAGAGGGCGGTCGTGCTGGCGCCGGCTGCCACTGAAGAGGGCGGGAGGATAATCAGCACTTGGCTCAGCAGACTGCTCCCGGTGGCTTTCGCCTGATGGTATTCGTGGACGGCGAACCCGCGCCCCTGGAAATCGCGCCCCGGCAGGCGGACGGGGGCTTCAGTCTCTTCCTCTTCCAGGACGACGATGGCTACTGCGAAGCGGCCTTCGAGATAGTGGGCAACAGCGCCGGTCGCGGTCTGGTTACCGAGGTAAGGAATGGCCGCGGCCTCGTCGTCGGCAGGCGGGTGACCGCGAACTGACCCGTCGAAAACACCTCTGGCTGGCCCTGCCTTGTCTCCGGCAGAGTGCCTGGCCGAGCAGAACCTCCCGGCAGCGTTTGCCGCTGGGAGGTTCTGTTTGCTCTATCCCACATACGCTCTCCCCGTGCGATTGACGCGACCCGATGCCCGGGCTATGATCGAAGCACACGGATGATCGTTTTCTCCAGATAGCGAGCAGGGAAGCGCCTTGAGCGTCTTGAACTTGGCCGGACTGCCGGAGCAAATCGCGGAAGCGGTGCGCGAGCGTATCGTGGCCGGGCAGTACCGGCCCGGCGAGCGGCTGAATATCGACCGCCTGGCGTCCGACCTGGGCGTGAGCACAACGCCCGTCCGCGAAGGGCTGGCTCGCCTCGTGACCGAGCGTCTGGTTTGTTTCGCCGCCAACAAAGGCTATCGGGTGATGCCCCCGCCCGACGCCGCCTGGCTGGACGACCTCTTCGACGTGCGCCTGTTGCTGGAGACCTACGGCGTACGCCTGGGCGCGGCCCGGCGCGACCCCGCCGTGCTCCGTCGTCTAGAGGAAATCCTGCAGCAGATGGAGGCCCTCGACCCTTGCGACGCCGCCGGTCGGCGGGCGTTCGTGGGCCTGGACCGCGATTTCCACACCACGCTGGTGGACAGCGCCGGCAACCGCGTCCTGGCGGAGGAGTACACGCTCCTCAGCTGCCAGCTCGAACTGGCTTTGGTACGCATCGCCGCCTACATCGACCTGGCCAAGGCGCTGCAGGAGCACGCCGCCATCGTGGGCGCCTACTGCCTGGGCGACCGGCGGGCCGCCGAGGAGGCCTTGCGGACGCACCTGCTGGCGGCCGAGCAGCGGGTCGCCAACGCCAGGCCCCTGCGCTTCGGCACGGCCGTTCGCGGCTGAGCCAGCCCTTCACTCTTGCTTGACACCCTCACCTCGCTTGGCCTATGCTGGAACAGCCGTCCACAGCGGGCGGCCTGCTGCTGAGAAACAAACCTGCAAGGAGGAGATACTTTGAGCGAAAAGATCCTCGTGGCCCTCTCCTGGGCGGGCAAGATAGCCGCCGCCCCCGCCGCCATCGCGACGCTGCGCGAGCGTGGCTGGGAAGTCGTCTTCAACAAGACCGGCGGCAACCTCACCGAGGCCGACCTTATCGAAACCCTACCCGGCGTCTCCGCCGCCATCGCCGGCAGCGACAAGTTCACCGCCAAAGCGCTCGCGGCTGCCGACAATCTCAAGGTCATTTCGCGCGTCGGCGTCGGCTTCGACGCCATCGACGTGCCGGCCGCCACCGCCAAGGGCATCGTCGTCACTACCTCGCCGACGCAAGAGCTCTTCGAGGCCATGGCCGAGCAGACCATCGGCTCGATGATCGCCGTCAGCCGGGCAATCTGCTTCTCCGACCGCCAGCTGAAGAACGGCAAGTGGACCCGCAGCTTCGCCCCCAGCATTTTTCACCAGACGCTGGGCATCGTCGGATTAGGGCGGATCGGCAAGGAAGTAGCCAAGCTGGCCCGCGCCTTCCACATGCAGATCCTCTGCTTCGACGTCTACCACGACGACGCCTTCGCCAAGGAGTGGGGCATCACCTACGTCGACCTGCCCGAACTGCTGCGCGAGGCCGACTACGTCACGATCCACACCCCGCTGACGCCGGAGACCCGAGGCCTGATCAACCGCGAGCGCCTGCGCCACATGAAGCCGACCGCCTATCTGGTAAATACCTCGCGCGGGCCGGTGGTGGACGAGGAGGCGCTGTACTGGGCCCTCGACAACAAGGTCATCGCCGGGGCCGCCAGCGACGTCTTCCAGAAAGAGCCGGTCGAGCCGCACAACCCGTTGCTGAAGCTCGACAACTTCGTCGGCACGCCGCACGTCGGCGGGCTGAGCCTGCAAGCCACCGATTCGCTATTCGCCCAGGCCACCAAGTCCGTGGTCGACGTGCTGGAGGGCCGCAAGCCGTACCTCGTGGTCAATCCCGAGGTCTACGAGAAGAAGTAGGAGAGAGCCGGTGATCACCGATTTCCATCATGCCTCTTTCACCGTGCGCGACCTCAAGGAATCGCTCAAGTTCTACGTCGACATGCTCGGCGGCGAGCACATGTTCGACCGCGACCTGGTCAAGGGCTACGTGGCCAAGATCGTCGGCTATCCCGAACTGCACCAGCTGCAGAGCTGGGTGCGACTGGGCGGGGAGAAACTGGAACTGATCCAGTACGTCTCACCCCAGGGCACGCCGATCGACGCGGAGAGCTACAACGCCGGCACGGCCCACCTGGCCTTCGAGGTGGACAATGTCCACGAGCTGTGTCAGAAGCTGCGGGCCAACGGCTACCGGACCCGGTCGAGCGAGCCCGTGCGAATGGAGTACGGTCCCCACGAGGGAGGCTACGCTTTCTACGTCTACGACCCCGACGACATCAGCATCGAACTGATGCAGCTGCCCCAGAAGCAATAGAGGCCGGGAGGGAACCGGAAAGGGCTGACCCCCTAGCCGCGGGGGCAAGTGAGGCCTCACTACGAACCGAAGCGTCTATGTTCGTAGTGAGGCCTTCGTCCAGAGCATCAAGGACTGGCTGCACCCGCTCACTACGAACCGAAGCGTCTATGTTTGTAGTGAGGGCTTCAGCCCTGCGTGCCTGTCCCTAGTTCGCCCCCAGCTCGCGCCTGGCGTCCTTCGCCCAGTTCGGGTTCTTCAGGTGCTCCCGGCCGACGGCCACCAGATCCACCAGCCCCTCGCGCACGACCCGGTCGGCGTAGCCCGGCTCGGTGATCCGGCCCACGCCGACCACCACCGCCCCAGTCGCCTCCTTGATCCGATGCGCCGCCTCCACCCACCAGCCGACCCTGTCCTCCAAACGGCCGCGGCCATCCCCGCCCAGCCCGCCCGAGATATCCAGCACGTTCACTCCAGCCGCCAGCAGCCAAGGGGCCACGGCGACAGCGTCGGCCAGCGTCCAACCGCCCGCCAGCATGTCGTCTCCGGGGAGGCGATAGAAGAGCGGGTAGCCCGGACCCAGCTTTGCGCGCACGGCGCCCACCACGGCCAGCGGCAGGCGAAACCGGCCGGCAAGGTCGCCGCCGTATTCGTCCTCCCGCCGGTTGGTGAGCGGCGAGGAGAACTGGGAGAGCAGGTAGCCATGGCAGCCGTGCACCTCGACCGCGTCGAAGCCTGCCGCTTGCGCCCGGCCGGCGGCGTCGGCGAACTGCTGCGCTATCTCGGCCAGATCATCCTTACTGGCGGGGCGAGGCACGTTGCCCGAGCGCGGGTGCGGCACTGGCGAGGCGCCGAGTGGTTGCTGGCCGGTGACCTCTGGCGAGGCCATCGAGCCGGCGTGATTGATCTGCAGGCAGATCGCCACGCCCTCGGCGTGCGCCCCCTCCACCAGACGGCGCAGGCTGGGCAGGAGTGCGTCTTGCCAGGCGCCTAGCTGCTTGGTGCGATAGCGGCCCGGCAGGGAGACGTAGGCGTGCTCGACGATGATCAGGCCCGGGCCGCCCTTCGCCAGAGCGACGTAATGCGCCAGCTGGCGGTCGGTGACCGCGCCCTCCGGCGTCGACAGCTGCGTGCCCATGGGCGGCACGACAATTCTGTTGCCCAGGGTCAACCCCTGGATCGCCAGGGGATCAAACAGGGTTGGCATCGGTCACCTCCTGAGAAGTGATGAGTAATGAATCCCTCCTCACTTGAGCACGTCTGGATTGGTGGCATAGAGTTCGGTGTAGCCGCAGGCGAGGCAGACGCGGGCCGTGACCGGGGTGCCGCGCAGCAGGCCCAATGAAAGGGCGGCTGCGCTGCGCGACTTCATCAACAACAGCCAGGTGTTGCCGGCTAGGGTCTCTGCTTGCACCACCTCGCCGCCGCACTTGGGGCAAGGCTCCAGCGGGGACTTCTCGTTACCTTCGGTCATATGGCTCTCCCAGCGAACGATTCCACGAGAACGCGGTTGCTCGCCGCCAGTATAGCGCGGGGCGAGCTTGCGGCCAAGGGGCGGCGGGATTATGATTCGTCAAAGGGCAGAGCCGTGGGTTCTGCTCAGAGGGGAACAATGCCAGTAGATCCAGAAACGATCGCTAAAGTCGCCCGCCTCACCGAAGTGCTGCGCGCGCCCCAGCAGATGCTGGCGACCTTCGGCCATACCACCGTAGACTATTTCATATTGAGCGAGCCGGCCTACGCCGACGTGCCGCTCAGTCCAGAGGAGACCGTCATCAGGCAGGGCAAGGTGATGGCCGAACGGCCCCAGATCGTCACCCCCTACTACTTGCTGAGCCTGTTCCGCGGCTTCGAGCACGGGCAGGAGTACGCGCGCTACCTGGTGCAGGAGCACGGCCCCAACTCGCCCGGCTTGATGTACTCCTATCGTAACGAGCTGCAGGAGACGAGCGTCGTCTCCGACCCGCTGCCGGCCGTCGCCGAGCGTCTCGCGGCCGATCTAGACGAACGCCAGCAGCACCTGGCGGCCGTCATCAGGGGGGTGGACCACCTCTGGGACATCTCTTTGATGAAATTCATCCACGAACTCACCGTGAGCTCGCTGGGCCACAACCTGATGGAACTGGGACGCCGCGGCCTGCTGGGCAGCGAGCGCGGCCTGCCCCGGGCGGCCAGAGCCAAGATCGAAGAGATGTTCGCCGCTGTGGGCCGGGGCGAGTTGGCAGCCCAGGAGTTGAAAGCCGAACTCGACCGCTGGGGGGTCTTCGAGGAGTACGAGGACCGCTTCCTCGGTCTCTTCCGCAGGCGCGGGTAGCAGGCAAGCGCGCCGCCCCATAGGTTGGTCGGTGTTGGCAGAAGCACAGTGGAGGTATCCCATGAACCCCGGTCTGACCGAGCGCATCCTGGCTGCCGCCGAGCGGCAGCGCGAGCACATGGTCTCCGTACGGCGACAAATCCACGCCCACCCCGAACTAGCCTACCAGGAAGTCCAGACCGCGCGCTTGCTAGCCAACGAGGTCGAGAAACTGGGCCTGCCGGCGCGCACCGGGGTGGCCGGCACCGGTATCGTCGCCCTGCTGGCGGGCAGCGGAGCGGGCAAGACGGTGGCCTTGCGGGCCGACATAGACGCCCTGCCGCTGGCCGACTTGAAGAAGGTCCCCTATGCCTCGCAGAACCCGGGCGTGGGCCACCTTTGCGGCCACGATGCCCACGCGGCGATGGCCCTGGGAGCGGCGGCCATCCTCCAGGAACTGCACGGCGAGTGGCCGGGCCACGTCAAGTTCCTCTTCGAGCCGGCCGAGGAGATGGCCAACGCCAGCGGCACCTCCGGCGCCAGAGCCATGGTCGAGGACGGCGCGCTGGTCAATCCGGACGTGGACGCCGTATTGGCCCTGCACGTCTTCCCCGAGTGGCCCACGGGCAGCGTCGCTTTGCGTGTGGGCTCGATCATGGCCGGGCACAGCAAGTTCCGCCTGGCGATCCTGGGCCACGAGGCTCACCCCACCACCCCCCAGCTGGGCGTGGACGCCGGCCTGGTGGCGGCAGAGGTGCTGCAGGCGCTGTACACCCTGGCCGGACGCATCGTCGATCCGGGGGACGCCTTCACTCTGAGCGTGGGCCTGATCAAGGGGGGTACGGCCTACAACCTGGTGCCGGCCCGGGTGGAGATGGTGGGCTCGGTGCGCACGGGCGACGAGGAGCGGCGCCCTCGCTTCCGCGAGGACGTCGAGCGGGTCGTGCGGGGTATATGCGCCGCTCACGGGGCAGAATACGAGCTGCAGTACGAGCCCTACACCTACCCGGCCACCTGCAACGACCCGGCGCTGGCGCAGCGCTTCGCCCGTGCCGCGGGGCAGTTGTTGGGAGAAGACAAGGTGGTTTGGCTCGACCGGCCGCGCCTAGCCGGCGAGACGTTCCACGAATACCTGAAGCGCGTGCCGGGTGTCTATGCCTTCCTCGGCACCGGCAACCCGGCCAAGGGCACGACCTACTCGTCGCACCATTCTCTATTCGACATCGACGAGGATGCCCTGCCGGTGGGCGCGGCCCTGCTGGCCGCGGGTGCCATCGACTTCCTTACCACGAGCTAGACGCCGAGAAGATGCGCGAAACGTGCGTCTCCGGCGGAGGTAGCACTCCTCGCCTTGAAAGACGTGGGTAGGGGTCCCCTCTGGACTGAGCGGCGCTTTTCCTAACTCACACCAACCGTCCTAGCCGCGGCCCTCCTACCCGCATTCACACCGCCGACCGCCTTCTCGCACGGCCAATGAAAGCCACCGAGTGGTGTGCCTGCCTTCGAACCGGGGCGCCCGCCGGTCGATTACAGTCCGCCCCTAATGGCTTCCAGGTTTTCGCGGGCTGCCGGGGCCATCGCCCAGAAGGACGCCAGCTTGGCGCAACCGTAGTCCGGGCAGTAGGCGCAATTGGCCACCCCGCGTGGCGCGGCGCAGGCCCGCACTTCGCAGCCGGCGCAGTAGCCGCAATGCCGGCCGGCGGCGGCGCAACCGTCGCAAAGCACGTCGGCGAGCTGCATCTCCGGCGCCTTGAACTCCACCCGCCACTGCGCAAGTAGCCGCTCTTGAGCCGGCAGGTCAGAGGCCTGCGTCGCCACGTACGCCGGGCAAACGGCGCAATCGAGACCGCAGTAGGCAATCATCTTCTCCACGGCAACTCCCTTCCCCGCGCGCAATCAACTGCGCTCAGCCGCTACCCAGCCGGCGAGCGAAACGAGCGCGCGCCTCAGGGTGCATCATAACAGGCCAAACGGCAGCCCGCTAGAGCTTGGGGCAATGGCCAACGGGGCGCACGAGCACGAGGTCGCCGACGCCCAGGCCCAGCTCGGCGGCGGCCGCGCCGTCGCGCAGGGCTATCTCCAAACGATCCCAGCTGTCGACGAGCGCCAGCAGGCCGTCGGCGGCCGCGTAAGAGGGGCTGAGCCCCCTGATCACGCGATCCGCCACCTCTACCACCAGCTCCCCAGCCGGCAGGTCGGCGGCGGCGGCGTCCGTCACCAGATTGCCGAAACGGTCGACAAAGAGCACGTGGCAGCGTAGGGAGCCGTCTGGCAGCGCCTCCGGCCGCGAGAGCGGCAGCGTCCTCAGACCCGGCAGGCGGGGGCCGAGCAGCGTCACCGGGAAACCGCGCGCCAGCCGCGCCGCCACGGGGGCGAAGATGTCGCGACCGTGGAAGGTGTTACTGACTCGCGGCAGGAAGAGCCGGCGAGCGGTGACGGAGCGCAGGCGGTAAAGTGTTTCACGTTTTACAGGGCCCTGTGAGCCGACTGTTTCACGTTTTACAATCCCCTCCCAGACGTAGGTCAGCAGACCGTTGTCCGAGGCCAGAAAGATGGCCCTCGGCGTCTCCAGGGCGACGATGGCCCGTTCGCTGCCCACGCCGGGGTCTACGACCGCCACGAAGACGCTCTCCTTGGGAAAGCGGCGCCAGCTTCCGCCCAACACAAAAGCCGCCTCCGCCACATTCCGCGGCCGCACGTCGTGGCAGAGGTCGAGCAGGGGCGCCCCCGGCGCGATACTGGCCAGCACCCCCTTCATCTGCCCGATGTAGGGGCTGCCAGGCCCGAAGTCGGTTAAAAGAACAATGGTGCGAACCACCGCACACGAATACCCCACAGGTCGGCCGGCCTCCCCTATTACACCTTCAACCCCGTCAGCGCCATACCCTTAATGAAGTACCTTTGCAGGGTAGCGAAGGCGATAAACATCGGTAACACGGTGATCGTCATAGCGGCCATCAGCGGCCCGTATTCTATGCCGTACAGGTCCTGGAAGGCCGAGAGGCCCAGCGGCAGGGTGAAAAGCTCCGAGGACTTGATGACGATAAGCGGCCAGAGGAAGGCATTCCAGCTCCAGGTGAAGGTGAAGATCAGCAAAGTCACGAGGGTCGGCGTCATCAAAGGCATGACGATGCGCAGGAAGATTCGCAGCTCGCCTGCCCCATCGATGCGCGCAGCCTCCGCTAGCTCGCGCGGCATGCCTAACATCCCCTGCCGCATCAGGAAGACCGCCATCGGGTTCATCGCCGCCGGTAAAATCAGCGACCAGTAAGTATTGGTGAGATCGAGCGTCTTGACCACCAGGAACAAGGGGATGAACAGCAGCTGCACCGGAATCATCATCGTGGCAATGATGGCGACGAACACTACGTCTCTGCCGGGATAGTGGAAATTGGCCAGGCTGTAGCCGGCCAGCGAGCACAAGGCGAGGTTGCTCAGGGCCACCGCCCCAGCCACCAGGAGCGAGTTGAAGAAGTACAGGAAGAAGGGGATGACCTCGAAAACCCTGGCGTAGTTGCCCAAGTACCACGGCGCGGGTAGCCACTGCATGGGGTAATGCAAGATGTCGCCGGGCGCTTTAAAGGAGGTGACGACCATCCAGTAGACCGGGATAAGCATGAGCAACGCGCCCATCGTGGCCAGACCGTACAGCAGCCATCGCTCCGGTCTACCCAGCAAGCCCGCCGTACTTCTCCCCGCCCGCGCCGCCGTGCGGCTAGCTTCTCCCATGGCAGTACTCCAACAGCTCAATAGTACGCTTCCACCTTAACGAAGCGCAGGTATAACAAGGTGACCCCCAGGACGAGCAAGAGCAGAATCATGCCCAGGGCGGCGCCATAGCCCATCTCCTGCAAGTAGAAGGCGGTTCGATAGATGTAGTACACGGCCACCATCGTGCTGTCCGCCGGACCGCCGCGCGTCATCAAGTAGACCTGGACAAACACCTGCAGGGTGTCGATGGTGCACATCACCATCGCAAACAGCATAGTAGGCCTGAGCAAAGGCAGGGTAATCTTGGTGAAGGTCTGCAGTTTGCCGGCGCCGTCGATGAGGGCGGCCTCGTAAAGGTGCACGGGGATGGTCTGCAGGCCCGCGAGGAACACGACCATGTAGAAACCCAACGCGTGCCAGGTGCCCATTATCATGATGCCGAACAGCGCCAGAGCGCCGTTGGTTAGGATCGGCACGTCCGGCAACCCGAACCAACCCAACACGTTGGACACGAGTCCAAACGTGGGGGCATACATGACCCGCCAGACGATGGAGATCACCACCCAGGACATCACCACGGGCATGAAGAAGATGCCGCGGTACACGGCCGCGAAGCGCAGCTTCTGGTCCAACAGGACGGCAACGAGCAGGGCCAGGCTAAGGGCAAACGCCACTACCACGGCCGCATACAGGAAGCTGTGCCAGAGGGACTCCAGAAACGCCTCATCGCTGAAGGCTCGCCAGTAGTTCTGCAGTCCGACCCACTGCATCGGCCTAATCAGGTTCCACTCGTGGAAGCTGACCCAGAGGGCGTAGGCGAGCGGAATGACGCGAAAGACTAGGAAGAAAACCAACGCCGGTAGGATAATGGCCATGCCGAACAGGGAGTAACGGTCAGGCAAATGCAGCCGGCGCCACAGTGGCCTACCCTGGAGCGTAGTAGGGGACAGGGGCACTTCGGCACCGTCAAGACCCATCTCGTCTCACTCCCCAGCCTGCGGCAGACGTGTCGGCGAACGGCGACTCACTTCTTCGTCATGTTGCCGGCAGCAGGAGAGGCCCGCTGCCGGCATCTTCCACCGTGTCTATATCGCCCGCAGCTCCTTGAAGCACTGCTCCAGCGCATCGGCCGGCTTAACGCCCGACTGCGCTACCGACTGCATCATCTTGGCGATGGACTTGGAGACCTTAGGATAGCTCGGGTAGGGGTCCTGGTAGCGGGCAGAGGCGCCCAGCTTGACCCAGTTCTGCAGCGCGGGCGTTTGCTTGACGAACTCGGTCTTCTCGATATCCTTGACGGGCGCCATCGCGCCGCCTATCTTGCCGCGGTTCTCCACCGCTTCGGGGGACTGCAGGAAGGCGATCCACTGGCTCGCCTCCAGTGGGACTTTGCTGGCCGCGCTGAGCCCTAGCGACCAGGCCCAGGCCAGCACGTGGTCCTGGGGCCCGGTGCGCCACAGCCCCGAGTCCCACTTTTTGATCTTGCCGGCATTCTTGATCGAGGGGATCTTGAACGAGCCGGCCGGGTGTAATACGGAGTTGGCAGTCTCGAAGTGGGTCGGCGTCGGCTGGCCGAACGTGAGCGCGAAGGCCGGGTTGGACACTTTCCAGGTGAAGATGGTGTCGAAGTAGTAGGTCAGGGCTTTGAGTGCGGCGTCACCCTTGTCCATCACCAGCTTGGCGTCCTGGTCGTAGATAGAGCCGCCGAAGGTGCGAATGAGGTGACTAAACTGCTCGGTTTCCCACAACTCGTGGTTGTAGTACCACTCGAACCCCGAACGCACCCACCGACCACTTTCGCTCTTGGTTCCCTTCTTCGCCGCCTCGATTATCTTGTCCACCGTGTCCGGGAACTTGTCGATGCCGGCTTCGTTCAGGACATCCATGTTGGCCAGGAGGAGCAAACCGGCCACGTCCTCAGGCACGGCGTACAGGCCGTTGTCGACGAGGAACTTCTTGGGGAAGCTGGGGCTGAACCATTTAGTTAAGACCTCGTTGGCATCTTTGGCCTCGAAGGCCTCGGGCGCCAAGGGCCGCACCGCCTTGTCGCGGATGTACTCGAGGATCTGCCAGTCGCCCACGCGGAAGACGTCTGGGGCGTTGTTGGCCGCCATGGCCGTGAGGACCAGTTGTGCGTACTCATTGCCGGCCTTGATCTGGTAGTCGATCTTGATGCTGGGGTACTTCTTCTCGAACAGTGGGATGTTGGCCTTGTAGGCATCGACCGATTGCTGGCTGTTGTGGCCCCAGAACACCACAGTCACCGCGCCCTTGGTAGCCGGCGCGGCCGTCGCCGGCTGCGTTGCCGCTTGGGCCTTGGTCTCAGCGGGTTGGATCTCAGCCTTCGGGGCGTCCGCCAGCTTGGCCGGTTGGGTTGGTTGCGATTGCGGCGCAGCACAGGCCCCCATCGCCAGCCCGGCACCTACGGCTGCCAACGCCCTCAATAGGTCACGTCGCGTGAGCTTGGCACTGCTGGCACCGATAGTAAGGTCCACCACGCTCGGCACTCCTTTCCTGCATCTACGTGCAAGACCGGCCGGCGCTAGTCCTTTCGCCCACCAACCGAACTGCCGCCGGCCCAAAGCCGTAATCCGACCACGAATCGACTTGGTGACGCCACAGACAGCATGCTGGCCCGAGGGCCACTCCCCTTCCCTACCCGCATCGCCTCCTTCGCACTTACTCCCTCAGCCTTCCTTCACGACGATCGACTGAACTATTCTACGTCACGGCCCCTTCCCAGTCAACCTAGTAACCGGCAGTCTCGAAGCGAACTACATCGGCTCCGACGAAGGCGCCGGGGCGCATTCTCGCCGGGTAGACCTCCGTGGCGGCCACCTGCTCCCAGCACCGGCGCCCGGCGTCTCGCTTGACGCTCTTGACTCTCCGGCTCTATTATGCCTATCGCCTGCCGCTCGTCCGGCCGGCCCACGTTCTGCTCCCGGAGGTACTATGAAAGCGGAGATCATTTCGGTGGGCACCGAGCTTCTTCTCGGCCAGATCACCGATACTAACGCCTCCTGGCTGGCCCAGCAGCTGCCGCCCCTGGGCATCGATAACTACTGGGTCTCGGCCGCTGGCGACAACCTGGGCCGCCTCAGCGAAGTGATCGGACGCGCCTTCGCCCGCTCCGACCTCACCATCATCAGCGGCGGCCTGGGCCCCACCGAAGATGACCTGACCCGCGAAGCGATCTGCGCGGTACTGGCCGAGGAGATGGTCGTGGTTCCCGAGCTCGAGCGCGACCTGCGCGCGTTTTTCGCCCGCCGGGGCGTAGCCATGCCGGAGCGCAACATCAAACAAGCGACGCTCATCCCCTCCGCTCTGGCCTTGGCCAACCCCATCGGCACCGCGCCCGGCTGGTGGGTGGAGAAGAACGGCCACGTGATCGTCGCCATGCCGGGCGTGCCCGTGGAGATGCGACGGATGTGGCAGGAAGAGGTCGTGCCCCACCTCTGCCCGCGCCTCGGCGGCGCCGTCATTCTCTCGAAGATCCTCAAGATCATCGGCCTCGGCGAATCCACGGTGGGCGAGATGATCGCGCCCCTGCTCGACTCGCCCAACCCCACCCTGGCCACCTACGCTAAGAGCGACGGCATCCACGTGCGCATCACGGCCAAGGCGGCAGACGTGAAGCAGGCTCAGGAACTCATCGCCGTGCCCGAGGCCGAGGTCCGCCGCCTGCTGGGCGACACGGTCTACGGAGTCGACGACGAGACTCTGGATGTGATAGTGGCCCGGCTGCTGGAGGAGCACGAGTTTACCATCGGCACCCTGGAGGGCTTCACGGGCGGCCTGCTCTCCGCCGCCCTGGCGGCTGCGCCGGGCAGTGGCGTCTTCTTCCGGGGCGGCGGAGTAGTCGCCTCCGCCGCGGCGGCCGCCACCTGGGGCATGCGCTCCCTTGGCCCGACCGAGGCGGCCCTGAGCAGCCCGCAGGCCAGCCGCGCCCTGGCTCTGGCGGCCCGCGAGCGCCTAGGAACCGACATCGGCATCGGCCTCACTGGCGCCATCGGCCTGACCAACGGTCAACCCTGGGGCACGTACCACGTTGCCGTAGACAACCGCGGCACGTTGCTCGGCGAGACCTCGGAGTGGCGCACCACCCCCGCCGAAGTACGGCGCCGGGCCGTCCTCTACGGTCTGGCCCTGCTGAGGCGCTCGCTGCTGGCAAGGTAGAGAAGCGTCTGGGCGCTCGAATGAGCGCCCAGACGTCCGAGGCCTGTTTGGGAAAGAGCGCCATCAGCAGAGCGTGGCTGGTATCCGCCCGCGCGCCGCAATCGGGGAAGGCGTACTCCAGCTCCGAGAGGTCGCGGTAGCCGAAGAGCAGCTGCAAAAAGGTGAGGTCCGGAAAGGTGGCATCGCCGTAGTTCCCCGGACCTGGCAGCCAGGGTTCGCTGACCACCAGCCTGCCGCCGGCGAAGACCAGGCGGCAGCCGGAGCGGAAGAAGCCCAGCTTCAGTCCCCCATCGTGGCCCGCCAAGCCGGCCGCCAGCAGGCGGTCCTCCAGGACCGGACCGATGAGACGCAGAAAGCCCGGCAGGTCGGCCACGCGCACGTAGTGGGCGTAGGGACGGCGCACCACCGGCAGGCAGCGCTCGGCCACCCGGTAGCAGGGATGGTCGGTTCCCCGCCAGGAGAAGTGGCCGCCGATTTCGCCTCCCTGCCGCCTGGCGTAGTCTTCGCCAACCGCATAGACATAACGCAGTACCGTCGGCGTCACCGTCGCCCAGGAAACCTTGCCTGCCAACTCGTAGGACACCAGCACCACTCGGCCTCGCTCCAGGCGCGGCAGGTGAGCCAGAAAGCCGACGGGTTCGCCCCCGGGCGTCTCCAGGATGCGAGTTTCCACGCGCACAATGCTGCCCTCGCTGTAGCCCTCGATTTCGTACCGCCACACCGCCGCCGAGCGCACGTCCCTCACCAGGTGCCGGCGCTGGCCAGCTGCGTAGGTCCGGGCAATGAACGGCGCGTCCGCCGCGGGGGCCGGGCGCACCATGTAGGGCTCGGTCTCCCCCTCCTTCAACGCCGGCACGTCCAACTTGCTTCCAGCTCGACCGGCGCCCAAAGTCAGCACCATCTCGTAGCCAAACTGGCGATAGAAATAGGGAATGCCCGTGACTATCTGCGCGGCCTGGCCCCGGGCGGCACTCCAGGCGTGGGCCACTGCGAACTGGGCCCGCACCAGACCGCGTTGGCGGTAGCCCGAATTGGTGCCCACCAGCTCCATTCGGCCGACGCCGAACTCCCGCCCGGCATAGGCCCAGGTCTGGGGGATGAGAGACAGGCTGGAGACGATGGCGCCGCTGCGCCTGTCCTCGACAACCGTGACGCCGCCGGCCGACATGGTCGGGTGTGGCCGCAACAGCAGGTCTCGCGTCCAGACGGCGATGCCTTCGTCGGGCTGGGCCGTGCCCTCGTCCCGGTGCAGGTCGGCATTAAAGGCGGCCAAGGCTTCGGCATCGGCCGCGCTGGCTCGGCGCAGCACCAGCCCCTCGCCCAGGTCGCGGATGATCTCCTGCCTAGTCATTCACGACCGCCTGTCCGCAGCAGTCCACCAGGCAACAATCGCCACACCGTGGGGCTCGTTTGCGGCAGACATCCTTGCCCTGCTTGACCACGAGGGCATGGAACTCGTTGAACAGCGGCGCCTCCGCCGGCAAGTTCTCCATGAATAGCCCCCGCATCTGGTCGTAGGTCGCCGCCTCTGCCACCAGCCCCAGCCGACTGAAGACGCGGCGGGTATAGGCATCGACGACGAAAGACGGCTTGCCGGCCGCGTACAGGCAAATCGAATCCGCCGTCTCCGGGCCCACCCCGTGAATGACCAGCAGCCGCTCTCGCAGCTCGCCAGCCGGCAGGGACCACAACCGCTCCAGATCGCCGCCGTATTCCTGCCATAGTACCGCCAGGAAGGCGCGCAGCTTGCGCGCCTTCTGGTTGAAGTAGCCCGAGGGCCTCACCAGCTCCGCCAGCCGCTCCTCGCCCAGGTCATACAGCCCTGCCGGCGAGAGGGCGCCGGCGGCCTGCAAATTGGCAATGGCGCGCTCCACGTTGCTCCAGGCAGTGGCTTGGGTCAGGATCGCCCCCACCACTACTTCGAACGCGCTTTCGCCGGGCCACCACCCTTGCGGACCGTGGCAGGACAAGAGCCGCCTATAGATATCCAACAGCAAAATCGGTCGCTCGCGCATTGCTTCACCGTATCTGTTGCTTTGCCTTGCCCGGAGAGCATGTTATAATCCCCGGTGCACCGCCGCCCGCGAGACGGCGGGGCGTTCTCTTTTAGAGAGGGGTCACACGGATCCAGATGAGCCGCGACGTAAACTTCCAATCCCACGCCAAACCGACGGTCGACTGGCGCCTGCGGGCGCTAGTCATCGGCTTCGTCGCCTACGTGGCCGGCGGATTGTACTTTGGCTACATATTCGTGTCAATCGCCGTTGGCCTGCTGGAACTGCAGACGGGCGCTGACCTGCCCAACCCGCCGGCGCCGCCACTGGTAGTTGTTGCGGCCTCTAGCCCGGCGCCGGCCGCGCCCCAGCCCCTCGTCCTCCAGCCTACGGCCGGCGGCAGGGTAAACGTACTACTCCTCGGGCTGGACCAACGCCCCGTCGAGGATGGGCAACCGTCCCGCTCCGACACCATGATAGTGGCCACCATCGAGCCGCGCTCTCAGACCGCGGCGCTCCTCTCCATACCGCGCGACCTCTGGGTGACCATACCCAATAACGAAGGCGGCGTGATCAACAACAAGATCAACACGGCCCACTTCTTCGGTCAAGCTTGGCGTTTTCCGGACGGCAAGAATCCCAACGGCGGGCCGGAGCTGGCCAAGCGCACGGTGGAGTACAACCTGGGCATACCCATCCACTACTACGCTCGCATCGACTTCAAGGGTTTCGAGAAGGCGGTAGACCTAGTGGACGGCATCGACGTGGACGTGCCCACGGAGATTATCGACACCGAGTATCCCCTCGAGAACGATACGGGTGTGACCACTGTGCGCTTCCCCGCCGGCCGCCAGCATATGGACGGGCAGACGGCCCTGCGCTACGCCCGCACCCGCCACGCCGACAGCGATTTCGGTCGTATGGCCCGCCAGCGTCAGGTCCTGCTGGCCCTGCGCGACAAGGCGCTGCGGCTCGACGTGCTGCCGCGCCTGCCGCAGCTCCTGGGCGTGCTGCGCGATTCCCTGGACACCGATATGCCGCTCGACCAGATGCTGAACCTGGCCAACATCGTGCGGGGGATCAAGGCGGAGGCCATAACCAGCCACGCCATCGACGCCAAGATAGTCGTCCCCGACCAGCCGGTCTATGGCGCGCTCTTGCCCAAGCTCGCGGAGATCCAGAAGCTGGTTACCAAGGTCTTCTTCGACCCCGTTCTCAAAGAAGAAGCGGCGAGGCTGGAAGTACAAAACGGCACCGCGCACGACGGCCTGGCCACCGCCTGGGCCCAAGCCCTCGAACAGCGCGGCTTCAGCGTGGCAAGGTTTCGCCAGGCCGAGCAGACGACGTACGGCCAGACCGAGATTTGGAGCTACGCCGGCAAGGACTACACCGTGCGGCAACTGGCGACGGTCTTCCACGTCGGCGCCGCCCAGATTCACAACAGCGCTCGCCCCGCCGGCAGCGACGTCGACATTCGCATAGTGCTCGGCAACAACGCTGCCGAGCCGCCGAGCTAGCCAAGCCCTTTCCGGGCGGTCTACAATCGCCCGGGCGACCTCAGTAGCCGCCTAACGTCCAGGTCCCAACCCGGGCACGCCTGCCTCCGCGCTGCCAGGCGTGTCGCTCGGCTTTGCTTCGCCCATCTGGAGTCTGCGCTCCGCCAATGTCCGCCCGCCGGAGATCTTCAACTAGATGAGCAGCTGCTCATCCATTCGTGCCCGCGGGGACTGCCGCAGCTGCCGTGTGCGGCAGCCCAAGCCAGTAGCGACGGCAAAGCGCCGTGAAGAGAAGCAACTCGGCAACTACGGTCGGCCACAGCGAAATGGGACCGAGGCCCGAGAGAGCCACGCTCAGCCAGGGGGCGATGAAACAGGCTGCCAGCAGCCAACGCCCCCTGCCCGTGCTTGCCCAGGACCAGGCCGTTGCCAGCGGCAGGCTCCACAGCGTTAGATCGTACGGTCGCAAGTAGGGGGATACCAGCAGCGAAGCCAGAACCACGATTGCCAGCTGATCCGTCAGTTCGAACGAGCCAGAATCGCGTCGCCGCCAGAGAACGGCTCCACCGCCGACCAACACAGCGCCAGCCATTGCCAGGTATGCCTGCCAGCCCTCATTATCGCCGGCTATCGATAGCGCCAGACCCAGCAGCGTGTGACTGACGTGATACTCAGGCGCCATCGCCCCTGAAGACAGAAAGCCCAGATGGGCAGCCACGCCGCCATAGCCAACCAGCCAGAATCGCGTCGCCGCCAGACAACCAACGGCAAAGTAAGCCAGCCCACGCAGTCTGCCCCGCCAGACCAGTAAAGCCACCGGGATCACTACCAGTTGGGGCTTTATCAGCAGCATGGCCAATCCCAGCCCGGCCGCAGCATCGTTGCGGCCCCTCAGACCGGTGGCGACCAGAGTCAGGCCGAGCAGGAGGATCATCGTAGACTGCCCCATCAGGAACGCGATGAACACTGGCAGCATACTCGCCAACAGCAGCGCGAAGAGAAGCCGGTCGGACTGCCCCACGAAGGCCCGCGCAGGCTCAGCGCCAGCAGCACCAAACTGAACAGCAGCTAGGCCAAGAAGGATATGCCGAGCGGCAGAAGGGTGAAAGGGTAGACCAGCAGCAAGAAGGCGGGATGGTAAGGGTAGGCAATCACCCTGTCTACTCCCATCGCCGCCTGCACTGCCCCCAGCGAGGGTAGATCGTAGAGTAAGGTGCCCTGGCCGCCGCGCAGGATGGCCACGGCGGAAAGGTAAGTCCGCCAGTCTACGCCCGCTTCCCAGCCGGAGGTATCGGCTGGCGCCAACCAGAGGGGAAGAGCCAAGAAGGCAACCACGCCGATCTGCCCGAGCAGCAGGCCGGCTAGCGCGGCGAGGAGACGCCGTCGGCCAGCATTGCCGCGCACCCCGGAAACCAACACTGGCATTCCTTATCGCCCTCCGTCTGGGTGGATCAGTCCGGTTGGTCCGTTCCCGCCCAGACCGGGCCCGCTACTCGCCGAGCCTAGTCGCCCGAGCCAGAAGTGCCGGCAAAGCAGCGCGAAGACCACTAGCTCGGTGAGGACAGTTGTCCAGACGAACGGTCTCTCGCCGCTGGCCAGGAACAGCACCGGCCAAGGCGCCAAGAAGGCCAACAACACCAACCTGCGGCTCTTCGGCTGGCCCGCGCCCGGCCAGGCCAGGGCCAACGGCACCGCCCAGAGGGTCAGATCATAGATCAACAAATAGTTGGCAACCAGCAAGGCGGCGAGAACGACGGCGGCGAGGGCCAGCTGGCTTTCCTCCGCAGGCAGATGCCGCCGCCATCCCAGGCTCGCCGCCAGAACGGTCAGCACAACTAGTGCACGAACAGATGACCTCTTCGGGGATCGTCGGACCGAGGGACGTTGGCAGCCGCCCATCAGGGACGGTGATCCGCGCATCTGTGGACAACGGGCATTACCGACGACCTGTTCTGAGGCTGCACTAGGCAGAGCAGGATGTATCCCGGCCAGGCGTAGTCAGGGCCCAGGCCGGATTGGGCCAACCCCATGAGAGTGTGGCTCCAGGGGTACCAGAAGCCGATGTTGCCACCGAGCAGCAGCGCCGCGTAGTTGTGGAGACCCCCCAGGCCAACCAACGCCGACGAGAGCGCCCCTATCGTGGCTGCCACCACGGCGAACCAGGCCAAAGCCGCCCATTGCCACCGCCAGGCCACGTACAGAAGAAGAAGCGGCAGCAGCTGC
>JAMCYS010000137.1 GCA_023473795.1 Chloroflexota bacterium | reverse complement strand
CGACTAGCTGGTTGATGATAGCGGACATCGGCGTTCACCTCAGGGATTGGTGGTGGACAGGGACTCTGTCATAAACGCCAGTAGTAAGGGAGCCGGCTGAAGCCGCGCTCGGCCATTCATGGCCCGTCCCTCACCCCAGAGGGGACCCCTACCCCCGTCTTTCAAGGCAGGAGGCGCAACCCCCATTGAAGATTGGCAGGTTGCGCCTTACGCCGGGTTCGGCCGGCTTGGCCTTTGCCGCGCCCCCGGCCCGACGATGATAGGCGGCGGGGCAGGGGCTGTCAACCGGGCGCCAGGCTAAACGAACACGCCGGAGCCGAGGGCCTCGAGCGCGGCCTCGACGCGGTCGAGCCGGCCAGCACGCAGGGCCTCGCCGGGCGCGAGGCCGCCGAGGTAGCGATTGGCGGTCCGCAGCCAGGCGCGCGCCGCCTCCGCCGTAGCGAAGGTTTCGAGCAGGCGGTGCCGCAGGTCGAGGAGCGCGTTGAGGCGGCCGCGGACCTCGCGCTGGGGGTAGCTCTGGCCGCCGCGCCAGCGCGCGACGGTGCGCGGGCTCGCGTCCAGGGCCGCGGCGATGTCGCCCTGGCTCAGACCCAGTTCGACTTCCAGCTGTTCGACCGCGCGATGCGGAGGCAGCTCGAGTACGGTGGAGGCCATGGCGTTGTCCTTTCCAGAGACCGTGCTAAGACAATCATAGCGCCGGCGAGCAGATTTATCAACCAAAGAACGTCCGACAACCTTTGTCGCAATTGCCGTGCCGGGAGGTTCAGGGCGGAGTACGGCGGGGCGACGTTTCTCGCTGGGACGCGGAGTGGAGCGCCATCAGCGCGAGTCAGACAAGTCGAGTTCGAAGAAACGGATGTATCGCTTCAGGGAAGTGGAGACATCGCGGTATGGGTCGATGGCGCAGAATCCAAGCGAGCGGTAGAGAGCAAGCGCGCCATCCATGAAAGTCAGCGTATCCAAGCGCACGTAGCCATAGCCTAACTTGCGTGCCTCGGCCAGCGACGCTTCGGCAAGTCTCCTCCCGACTCCCAGGCCGCGAAAGGCCGGCCGCACGTAGAGCGTGCGCATCTCGCCAACGGCGTTCGTCAGCCTGCCAAGCGCGACGCAACCGGCCGCCTCGTTCTCGCTCAAGGCGACGAGGAGGCAGCCGGCGGGTGGGACGTGCTCGCCCGGGAACTTCTGGCGAACGTCGTCATATTCGTGTTCCGCGGTGAACTCGCTTACGTCCAATTCAGGGTAGCGTTCCCGAATCTCGGCGGTCATCCAGGTCACGTATTCCTGAGACAAGGCGATAACGTGCTCCAACGCTTCGCCAGTCTGGGCAGAGACGATTTCTATCACGGGGTGGCGTTCCTCGGCGACGACAGGATTGACGGCATTGTATTACGGCGGCGTAGTCGCTGTCACGAACCGTGGGGGCTAGCTGGCTGGAATGCCGGAGGGTACCGGGCACGTCTGAGGTGGCCCGCGTCCTTAGATGGTCGGCGGGCGCGGGGACGGTGCGATCGCTGCCCACCTGTCTGTTGCCATGCTCTGACAACGTGCTGGCCTAACGGCAGCAGGGAAGATCGTCCTCATTGACGGAGACCAACTGGCCCAGTATATGATCGATCACGGAGTCGGCGTGTCAGAGGTCACAAGTTATGTGGTCAAGAAGGTGGATGTGGACTACTTCGACGAGTAGTCGTGGAGGCCAACAATCGGCTTCGTGACTGGGCTTGTTCCGTGGCGCGCATCACCACTGATCACCGGAGAGAGGATAGCCCCCACATCTGGCGGCGAGGGCGATACTGCGTCTCTCCCGCCAGCATCCCCAGGCAGCCACAGCAGGAACGGCAAGCTGGCTCTGTCCGCGAAACCGGAAAGGGCTAAAGCCCTCACTACGAACGGCGGGCCGCCGGCGGGTATCCGCGTTTGTAGTGAGCGCTCACCGGCCCCCGCGGCTAGGGGGTCAGCGGGTTGGTTAACATTTCCTCTAGCGATGTCGACCACCGGCCCCCGCGGCTAGGGGGTCAGCGCTTCGTGCTCAGGGGAACGGGAGGCGGCAGTCCCCCCGGACTACGCCGAGAACCGGATGGCCGGCACGCGAAGCCCCTGCCCGCAGGGCAGGGGGAGGGCGGGCGAAGACCCTAGAAGGACGAAATGGCCGGCGTAGCCCACTGGCAGGGGATGAGGGCCAGGCGGCGCAGGCGGCGGGCGACCCAAGGGTCGCCCCTACAGGCGGACGAAGGCCGGGCGCGCGCCAGGTGCGCATTGCCACTCCTGACCAGGTGAGCCAGGATGATGGCCACGATCAGACTCGCCACCGTGCCCTCCCTCAAAGTCACGACGAACGCCCCAGCCACGTTTCGCTGCCCCCGCTTGATTCTGCCTGGCGCCTCAGCCTTACCGGCGGTGGCCAGGTGCGTATTAGCAGCTACTAAGGCCGAAGCACACGCAATCTTGACTTTGGCAGTGGACAGGCGGGTCTGAACGGTGTCACGCTGAGCGTTCGCTACCGCGTTTGGGCTGGCAAGGACGTTGGCGTTGCCGGAGGGCGACGGGAGGGGCTGATATAAGGTCCCTCCCATCACCATAGCCACTAGCCCAAAGCCCTACGGCTGGGCAGGGGTTCCATTGCCGCCTGAGCGAGTGTTGACCAGGTCCAGGTTGGCGGCCGGAGTGCCCTGGTCCTGACCGGCAAATGGGTTGCCCTCCCCGGGCACCGTGCCAGGCCTGGCTGCAGCACCGGAAGTGGCAGACGGGTTTCCAGCCACTGGATTGGCAAAGCCGCGCTCGGTCACGCCAGGTGCGTTGGCGGCATTGAACAGGTGGTCGCTGGCGAAGGCTGGGACCGCCATACTGGCAAACAGCAGCACAGCAGCGCCCAGGGACGCGAGAATCCTCTTTCTCATCTCTAGTCTAGTTTCTGGTGCGAAATGGTGCAGTGGACGATGGTTGCCGCCTGCTGTGCCGATTAGTCGCCGTTATGTTGGGAGGGACCATTCTCGTGCCGCCATTAGGCGGCCACTTTGCGGGCTATGGTGGTC
>JAMCYS010000045.1 GCA_023473795.1 Chloroflexota bacterium | reverse complement strand
GAATGGCGCGGGGACACAGTCCCCGCGTTCTTAGACAGCGAATGGCGCGGGGACGGCGAATAGTCAGAGGGAGGTCCATTATGGAAGAGTCGACTTGGACGACCAAGAAGGGTCTGGCGCAGATGCTCAAGGGCGGGGTCATCATGGACGTGGTGACGCCTGAGCACGCCAAGATCGCCGAGGAGGCGGGAGCGGTCGCCGTGATGGCGCTGGAGCGGGTGCCGGCCGACATTCGCGCCGCCGGCGGGGTGGCCCGGATGAGCGACCCGGGGCTGATTCTGCAGATCATGGACGCGGTGAGCATCCCGGTAATGGCCAAGTGCCGCATCGGCCACTTCGTCGAGGCCCAGGTGCTGGAGGCGATCGGCGTAGACTATATCGACGAGTCGGAGGTGCTGACGCCCGCCGACGAGGAGCACCACGTCAACAAGCATGCCTTCAAGGTGCCGTTCGTCTGCGGCTGTCGCGACCTGGGCGAGGCGTTGCGGCGTATCGGCGAGGGGGCGGCGATGATCCGCACCAAGGGCGAGCCGGGGACGGGCAACATCGTCGAGGCGGTGCGACACATGCGCACGGTGATGGACGCCATTCGCCGCCTGCGGAACATGCCGCCCGACGAGTGGATGGCCGAGGCCAAGAAGCTGGGTGCCCCCTACGAGCTCGTGGCCGAGCTGGCCAAGACCGGGCACCTGCCGGTGGTGAACTTCGCCGCCGGGGGCGTGGCCACCCCGGCCGACGCCGCTTTGATGATGCAGCTGGGCGCCGACGGCATCTTCGTCGGCTCGGGAATCTTCAAGTCGGAAGATCCTGCCCAGCGGGGGGCAGCCATCGTCAAGGCCACGACCCACTACCAGGACGCGGCGCTGATCGCGGAGGTCTCCAAGGGTCTGGCCAAGGCCATGCCCGGCATCGAGATCGGCACGATCAAGGCCGAGGAACTGATGGCCAAGCGAGGCTGGTAGGGGTGGCGGAGTCGCCGACTATCGGCGTGCTGGCCCTGCAAGGGGCTTTCGTGGAGCACGCCACGATGCTGCGCGGGCTGGGGGTGGACGTGCGCGAGGTGCGCTTGCCCGCGCAGCTCCGCGGTCTGGCGGGGCTCGTCATCCCGGGGGGCGAGAGCACGACCATTGGCAAGCTACTGGTGGCCTACGAGCTGCTGGCGCCGCTGCGCGAACTGATCGCCGCCGGACTGCCGGTCTTCGGCACCTGCGCGGGAATGATCCTGCTGGCTAAGGACATCGGCGGCCTGGAGCAGCCGCTGCTGGCGACGATGGACCTGCGGGTGCGGCGCAACGCCTTCGGCCGGCAGCTGCAGAGCTTCGAGGCGGACCTACGGGTCCCAGTTCTGGGCGAGCGACCGCTGCGGGCTGTCTTCATCCGGGCGCCAGTCGTCGAGGCGGTGGGTCTGGGGGTCGAGGTATTGGGGTGGCTGGACGACGGGCGCATCGTGGCCGCGCGTCAGGGCCGCCTGCTGGTCACGGCCTTCCATCCCGAGCTGACCGACGACGACCGACTGCACCGCTACTTCCTGGAGCAGGTGGTCGGGCTGGGCCATGGGGAAAAACGCGCGCTGACGCATGCTTTCGCGAGCGGCGACCGTCCGTTGTAGCGCACACTAATGCGCCCGCTCCTAGATCAGCCTGTTGAAAAAGGCCATCTGGCTTAATAGGCGTCAGCGAAATGGCCCGATACATCGGGCTTTCGTCTTGCCATTAAGCGGCCGATCGGACGTTTTTCAACAGGCTCTTCAGCGCCGGGCTGAACCTACAAAGCCTCTGCGGAGGCTGGGCCGCGAGGCGCTCTCAGCCTCCGCAGAGGCCTCGCAAATGAGCGCGCTGCTTCAGCGGCGCGCGGCAGGGACGGACGGGCGACCTATTCAACTTGCGGGTCCCTGGGACCGAGAACTGCCGCTGGGAGTCCTGCCCCTTTTCCCTCAGGGCAGGTCGACCTCCATCTCCAGCAAGAGGGCGCCGCGGCTCTTGCCGTGGGGGGCGACCGCCAGCGAGCGGGTGACGCCCCCGAACAGGGCGCGGTGGCAGACGAAGTTGAGGACGCCCAGCTGGGGCACCTCATAACGCTGCACCTCGCCCTTGACCAGCGCGCCGAACCACTCCTTCACCCGCTGCGGCGTGACCTGCTGCCGTACCAGATCGTAGTGGGCCGGGTCGTCGACCACCAGCACGATGCTCGAAATGTCGCCCTTATCGCCGGCCCGGGCGTGAGCTAAGTCGCGCAGTTTCCTCCTCATCGCTACACCTCCAGAATCTCGACCCGCGGCCGCACCAGCTCGCGGGGCAGGTAGACCGAGGCGATGGCGATGACCTCGCGCACCGAGCGGAAGATGCCGCCGCCGCCATAGGGACCGGCCAGGGTCAGGCCGTCGCTGAGGCTGGCCACCAAGTCGGCCTCGGCGAAAGTGTCCGTACGCACGGCCGCCCGCACCCGTACCTCGGGCGGCTCGCCGGGGGGCGGCAGAGCGTCGCCGTAGAGGGAGTTGACGCCCAGCAGCTCGACCCGCAGCTCCTGGCAGCGCACACCCGTCAGCCGCACCCGCTCGGCCAGAACCTCGGCCGCCAGGCGGGCCCGTGCCACCGTAGCTCAGCTGCGCCTCGCCGATGTAGCCATCGCGGTAGCCGACCGCCACCTTGAGCGTGGCCGGGGCTGGAAGGCCGCCGGCGCCCTGCACGCGCACGCGGTCCGGTCCCTCCTGGGCAAAGCGCACGTTCGAGAAGTCGGCGATTACGTCGGGCGTGAAGTAGGCCGAGGGATCGTGCACTTCGTAAAGCAACTGCTCGGTGCAGGTGGCGACGCTGACCAGACCGCCGCTGCCCGGCAGCTTGGTGACGACGGCCGTGCCGTCGGCGCGGCACTCGGCGACAGGGTAGCCGATGTGGGCGAGGTCCGGCACGTCGCGCCGCCCGGGGTCGGCGAAGTAACCGCCAGTGACCTGCGGCCCGCACTCGGTGAGGTGGCCCACGGCAATACCAGCCCCCAACAGACCCCAGTCCGACTCGCCCCAACCGAAGCTGTGGCGCAGCGCGGCCAGCGCCAGGCAGGGGTCGGCGATACGTCCCCCGACGACCACGTGCGCGCCCTCGCCCAACGCTTCCGCCAGAGGCCCGGCGCCCAGGTAGGCGTTGGCCGAGACGATGCGCCCCTCGAGCTCCCGCAGGGGCCGGCCGGTCTCGCTGGCCACCAGGGCATCGAGGTCGAGCAAGGCCAGCACGTCATCGCCGGTGACCACGCCCACCCGCAGGCCCCGTAGGCCCAACGAGCGGGCGAGGTCGACGACCAGCCGCCCGGCGGCGGGCGGGTTGGCGGCGCCGGCGTTGGTGAGGATGCGCGTGCCCTGGCGGTAGCAAGGCGCCAGCACCCCGCGCAGGCGAGTGAGCAGCAGGGGGTCGTAGCCGGCGTCCGGCTTGGCCAGGCGCTCCAGCTGGGCAAAGGCGATGGTGCGCTCGGCGAGACACTCGAAGAGCAGGAAATCCAGCTGGCCGCGTTCGGCCAGGTCGTAGGCCGGCTCCAGCCAGGCGCGCGAGGTGCCGGCGCCCTCCCCCAGACGCACGAGATTCTTAGCGATCATGGACGGGCCTCCGCATGGACGGTGATTGTGCCCAAGGCTAAGAGTTGGGAGGGAAGGATGTCAAGGGCGGCCGGCAGTCACGCAGTCACTTGAGTAGGCGGGCGGACGCAGGTATAATCCTGCGGCCGGCCGGGGAGACCGATGGCCCGCGGCCGGCGGGAGGACGATTTGGCGCAAGCGACGGCGGTGCCGCCGACCGAGAGGACGCCAGCCAGCGCGGACCGATGGTTGACGGGTCTGGCCCTGGCAGGCATCTTCGCCATCGGCTTCTGGCTACGCTGGCAACACCTTGAGCTGAGCGAGTTTACGCGCGACCAGGCCTGGGTGCTCAACAGGGTCTACGACTGGCTGGCCTACGGCGACTTCCCCTTCGTCGGCATCCAGTCCTCGGTCGGCACTGCCCAGGGCGCCGTCGAACTGTACCTGCTGGCAATTCCCCTGGCCATCAGCAAGGACCCGGTGATTGCCGCCGGCTTCGTCGGCCTGCTGCAAATGCTGGCCGTCGCCGGCACCTACTACCTGGGCCGGACCTATTTCGGCCGCGGCGTCGGCCTGGTGGCGGCACTGCTCTACGCGGTCAATCCCTGGGCGCTGGAGTACGGGCGCAAGGTCTGGACGCCCGACATGGCGTCGCTCTTCACCGTGCTCTTCTTCCTCTCCCTCTTCGCCGCCGTGCTGCGGGGAAAACGCTACCAGCTGGCCCTGGCCTGCCTCTGGGCGATGGCCCTCTTCCTGGTTCATCCCTCGGCGATCTTCCTGGCCCCTCTGCTGCTGGTGGTAGTCGCGGTCTACTGGCGGCGCCTGGGCTGGCGGCCGCTGGTGCTGGGCGTGGCTCTGGCGGCCCTGTTGCTCGCTCCCTATGCCTGGTACGACTACCAGCAGGGCTTCAATAGCTTCCGCCTCTTCCTGGGGCTCTCCGGCGCCGGGGGGCAGACCGACCTGGAGGCGCTGACTACGATCCTGGCGATGGCCTCGGCCAAGTACTTCCCCACTATGATGGGCTACGGCTTCACCGGCGACTGGACGTTGCCGGACCAGACCGTGCAGAACGAACTGGCGACCTGGCTGCTCTACGCGGGGCTCGCCTGGGCGCTGTCCCCGCGACCTGCGATTGCTAATGGCGCGGGGACGCTGTCCCCGCGACCTGCGATTGCTAATGGCGCGGGGACGCTGTGGGGAGCCGCGGCCTGGTGGCGACGGCGCGACCCCGCTCGGGCGGCAGAGCGGGACGCGGGCTTCCTACTACTCCTCTGGTTCGTGCTGCCCATCGCGGTTAACCTGCGTCACTCCCTAGGTTTCTACCCCCACTATTTCATCAACGTGCTGCCGCTGCCCTACTTGCTGATCGCTCTGGGGTTGGCGCGCACGGCCGGGGCGCTGCGGAGGCTCGCTTCGCGACGGCACTCGTTGCCGGGATGGCTGGCGCCCGCGGCGGTGGCGGCAGTGGCCCTATACCTGGCCGGCTCGCAGGCGGTCTTCGCTCAGCGCTACATCGACTACGTGGTCGCGGAGGAGCCGCTGGGACACTACGGCGTGCCGCTGCTCTACACCCAGCGGGCGGTGGACACGGTGCGGGCGCTGCGCGGCGAGCCAGACAACCCCACGGTCTACGCCTACACTTCCGCCCAGTGGTTTGGCTTCGACTACCTCTCACGACCGGAGCGGCCGATCCGCGAGGTCGACCCCCGGGAAGGGCTGGCGCTGCCCCGCGACCCGACGGCCGGGGCGCTGTTTCTGCTGGCCAACGATAGCATCGTGGAGTCGGACCAGAAGCCGTTCGTGCCGCGGGAGGACACCCGCACCCTAGAGCGCCTGCGCGACCTGGGCTACCAGGAGCTGCCGGACAGGGCGGTGCGGGGCCCGCTGGGCTACACTTACTACCGCTTCTTCTACCTTTCGCCGGAGCGGGCCCAGCAGGCGCTGGCGCGCTTCGCCACGCCGCAGACGTTGACGCTAGATAACGGCATGCGCCTGCGCGGCTACGCCCTGCCTGGGGCGGCCAAACCGGGGGAGAAGGTCACGCTGGCCGTCCTCTGGGACGTGCCCGACGGCACGGGGGCTCCAGTGGGCGACGAGTACAATCTCTTCGCCCACGTGCTCGACAACACGGGGCAGGAGCTGGCGAAGGCCGGCTGGGAGATCGGCCAGTACCAGCACCGCTACTGGCGCTACTACCTGCCGATGTGGCGCGCCGCGGACTTGCCTGTGGCTTACTACGAGTTCCAGCTCCCGGACGACTACGGCCCGGGGCTGCTCTGGCTGGACCTGGGCGCCTACAAGCGCCTGGACTACGCGGAGGCCCGCTGGCTGGATCAGAGCGGCAAGGAGCTCCCAGGCGCGGCCAAGGCGGGGCCGCTCAAGGTAGCACCGCCGCAGGCTGCCGAGGTGCCTACCGTGCCACCTCTCGCCTCGTTCGGCAGCGCCTTCGAGCTGCAGGGATTCGTCCTCACGCCCGCCGCCCCCCGGGCCGGCGACACAGTGGACGTGGCTCTGCGGTGGCGGGCCCGCTCCCGGCCGGGAGCCGACTACACGGTCTCGGTGCAGGTGCTCGACGGCGCCGGCAAGCTGGTGGCCCAGCACGACTCGCCGCCGGTGAAGGGCCAGTACCCGACCTCGGCCTGGGAGCAAGGGGAGATGGTGGTCGATCACCACTCTCTGCAACTGCCCGCTGGGGCCGGGCCAGGCAGCTACCGGTTCCTGCTCGTCGTCTACTCGCCCGCCAGCCAGCAGCGACTCGCCGCGACCGGCCCGGGCGGCGGCACGGCCGATAGCCTGCTGCTGGGCACGGTGGCAGTCAAGTAGGACGCGGGAGGCGGGCAGTGGCGGCGACGGCACAGACTACCGGGCAGAGGTCCCCCCAGCAGGCAGAGCGCCGCACTAGACTGTTAACCGCCTTCGCCCTCCTCGGTATCCTGGCCGTCGGTCTGGCGCTACGCTGGTACGGGCTTGGGTACGCCGAGTTCAACGGCGATCAGGCTTCGGACCTCGACCGGGCCTACCAGATTGTCTACCAGAGCAACATCGCCTTTCACGCTGGCATGAGCTCGTCCGGCGCCTACCAGGGCCCGGTAGAGTACTATTGGCTGGCGATTCCCCTTCTCCTCACCACCGATCCTGCCATCGCCACTGGCTTCGTCGGCCTGCTGCAGATGCTGGCGGTTGCGGGCACCTACTGGTTCGCCGCCAGATACTTCGGCGGGACCGCCGGGCTGATCGCCTGTTTTCTCTACGCGGTCAACCCCTGGGCCGTACACCTTGGCCGCAAGATCTGGCCCGACGACTTGATGCCGCTGCCGGCCCTGCTGTTCATCGCGGCCATCTACGGGGCGGTCGCGGGTCGGCGGCCCTGGATGCTGGCCGCCACCTGCGCCCTGCTGACGTTCCTGGTCCTCACCCACCCCGCGGGCGTCGTCTGGGCCGCCCTGCTGCTGCTCGTAGTCGTGCTTTTCTGGCGCCGCCTCGGCTGGCGACCGCTGGTGGTGGGGGCGTTGGTGTCGCTGGCGCTGGTGGCGCCCTACGTCTACGACGACGCGCAGCACGGGTTCATCAGTCTGAGCCACTATCTGGAAGCTTCGCCTGGCCCGGAGGCAAACGTCGACCTGGATTCCCTGCGCATTGTGGCAGGCATGGGCACAGGCGACGGCATTGGCAGTAGAGTGCCGGCCGGCTGGGAGGGAGGGCCGCTGGCTCTGGCGGTGGAGGGGCTTGACCGTCTGGCGAGCGCCCTGATGGCGCTCGGCCTGGCCATCGCTTCCTGGCGGCTAGTAGCGGCGCGTCCCTGGCGGGGAAAGAAAGTGAGGGAGGGCTGGGAGAAGTATCTGCTGCTGTTGCTCTGGTGCGCCGTGCCGGTCTTGGCAACGCTGCGCCACTCGATGCCCTGGGTTCAGCCCTATTTCACCAGCGTGTACCCGGCCCAGTTCGTCCTGATCGGCCTGGCGCTGGCCAGCGGCGCCCAGTGGCTGCGCCGGCAGGGCACAGGTCTTGGCCGGGCAGGGACGGCCGTGGGCGCGGTCGCGCTGGCATTGGCGCTATCGCAGGTCTTGCCAACCTGGCAATCGCTGGCCTCACCGGAACCACTGGCCGACCGCTACCCCTTCGGCCTGCCGCTACGCTATCAGCAGCAAGCGATGGCCAATCTGCGCGGCTTCCTGCCCCAGGCTGAGCAAGCCCCGGTCTATTTCTATTGCTCCTACAACCAGTGGGAGGGTCTGCACTACCTGGCGCGACCCGACGTGGCCCTGCAGAAGGTCACTCCGCCCCAGGCGCTGCTCCTGCCACGCGACCCCAGCCGAGGAGTCGTGCTGGTGGTGGCCATCAACGACACGGCCGCGCCACCACTGGGCTTCGCGGCGGTGGAGGATTCCAGCCCGATCATCAGCGAGGCGCTGGCGCTCGGCTTCCAGGACCTGCCGGACCTGGCCGTGCGCGGCACGGCGGGACAGGTCTTCTACCGCTTTCTCTATCTGCCACCCGCCAACGGACAGAGCGTGCTTGACGCCTACCGGGCGCCGGGCCAGGAGCTGGTGCTGACCAACGGTCTGCGCCTGGCAGGCTACAAATTGCCGGCGGCGGCCAAGGCGGGCGAGCCACTGCGCATGTCGTTGCTCTGGGAGATTCCCGGCGAAACCCAGGACCTGCCCTGGGGAGACTACGTCCTCTTCGCCCACTTGCTGGACCGAGAAGGACGGGCGCTGGCCCAGCAGGATTGGGGCATCTTCCAGTATCGACTGTTTTGGCGCAACGGGGAGTACATGGTCAGCACGTACGACCTGCCGCTGGGCGCCGACCTGGGGCCAGGCCTGGCCTACCTGAGCCTCGGCGCCTACGAGTTCTACGGCCGCGAACAGGTAGGCTGGCTGGACGGCGGCAAACCGGCGGAGAAGTCATACCAGGTGGGCCCGTTGAAGTTGTTGCCCGCCCAGGCCCCGCCCGCGCCGCGGACCAGCGTGGGCGCCACGTTTGGTGACTGGCTGCAACTGGAGGGTTACGACCTGGCCGCGAGCGCGGTCAAGGCGGGGGAGGGTCTGGACGTCGTCCTCACCTGGCGAGCGCTGATGGCGCCTCCCGGCGACTACACGATGTCACTGCAGTTGCTGGACGGGGCGGGCAGGCTGGTCGCCCAGCAGGACTCCCCGCCAGTGGACGGCGACTATCCAACCTCCGCCTGGGCGGCGGGCGAGCGGGTGCGGGACGCACGGCGGCTGGCACTGCCGCCGGGTTTGGCGCCGGGCAGCTACCGGCTGGTGGCAGTAGTGTACGCCAGCCAGGGGGGGCAGCGCCTGGCCGTGGCCAGGGCCGACAGTCTGGGGCTACTCGCCATCACGGTCCGCTAGCGCGACCGGCGGAGAACGCCGGCCGCTACGGAGGGGGAGAATGCCCATGCCCCATCCCCAGTAGCGACCGCCGTGCCCTGGACACGGTGACCGGCACGGCAGCATACATCCGGCGGCAGGCCGTGAGGAGCTGGCAGCCGCCCGCGCTCAGTCGAGGACGACGATGGCCTCGATTTCGATCAGCCAGTCGGGGTCGACCAGCTGGCTGACCTGCACGGCAGTGCTGGCGGGGTAGGGCTCGCGGAAGTACTCGCGCCGCAGGGCCGTCGTGCGCGGGAACTGGCGCATGTCGGTGACGAAGGTGGTGGTCTTGACCACATCGTCCATGTTGCCGCCCGCCGCCTCCACCAGGGCCTTGATGTTCGCCAGCACCTGGCGGGCCTGGGCCTCGATGTCGCCCTTACCCACCAACCGGCCCTCGGCATCCAGCGCGACCTGGCCGGAGATGAACAGCAGGTTACCCACCCGGGTGGCGAGGGAGTAGGGATTCGCCGGCGTCTTGACGCTCGGGGCCGTGACTGGTTGCTTGCTTGACATTGCCTCCCCTCCAAGTCAGATTGCCACTCGTGCTGCCGACTTCACGGCGAGCAGGAGACGGTTGACCGTCTCGGTCAGACCACCCGCTCGCCGCCCTTGACCACGGCGACGACCTGGCGCAGGGCAGAGATGTCGCGCAGAGGGTCGCCGGCGACGACGAGGAGGTCGGCCTCCTTGCCCGGCTGCAGCGAACCGATTCTCTCCGCCAGGCCGACGGCCTTGGCGGCAACGCTGGTGGCGGCGCGGATTGCCTGCCGGTTGGGCAGTCCCCCCACCACCATCAGCTCCAGATCGTATTGCAGATGGCCGAAGGCGAAGTCGAAGCAGCCGGAGTCGCTGCCGGCGACGATGCGCCCGGCGAAGCCGCACTCCAGGAGGCGCCGGAAGATGGTCAGACGCTCCTCCTGGTAGGATTCGTTCCAGGCCAGCCGCTCCTTCTCCGCCGGGGTGAGCTCGCCACGCTCCTGCTTGGCTCGCAGGCCGAGAAGAGACGCATACTGGGTGCCGGCTTGCAGAGTGGGGCTAACGTAGGCGCCCGACTGCAGCAGGGCCTCGGCCACCCGCGGATCGAAACGGACGGCCAGGTCGGCATCGTGAAACTGGACGTGCTCCAGCAGGTCGACCCCGGCCCGCGCGGCGTTGAGGATGGACGTCGTGGCGCGACAGTGGGCCACGGTCAGCTTGCCGAAGCGGCGAGCCTCCTCCACCGCTACCCTTAGCTCAGCCTCCGAGTAGGAGGCATAACCGGGCAGGGTGCCGGCCGTGCCGCCGCCCGAGGCCATGATCTTGACGTAGTCGGCGCCGTCGTGGATGTTGCGCCGCACCTCGCGCCGGACGGCGTCGGGGCCGTCGGCGGCGGCGCCCATGAAGTGGAAATGGCCACCGGTACAGGTGATGGAGCGGCCGCTGAAGAGACCGCGCGGGCCCTGCACGTAGCCGCGCCGTAGCGCCTCCTTGAGGGCGAAGCCAACCTGGTTGCGGGCGCCGTGGTCGCGCAGAGTCGTCACGCCGGAGCGCAGATGGAGGGCCAGATTGCGGGCGCCGATGATGGCCATCAGATCGTCGGAGTCGCGCACCATCTCCTCGTAGCTGCGCCCGTCGCCGGGCAAGGAGAGGTGGGTATGCTCGTCGATCAGGCCCGGCAAGGCGGTGGCGGAGGGAAAGTCCAAGACCGTGCAGGGGGCGCCCGCGGGGGGTGCCACCTCGCCTCGCCGGCCCACGGCCAGGAGACGCGAGCCTTGCCACAGGATGGCCGCGTTTGCCAGCGCAGCCTCGCTCACCCCGTCGTAAAGCTGCCCGCACTGCAGTATAATAAAACGCTCTTCCACCTGGCCCACCTCCGGTTGATTTGGTAGGAGCGGATGTGCCCGTACTGGCGCTCTTGCGTTCTTGCGGTGCGCGGCCGGTTACCCAGGGAGGCCGAGGCTTCAGCCGGAGTAGACATCGCTCTCCAGTCTCCTTGTCCGGCTGAAACGTATGGTGTGAGTTAGGATAAGCGCTATGCCAGTATCAGGTCCGCTCGCTGGCCGGCGACATTCTAACACGCCGGTCCTCTCCCCGGGGGGTTAGGCCGCGGGTTCGTCGCCCCGGCCGGGCAAGGAACATTTGACGGGGCAGTCGGCGCAATCCTGGCGGCAGGGCTCGGTGTGGATGTTGAGCGTACAGCGGCCCAGCGCCCTGTGCAGGTCCCGCTCCAGATGATCACAGAGGGCGTGGGCCTCCTCCACCGTGGCCCGGGCGGCAACCACCAGATGCAGGTCGACGTGCCTCTCGCCCCCCGCCTTGCGCGTGCGCACCTCGTGGAAGCCAACCAGACGGTCGCCATGCTGCTGGATGACGCGTGCCACCAGACGCCGCTCCTCCGCCGGCAGACCGCGGTCGAGCAGGTCCAGGAAAGATCGGCGGGTGATCTCCCAGGCGGTTCTGACGATGAGCCCCGCCACTAGGAGCGCCGCGATCGGGTCGAGATAGGCGAAGCCGGTGAGGCGGACCAGTATCAGGCCGACGAAGACGCCGAGGGAGGTCAGCACGTCGGTAGTGAGGTGGTAAGCGTCGGCCTCGAGAGCCACCGACTCGGTGCGCCGGGCTACGGCGAAGAGACGCCGCGAAACGAATAAGTTGACGACGACGGAGAGGGCCATCACCACGAGGCCCAAATCCACCTGCGGCAGCTCGGGCGGATGGAGAAGTTTATTGACGGCCTCGCTGACGATCAGGCCCGCGGCGAGGAAAATGAGCAACGCCTCCACCGTGCCGGAGACGTTCTCAATTTTGCCACGGCCGAAGGGATACTCGTCGTCGGGCGGGCGGGCGGAGCGGCTGACGGCGAAGAGAGCAATAACGGCCGCGAGCAGGTCCACGCCAGAGTGAATGGCCTCGGCCACGACGCTGACCGAGCCGATCGTGAGGCCCACGACCAGCTTGGCCAGGGTGAGCAGGGTGTTGGAGGCAACGGAAAGCGCCGCCACGCCCTTCTTGGAAGTGAACATGAGCCCTCCCTACAGCGGAATCGAAAACGCCCGCGCCTGGTGGTCGGTGCCTAAGACACACGACCCCAAGTCCCGCGGGCGTTCTCACCCGCTGCCCGGCAGGGCCCGGCCCCACCCGCTCCTAGGTGAGCGGATCGCCTGCTCTAGGGGGCAGTACTGCTGTCCGGTTCGGTGCGCTGCGTGCCTCGACGATGATCACGCTCGCTACACGTGAGTGTATTATAGCCCTCGCCGGGGTTGGCGGCAATAGCCATGACTGACATCCGTGCATAACTGGCAGGTATGGCGGTAGGGGCGGGGCTCCGTACCCGCCCGCCCGTCTAATCCCCACGCCGAGCTGGCAACTACGCCGCTACGGCGGCCGCGGCCGCCCCCTTCGCTACGCTTCGGGGACATGGCTGGCGGGCGGGCAGAGACGCCCGCCCCTACGGGATTATGCACGAATGCCAGCCATGATTGGGGCCTTTGCCCGCAACCCACAGATGCGCCTGCCTGATGAGCCGCTTGACGCCTACAGAGGAAGCTCCAGTTTGCCGGAGGGCCCGGCAGGGCGGAGGCCTTGGCCGGTGCGGCGTGGGCCGCCGCTAGTTTGCTGCCGGCCCGGGCGGCACAAAGTAGGCCGTGAACACTGTGCGGCCCGCCTGGCCGCTAACCGGCTCGACCCGGCCGTCCGGGTAGACCTGCTGGATAAGCGGCAGGGTTCCCTCCAGCCAGGGGTAGACGAGGAAGACGAGGGCTCTGTCCCGCGGCAGGGCGGCCAGCTCGCCGGGCGTCGGCTTGTCCAGGTCACCTCCAGGGACATCGGGCGCCAGGAAGCGGCGGTCGCCGTGCCAGTAGTAGACTGAGGGAGCGCCTAGGACGTAGACCCGGTAGGACGGTCCCAGGTCAGAGACGTAGGTTCCCAGCAGCGTCACTTCCTCCCATGGCCTGGCCGCGGCCGCGGGGCCGAAGTAGTTGGCGTTGTCGGCCGCGCCCGCCGCCAGCGGCACCAGCAGCGCCAGGCTCACCACCGCTCGCCCCACAGCAGGCCGGCGCCAGCGCTGCGCCCAGGCGATGAGGGCGTCCAGCACGAGGGCGATACCGGCGATGGCAGGCGGCAGCACCGTCACAAGGCGATGGGACTGGGGGGGTTCGTTCGTCACCGTGCCCACCAGGATGAACGTCCAGAACCAGGCCACGAGCAGGCCGTAGCGCCCGTCTCGTAGCCGCCACAGCACCAGGGCGAGCCCCGCCAGGAAGAACGGCGCCAGCAGGGGCGCCAGCAAAGGCGTCTCGGCGAATCTGTAGAACAGGTTGGTGCCGTCGGGGACGCTGACGAAGCCCAGCACGTTGAGCGCGAATTGCTGTCCCAGAATGGCCAGCAGGTTGTCCGTGCCATAAGTCGCCGTCACCTGCGGCCAGATATTGAAGATTAGTCTGGCGTTGACGTGGTAGATGAGGTCTTCCGGGTGCCTCGCCGCGTAGGCTCCCAGCGGCGCCAGGGTTAGCATACCCCCCAGCAGGCAATAGGCCACTCCGCGCAGCCAGGCGCGCCACTGGCGGCGGTGCCAGACGAGCAGGTAGACAAAGTAGAGGGCCACAATCAGCGGCAGCAGGCGCCCGCCGAAGTGGAAGTAGACGGCGAAGGCGCCCAGCATACCGGACGCCAGCCACCAGACGGCGAGCCGGCTCTCCAGTGCCCGCCAGAGGGCGTAGAGCGCCAGGCAGGCCAAGAGGGGCACCTGAGGCACGTTGAGCGCGAGTCGGCTGAAGTTGACGTGGGCCGCGCTGCCGGCCAGCAGCGCCAGCGCCAGCAGCGCCGGGCGCCGGCCGAACAAGCGCCGCATGAACAGGTAGAAGGCCGGCAGGGTCAGCACGCCCGCCAACGCGCCGAAGACCCTGATGCCGGCGACCGTGGGCCCGAAGACGGCAAGGAACGGCGCCTGAAAGTAGAGGTACAGCGCCGAGTCGCCGAGGAAGGCAGTGCCGAAAGGATAGGGGCCGTGACCGTGCAGCACGTCCAGGGCCAGCAGCGCGAACTCGGCCTCGTCGCCGTTGAGCCCCGTGGGGTAACCGGCCAGGTCATAGAGGCGTAGCCCGGCGCCGAGGAGGGTGAGCGCGGCCATCACGGCCGCCTCGCGCGTACGCAGGGCGGCTCTCAGACGGCCGAGCGTCCGGCCCCAGCCGCGACTCGGCTCACCGGTAGGCCAGACGGCCAGAACGGCGAGAAGCAGGCTGGCCACCCAGGCCACGGCACAGAGGGCGATAGCGCCCGGGCGCTCGGCCGTCGCCAGCGAGAGCAGCAAGGAAGCGCCGCCAGCCAACCCAAACCCCAGCCCCCGCCATTGCTGGGGGCCGAGCGAGCTCTGCCCGACCGGCGCCTCTGGGTCCGAAGTCCGACCTGGGTCGATCAATCGCTCACCCCCCCCCGGCACGGCATGCCTCACGCCAACCGCGTGGGTAGGTAACCATAACATATCGGCGGAAGGCGCCGGGCCACCGGGTTGACATCCGTGCATAACTGGCAGGTATGGCGGTAGGGGCGGGGCTCCGTACCCGCCCGCCCGTCTAATCCCCACGCCGAGCTGGCAACTACGCCGCTACGGCGGCCGCGGCCGCCCCCTTCACTACGCTTCGGGGACATGGCTGGCGGGCGGGCAGAGACGCCCGCCCCTACGGGATTATGCACGAATGCCAGCTGTGGCAGAGGATCATCGTCCCCGAAGGCACGGCCCGAGTCGTTCGTTCCACTCATCCTTCTGGGAAGTCGATCACCCCGTCCGTTGCCCCGATCGTCGCCGGGTCCACCGCTCGACCCTCGGCTACTGAGCGATGGGCCGCGAAGATGAGGCGCATCGTATTCAGGTTGTCACGGCCGCTGTGCGCCGGCTCTTCCTGGCACTCGACCGCCCGCATCAGTTCGCGCACGGCGCCGATGAAGCCGTCCGGCTGGTAGCTGCCCACGACGGCAGGCCTGAAGACCTGCCCGGGGGCATCCACCCGCATTACCTCCAGCCAGGGGGCTTCCATGTTCAGGCCGAAGCACTCGTTCGCGGTCAACATCCCCTCGCTGCCCTCGACCCGCAGGTGCCAATGCTCGTGGCGGAAGCTCGACCAATCGTCCCAGACGCAGGCCAGCGGCCCGTAGGCGAACTGCAGGTTGGCGGAGACAAAGCGCTGGCCGGTCTGAGCGTAGTTGATGCTGGCGAAGATGGAGCGCACCGGTTGGGGCAGCCACCAGCGCAGTAGATCGAACGTGTGGGCGCAGTAGGTGTAGAGGATCGGCCGGTTGCGCTGGGCGTTGCGCCACTCTACGTTTACGACCAACGGCTCGCCCAGCGCGCCGGAGCGCACCACCTGGCGTACCATGAAGTTCACCGGCGCCCAGCGGGCGTTCTGGTTCACCGCCAGCTTGATACCACCCCGCTCGGCGGCCTCCACCATGGCCAGACAGTGGCCCAACGTGGGGCCGAATGGCTTCTGCACTAGCGCGTGTACCCCGTATGCCGCTGCCGCCTGCACGGCCCGCACCTTCTCCTCGACCCAGCGGTCGTGGATTGTGATGGAGACAATCTCCGGCCGCTCGCGCTCCAGCATCTCCCGGTAGTCGGCGTAGGTGCGCTCGATGCCCCAAACCCGCCGCGCCTTCTCCCGCGATCCCTCCGAGGGCGAGGCGGCCGCCACCAGGTTGAAGCCCGCTTTGCGGTAGGCGGGCAGCTCGAAGTCATTGGCGGCGACGCCCACGCCGATAATGGCTAGCCGGTAATCGCTCTTGCCCGTCCACTGCGGGGTGAGGTCCAATTGAGAGAGATCGGCCAGGCTCGTTGCTCGTTCCGCCATTGTCCCCTCCTACAACCGGTACCCTGCTAGCACCGAGCCGCTCTTTGTCATTCCGAGCGCAGCGAGGAATCGTCCATTGCCCTGGCGGGCCACCACCGAGAATGAAAATGGGCATTCCTCGTAGAGGCGGTCGGTGGCGCCGGGCCCTGGACCGCGCGGGCTTGCCCGCGCCCTGGAAGGCGGCGGCAAGCCGCCGCACTCCACGTTGCCCCCACGGTCGCTCAGCAAGTGCCCATTTTCATAGGAATCGTCCATTGCCCTGGCGGGCCACCACCGAGAATGAAAATGGGCATTCCTCGTAGAGGCGGTCGGTGGCGCCGGGCCCTGGACCGCGCGGGCTTGCCCGCGCCCTGGAAGGCGGCGGCAAGCCG